>CAIYMF010000070.1 GCA_903927265.1 uncultured bacterium | reverse complement strand
TTCCTCAAGCCGATGCGCCCCGCGGCACTTGACCGGTTGTCGAACACCGCCGACTGGGAAGACTGGGAACCCGGGGGAGTGGTCATCGAGCAGCACACCGAAGGCGATTCGTACTACATCGTCGAGTCGGGTTCGCTTGAGGTCGCGGTTGACGGGAAGGTGCAACGTACGCTGACTGCCGGCGACGGCTTTGGCGAGGTGGGCTTGCTTCTCGACATGCCGCGCTCGGGCACCGTCACGGTGATGGAACCTACGCGACTGCTTGTAGTCGACCGCGACGACTTCCTCGCTGCCGTGACGCGAAGTCCTGATGGCCGTCGCATCGCCATGCGAGTCGCAGCCGCGCACGTCGGACACCCGGCCGGTGGTAACCGCGGCGGTGCTCGGCCGGCTGTATGAGGCGCGTGACGCTTTGCAGTGATGCGGATTCGCCGAACGTTACTCAAGTCGTGGTGAGTCAATCCTGCCTATAGTCACTGTGTGAGCACTCCTGGTGCAGCCCCCTCGCCGCATCGTGGTGGCCTAGGTTGGGCGTTTCTCGGAGTAGTGCTCTTTTCCTTCTCATTGCCGATGACTGTCTGGGCTTTGGAAGGCTTCTCGCCCTTATTCACGGCAACGGCTCGGGCCGTGATCGCCGGTCTGGTAGCGCTGGCGGTTCTTCTGGTGAAGCGGGTGCCGTGGCCGCACCGCTCGCTGTATCGCCCGCTGCTCTACACAATGGCAGGAGCGGTATTTGGCTGGCCAATACTGATCGCTTTGGCCTTGCAGCGCACCACATCCGCGCACACCGCTGTGATCGCTGCGATCATGCCACTGACCACTGCCGTTCTCGCGGTGCTGCGTACCAAGGAGATCATGCCGCGCCAGTTTTGGTACGCGGCTGGTCTAGGCACTCTGGCCCTCATCGTCTTCGCTCTTTCACGAGGCGGACTTTCGGGCGGTGACGCTGTCGCGGACGTACTGATCGTTCTTGCGGTGTTGTCATCCTCGTGGTGCTACGTCGAAGGGGCTGTGCTTACTCGGATCATGCCCGGCTGGCAGGTGATTTCGTGGGTTGTTGTACTGGCGTTACCGCTGACGATCCCCCTTTCCGTCATTATCTGGCTTGCGACGAGCGATTCGCACACCGTGACCGCGCAGTCACTTTTCGGCCTCGCTGTCTTGGGTCTGTCGTCGATGTACCTCGGATTCTTCGCGTGGTACCGGGGACTGGCAGAGGCGGGAGTCGCCCGGGGCGCGCAGATGCAACAACTGCAGGCGCCATTGACGCTCGTCTGGTCGGTGCTGTTGCTCGGGGAAATAGTCACCTGGGGCACTCTGGCAGCGACCACCGTGATCATTGTCGCTGTGGCGTGGGCCCAGCGGGTGCGTCTCGGACCGGGACCGCAGCCTGGGCCCCCTGCCGACTAGGCTTCCCCTCATGGCTGAGTTCATTTACGTCCTTCGTAAGGCACGCAAAGCGCACGGTGAGAAGGTCGTTCTTGACGACGTGACGCTGTCGTTCCTGCCCGGCGCCAAGATCGGTGTGGTGGGTCCGAACGGCGCCGGAAAGTCGAGTTTGCTCAAGATCATGTCGGGCGTTGAGCAGTTGTCCAACGGTGACGCATTGCTCAGTCAGGGGTACACCGTCGGAATGCTCGCCCAGGAGCCTGACCTCGACGAAACCAAGACGGTACTGGGCAACGTTCAGGACGGCGTGGCCGAAACGCGTGCCTTGGTCGAGCGCTTCAATGCAATCTCAGAAGAGATGGCGAACCCCGACGCCGATTTCGACTCACTACTGGCCGAGATGGGCACCCTACAAGAGCAAATCGAGCACAAGAACGCGTGGGATCTCGACAGCCAACTCGAGCAGGCCATGGATGCGCTTCGTTGCCCACCGAGCGATGCCGATGTCACCGTGCTTTCCGGTGGAGAGCGTCGACGCGTCGCGCTCTGCAAATTGCTGTTGCAGCAGCCCGACCTTCTACTCCTCGATGAGCCGACGAACCACCTCGACGCCGAGAGTGTGCAGTGGCTTGAGCAGCACCTCGAGAAGTACCCCGGAACCGTGGTGGCTATTACTCACGACCGGTACTTCCTCGACAATGTCGCCGAGTGGATTCTTGAACTCGACCGCGGGCGCGCTTTCCCCTACGAAGGCAACTACTCGACTTACCTGGAAAAGAAGGCCGCGCGTCTGAAGGTCGAAGGGCAGAAAGACGCCAAGCTCGCTCGCCGCCTCACCGACGAACTCGAGTGGGTGCGGTCTAACGCCAAGGCACGTCAGACCAAGAGTCGTGCCCGCCTCGATCGCTATGAGGAGATGGCGTCGGAAGCGGAGAAGACCCGCAAACTTGACTTCGAGGAGATTCAGATTCCTCCGGGTCCGCGTCTGGGTAGTTTGGTGGTTGAGGCCGACGGTCTGACCAAGGGCTTCGGCGATCGCCTGCTGATCGACAATCTGTCGTTTACCCTGCCGCGCAACGGAATTGTCGGTGTCATCGGTCCGAACGGTGTGGGTAAGACGACCCTGTTCCGCATGATCGTTGCTGCGGCGGAAGGCGCGACCGACGACAAGTCGGCGCTACCTGACGGTGGCAACCTGCGTATCGGTGAAACGGTGAAGTTGTCGTACGTCGATCAGAGTCGCGGTGGACTCGATCCCGCGAAGAACGTCTGGGAGGTCGTCAGCGACGGTCTCGACTGGATCAAGGTGGGCAATGTTGAAATGCCGTCGCGTGCCTATGTAGGTGCGTTTGGTTTCAAGGGCCCCGACCAACAGAAGCCGTCGGGGGTGTTGTCCGGTGGTGAGCGCAACCGGCTCAACCTCGCACTGACTTTGAAGCAGGGCGGAAACCTCTTACTGCTCGACGAACCGACCAACGACCTCGATGTTGAGACGCTCGGTAGCCTTGAGAATGCGCTGCTGGAGTTTCCTGGGTGTGCGGTGATCACGAGCCACGACCGGTGGTTCCTCGACCGTATTGCCACGCACATCCTCGCCTACGAAGGCGACTCGGAGTGGTTCTGGTTCGAGGGTAACTTCGAGTCGTACGAGAAGAACAAGATCGACCGTCTCGGTGCTGATGCAGCACGTCCGCATCGCGCGACCTACCGCAAGCTCACTCGCAGCTGATGGCCGTGCAACACGAGATTGCCGTTCGTTGGGCCGACCTCGATCTCATGGGGCACGTCAACAACGTGCGGGCCATGGAGTTTCTGCAGGAAGCGCGCATCGCACTCATCACTGAGCTGGGGTACGCCATTACCGCTGATTCGGCCGGTGTCACGTTCGAGGGCGTGGGGCAGGTGATCGCGCGGCATGAGGTCGACTACGTGGCGCCGATTCTGCATTCGCACGGTCACGTCCTTGTCGAGTCGTGGCTCGACCACATTGGTCGATCGTCGTACACGATTGTGCACGTGGTGACGCTCCCAGACGGAACGGTCGCCATTCGCAGTCGCGCGACCATGGTGTGTATCGATCCGACGACGGGTCGCAGCGCTCCCATTCCCGAACTCTGGCGCGACTCACTCGCGGCTCACCTCATTTCCACCGCCACCGCCACCACTGCCACCACCTGACCCCCTTTCCGCATGGGGGGACACTCAGCACGCATAGAGGCAGTTTTCTTACCCCAAGGACGCAGTTCCGATTGGCGCTCTGTGGACAACTGACCCGACAATGGCGTGGTGACACATTTGAGCCTTCGCTATGACGAGGCCGCATATCTAGCGGCCTACCTGCGACGGCTGATGCTGTGGGATGAACGGACCTGCGTGCGTGTTCAGGTTGCCGGGCAGTCTCTCGGCGTCTACGGCGTTCCGCCCTTGGACTGCTTGTCCTTCATTGCGGTTCCTCTCGACTCAGAGGTGAACGAGCCCCTTGATCGGGTGGTGAGCGCCGGACGCTTGCGGGATGTCCTCGGCGAGGTGTCACCGACTCGTTGGGGTACCAGCCGCTCATTCCCTGTGCCCGAGGAACTAGGTGCGGTGGCAGCGCTCGCCGTGCTTCCACCACGGGGCCCTTGGCTTCCGGCAGAGCGGGGAATTGCCGGGGATGTGCGTCCGATCGTGGCCGCCGGTGTTGAGGAATTCCGGGTGAGGGCCGAACGCTCAGACCAGTCGTCGACGGCCGAATTAGAGGCCCTTGCCCGAGATGTATGGTCGCGGCCGGGTTGGGGTGGTTTGCCGCTGGCTAGCCTGCATGCCGCGTCCCTACTGGGTTTCATGCCGCACGACGGGCTGCAAATCGGAACCTCGACGTGTGAGGGCTGGAAGCGCTTTGCCGCTCCCGGCGGTATGACCTTTATTCGTACGAGCGGGCTGCCACCCACTCTCAGCTTGGCGGTTGCACGAGGCTGATCGACTCACCTCGCGGGGTAAGAAAACTGCCTCTATGCGTGCTGAGTGTCCCCCCATGCGGAAAGGAGAGAGAGAGGGAGGGAGGGGGGAATGAGCCAGGCGGAGGTGTCGGCGGGAAGTACCACGCGACCGTCAGTGTCGGTCACCAGTGGCCCCTCGCTGGCGAGCAGCACGGTGCCCCATTCACTGGGAAGCGTCACCGCCGAACCCTCCATCGCGATGACGCACCGCACTGCCTTGGCACCGCCACGTGCCGGTCGCACGAACGACAGCACCGTGCGGCCGAGGTCGTGCTCATCCCACGCCAGCGCGCCATCGCCCAACGCGGGCAGTTCTCGCCTCAGGGCCAACGCCGACCGAGTGAGTTCCAATGTCGATTCGCTCTGACCCGATTGCGCTTGCACCGACAGCGCACCCCATTCGGATGGTTGCGGAAGCCACGACACCGTCGAGTCGGCCGGTCCGAATCCGTACGTCTGACCGTCGCGTAACCACGGCAACGGAACGCGACAGCCATCGCGACCGATTGCCGCGCCACCCGTCAGCCGGAATGCCGGATCTTGGCGTAACTCATCGGGAAGATCGAGCACTTCGAACAGACCGAGTTCCTGGCCCTGATAAATGTACGCGGAACCGGGAAGGGCCAACATCACGAGCAGGGCGGCTCGTGCGCGACGAAGACCCGTGACCAAATCGCGAGGCGCGGCGTACACGCCGGATGTATCGAGAAGGCTGGTGAATCCGCTGCCATCGGGGTCGCTGGCCATGGGGGCGTAGCGCGTGGGAGCTCGCCAGACATCGTGATTCTCAAGTACCCACGTGGTGGGAGCGCCGACGGCAGACGCCGATGCGAGCGACACTTCGATGGCTTCGCGCAAACCCGGAGCCCACCACGGAGCGCGCACGTGGTCGAAGTTAAACGACGTGTGAAGTTCATCAGGGCGAAGGTACGGCGCGAGCCGTGCGGCGGGCTGAACCCACACCTCGCCCACGAACACCCGCGGCGGGTCGTACTCGTCGGCAACGCGTCGCCACGCGCGGTAGATGTCGTGTACGCCGGATTGGTCATATTGCGGTGCCGGTGGGTTGTCGCCCGAGACGGCGATTGCTGCTGCGCTGTGGTCGTCGGGATAACCCGGCTCCTTCACCAAGCCGTGAGCGACGTCAATACGGAAACCGTCGACGCCGCGGTCGAACCAGAACCGCAGAATATCCTCGAATTCCGCACGCACCTCGACGCTCTCCCAGTTGAGATCGGGCTGCGTGGGGTCGAACAGATGCAGGTACCACCAACCACTCGGCGAACCATCGGTCGCATCGAGTTGTGTCCATGCCGGTCCGCCGAAGTTGCTCTTCCAGTTGTTGGGAGCGGCAGTTCCGCTTCTCTCGCCGCGCACGAGGTGGTAACGGCTCCACGGCCCGCTGGTGAATTGCGTGCGAGCCTCGGCGGCCATCGTCGGAACTCCGCTGGCGAGCGCCTCCTGAAACCACACGTGTTCGTTCGAGGTGTGATTGGGCACGATGTCGATCAAGACGCGCAGTCCCATGCCGTGAGCGTCAGCGACGAGTGCCTCGACTTCATCAACGGAACCGAACAGCGGATCGATGGCGCGGTAGTCAGCAACGTCGTAGCCGGCATCATGCATGGGAGAGCGGTAGAACGGTGACAGCCACACAGCATCGACACCGAGGTCGGCTACGTAGTGCAGTTGCTGACGGATTCCTGCGATATCGCCAATGCCGTCGCCATTCGCATCGGCGAAGGATCGTGGGTAAATTTGGTAGATGACGGCATCTCGCCACCATGCACCTGTCACTGCTTCTCCTCGTCGCTCACCGTCTGGCTGAATGCTCGTTCCATGGGGTCGCCTTCGGTCACGTTTTCCATCGAGATCGCAGCCATCGTGAAGTAGCGCCACAGGGTGTCTTCAAGTTCTTGAGGAAGGTGCTGTTCACTCAACGCTGCGCCCATGTGCGTTAGCCAGCGGTTGCGCATCTCGGCGTCGATAGGAAAGGGAAAGTGGCGCAATCGCAATTTTGGGTGTCCACGCATCTCGTGGTACGTCGTGGGCCCGCCCCAGTACTGCTCAAGAAACAGGCGAAGGCGTAATTCCGCGGGGGCAAGATCGCCCTCGGGATACAGAGCGCGCATGACCGGATCGCTTTCGACACCTCGGTAGAACGCGGCCGTCAAACTGATAAAGAAGGGCTCGCCGCCGACCTGCTCGTACACAGTGGGTTCCGTGGAAGTCACCGCTCCAGCCTATGACGACGTGATGGCCTTGCGCTGAGCCGCGCCCGTGATATTGCGCACCATCGATCCGAAGACGATCCCATGGAATGGCAGCACTGAGTACCAGTACGAGTGGCCCGCGAGTCCGTGCGGATGGAAGATCGCCCGCTGCCGGTACTTCGATCCGCCTTCGTGCGGTGTGACTTCGAGTTCGAGCCAGGCAAGGCCCGGCATGCGCATTTCGGCTCGTAATCGCAGCAGTTGTCCGGGGATGCGTTCTTCGACGCGCCAAAAGTCGACCGCTTCACCGACGAGAAGTTCGGTGGGATCGCGGCGACCGCGCCTAAGCCCCACACCACCGACGGCGATATCGATCAGACCGCGCACTTCCCAGGCGAGCGGGAATGAGTACCAGCCGTTCTCGCCTCCGATGCCCTCAATGATGTTCCAGACGTCAACGGGATCGGCGTCAGTCACGAGTTCTCGTTCGTCGGTGTAGAGCGAGCCGCCCGCCCACTCGGGGTCGGTGGGAAGCGGATCGCTCGGCGCTCCGGGATACGACGCGGATGACCATCGGGTGGTGACGGAAGCTTCGCGCACGCGCTGCAGCGCAAGGCGCACGCTGTCTTGGAAGCCGAGAAGTCCTTCGGGTGGGTCGGGCACATACTGCGCAATGTCGTGCTCGTGGCACACCACTTCGTTCTTCAACGAATCGACGAGCGGGCGCGCAATGGCTGCAGGAACTGGCGTCACCAGACCAACCCAGCGACTGGAGAGTCCCGGAGAGAGCACGTTGATCGGCAGAATGATGCGTCGACGCAGACCGGCCGCGGCGGCGTACCCCTGCATCATCTGCTGGTAGCTCAACACATCGGGACCACCGATATCGAACCACCGGTTCACTTCCGAAGGCATCGTGGCACAGCCCACCAAGTAGCGCAGCACATCGCGAATGGCGATGGGTTGAACGCGAGTGCGCACCCACAGTGGGGTGACCATTGCAGGAAGCCGTTCGGTGAGGTAGCGCAGCATCTCAAAGGAAAGTGAGCCACTTCCGATGATGGTCGCGGCGCCGAGTGATGCGGTGGGAACGCCACTTGCCAGCAGAATTTCACCTACAGCCGCTCGTGACTTCAGGTGAGCGGAGAGTTTGGTGTCGTGTGCGATGCCACCGAGGTAGACGATGCGTTTCACGCCTGCAGTACGCGCTGCCTGCGCAAAGACCGTGGCCATCCGCTGTTCGGCGTCGCCGAAATCGTCGCCCGCTCCAATGGAGTGCATGAGGTAGTAGGCAACCTCGATGCCGTCGAGTGCCCGCGCCACGTCCTCGGACGAGAACGCGTCCCCTTGGCACACCTCGACGCTGTCGTGCCACGGCAAGTCGCGCAGCCGCTCGGGATGGCGCGCAAGAACGCGCACGTCGAAGCCCGCGGCGAGCAACTCAGGCACGAGTCGTCCGCCCACGTACCCAGTAGCTCCTGTGACAAGTGCGCGCATACGTTCAGTGTCGCTCAGATCGGCAGGATCGGCCTCTTGAGACAGTGTTCACTGCGCCATTGAGCCAGACATTGCTCTCGTGTCGGCCGGTTACATCTCGGCGTCGCGGATTTCCTCAAGCGTGGGAAGTGCGATGCCGGCATCATCGAGTGCCTTCTTCGCTGCCTCTAGAACGGTGCGGCCACCCGCAAGGCGCTCACCAGGTTCGGTTCGAGCCTTGATGCGAATTAAGGTGACATCTCCGCTTACCAGTTCAACGCCTTCGTACTTCGGCGCAGAGACGAGAATGGCGCTGCGCTGCTCATCTGCATACAACACCTCGCCCATCTCGTTGATCACCCGCGCCACCTCGTCGATGTCGGCCGAGGAACGCACCGACACGGTGACACTTGCCATCGACCAGCCCTGAGACATGTTGGCAACACGCAAAATCTCGCCATTGCGCAGATACCAGACGACGCCGTCCTTGTCGCGAAGTCGGGTGACGCGTAAGGCGACTTCTTCGACGGTGCCTTCTACTGAGTTGATTTCAACCACATCACCGACGCCGAACTGGTCTTCGAGAATGAGTGAAATTCCTGAGAAGTAATCCTTGACGAGCGACTGTGCCCCGAAACCAACGGCGATTCCGATGATGCCGGCGCTAGCAAGTAAGGGTGCGATGTCGACGTTGAGAGTCTCGAGAATCATCGTGACGGCAATCGACCAGATCACCACGGTCGCCACCGAACGCAGCAGTGACCCGACTGCGGTGACACGTTGCACTTGACGTTCCTGAAGCAGTACCTCGGCAGCGGCTGCATCCACTTGCGCACCAACGGTTTCGCGGCGGTTGATTTTGCTCGAACTGCGGCGAATCGAGCGGTTGATGACTCGGCGGATGATGATTCGCGACAGACCCTGCAGCAGCAGCGCGCCGACGATGATCAGGGCGATGCGCAGGGGCGAGCCGACGAACCACGCCCACGTGTCGTTCCAGTTCATCGCATCCCGGTCCAGGTGGCGGTGAATGCGAGGACGTCAGCTGACAGACCAATGGTGCGGCTGAGTGAACGCGCTCCGTGCCCCACATCGCCTTCGGCACGCAAGAGAATCGGGCGATCACCGCTGGTGGCGTGTTGCAGGGCCGCGCACATTTTGCGCGCGTGCAAAGGATCGACTCGGCTGTCGCCGTCGAAGACAGTGAACAGCGTCGCCGGGTAGTCGGTGCGGGATTCGACTCGGTGATAGGGCGAGTACGACCACAACCACGCGAATTCCTCGGCAATGGCGGCCGAACCGTACTCAACATTCCAGGTCGCACCGAGACCGAACTTCTCGTAACGCACCATGTCGAGGAGTGGAGCACTGCACACCACTGCGTTGATGAGGTCAGGTCGTTGAGTCATCATCGCCCCGACGAGCAGGCCACCGTTCGAGCCACCGTTGATCGACAGTGTTGAGGGCGTGCACCAGCCATCGGCGATCAGTCGCTCGGCGGCAGCGATGAAATCGTCGTAGACGTTCTGCTTCGTTGCGAGCATGCCGTCGCGGTGCCACTGTTCGCCTTCCTCAGAACCGCCTCGCAGGTTTGCGACGACATAAACGCCGCCGGCCTCAACCCATGCGAGCACTGTTGCTGAGTAACCGGGTGTGAGTGGAACTCCGAAACCCCCGTAACCGTAAAGAATCGTCGGCCGTGGGCGGTCGGGATCGGCCGTGGGCGACACGATGAGCATGCGTACCGTCGTACCGTCGGTCGACGTGTATTCAACCTGACGGCTATAGACATGTGGAACATCTACGGTGCCGGGAGCATCCGCCCAGAGCGACACTTCGCCAGTGCGCCCGTCGTATCGAAGGATGCGCGACACCGTGGTGTTGTCGGTGTAGCCGAACCACGCTTCATGACCACCTTCTGGTCTGTTGCGAACTCCCGCAACTGTTCCGAGCCCAGGCAATGTGACGGTGTTGAGTCGAGCGCCGCTCGCAAGGTCGTGCACGGCGAGTTCGGAAATGGCGTGGCGCGTGTGCAGTACGAGCAGGAGTGGGCGTTCGAGTTCGGCGCCATCGAGTACGGCGTAGTCCTCGAGAACTGCGACGTCATCTTCTGCGATGAGATCGATCCAGTGTTCGGGCTGGGGATGTGTGGGGTCGCCGATGGCGAGTCGAGCGCGCGAGGCGTCCAGGTCGGTCATCACGTAGAGACGGCCGTCGAGCCCAACATCCATGGACGTCTGCGCATCGACACCGACCTGTACCGGACTCAGGGAGGGGGATTCGGGTGCTGAGGTCGTGAGGTCGGCAATCCACAGGTCATTGCGCGGAGCGGTCCCTTCCGACGCGCTCATCTGCAGCCACCGGCCATCGCGACTGACGCTCACTCCGTAGTAGTTGGTGACCACCAGTCCAGCGCCGAAGATGTCGATATCAGTGTCGGGATCGGTACCAACGGTGTGGAGGTAAACGCGCCGGTGGAACTGCTCTTCACCTTCGGGCACGAGGTCAGGGGCAATGCGCCGCACGTAGTAGTAGCGCTGCTCGCCGGGTAGCCAGGCGACTGGGGAGTAGCGGGCGCGATCGATGGGGCCGTCGACGTCGTTCCCGGAGACCACATCCATGACCCGCAGCACTGACTCCTCAGTTCCGCCCTCAGAGAGTTGGTAGGCCAGCAGATTGCCTTCTTTGCTCGGCTGCCATGAGTCAAGGGTCGACAATCCCGAGGGGTCCAGTGCGATCGGGTCAATCAGTACTCGCTCGGTTCCGTCGGCATCGATGGTGAGCAACACTGCGTGCTCTTGCGTGCCCTCGCGCCGCATGAGGAACTGTCGCTGTCCGCGCCACACCGGAACGGAGACGCCTCCGGCCGAGAGCAACTCACCGAGTCGCTGAACCCACTGGTCGCGATCACCCCACGTGCTTGCCTGCTCGGCGAGAAGCGACGCCTGCTCATCGCTCCACTGCACGGTCCGCGGGGACTGCGCGTCTTCGAGCCACCGATAAGGATCGGCGACAGCGTGACCGTGGAGAACATCGACGACGTCATCGCGTGGTGCGTCGGGGTAGCGAGGGGCGCGAGTTTCCGAGGAGTTGACCACGCCACGACCCTAGACGGAGGGGTACTGCTGAGGCGACACGGACGCTGTTCCACTGCCCCACCCTCTCTGCGAGTCCATCAGTTAGCCGTGCTATTTCGCGTTTGAGGGCCACTGCGTGATGGACTCGCGCGGAACAGGCGGATGGGGGAGGCGCTAGAGTCGCGCGCATGGCCGCTCTCCACGACCTCACCGCTCTGGAACAGGCGGAAGCAATTCGGCGCCGAGAACTCTCGCCGGTGGAACTCACCGAGCATTACCTCGCGCGGTCTGAGCGGCTCAGCGACACGGTCGGCGCCTTCATTACCCAGACGCCTGAGTTGGCGCGTGAGCAGGCGCGGGCAGCCGAGCAGGCCGTTCTCGATGCCAGCGATGTCAGCGAGTTGCCGGCGCTGCACGGCGTCGTCGTTCCGATTAAGGACCTCACTTTCGTTGCGGGCGTTCGGTGCACTCTTGGGTCAGTCGCCTATGACCTGGTACCCATGGGTGACGACAATCTGGTTACCCGACTTCGTCAGTCGAACGTGGTGATCACCGGGAAGACGAACACTCCGGAATTTGGTCTTCCCTGCTACACCGAAAATGCGGTTGCACCTCCCGCGCGCACTCCTTGGGATGTGGCTCGCTCGGCAGGTGGATCTAGTGGTGGGGCCGCTGCCGCGGTTGCGGCCGGCCTGGCCCCCATCGCTCACGGATCCGACGGCGGCGGTTCGATCCGCATTCCCGCCAGTGTCTGTGGTCTAGTCGGAATCAAGCCCTCTCGCGGACGCATCAGTAACGGGCCGCTGCGCGATCCGGTGGGAGATCTGGTCAATTCCGGTCCTCTCGCTCGAACCGTGCGAGACGCTGCTGCCCTACTCGATGCGATGGCCGGATCATTCCCTGGCGATCCCTACGCCGCCGCGCCCCTTCCTCCGGGAGAGACGTTCCTGTCGCACGCCGATCGCGAACCCGGCCGGCTACGTATCGGTCGCTACATCACCGCGATGGTTCCGGATGCCACCGTGCATCCTGACTGCGTGGCCGCCTACGACCACGCCTCGTCACTCCTGGAGTCTCTCGGTCATTCGGTAGAGGACATCGCGCCGCCCTTCGGTCCCGAACTCGTCAGCAGTTTCGAATCGCTGTGGTCGGTGTTGGCGTTGCTCACTCCTGTGCTTCCCGCTGACGAGTCTCGGCTGCAGCCACTCACTCAGTGGCTCCGTTCGCGCGGCGCTGCCACGACCGGAATTGAAATTGCCACGGCGGTATCGATGCTGCGACTGATGAGTCGCGCGTCTATGGCATCGACCCATCACTTCGACGCGGTACTCACTCCAACCCTGGCGCAACCGCCGGCGCTGGTCGGCGGATTGCGCAATGACGATGATCCATTCGATGACTTCGACGCGCAGAAGAAGTTCACTCCCTTCACGGCCGCCTACAACGCAACCGGCCAACCGGCGGTGTCACTACCGCTGCACTGGAGTGAGTCCGGGCTGCCAATCGGGGTTCAACTCGTGGGTCGCAGTGGCGACGAAGCCACGCTGATTTCTCTAGCCGCGCAGATCGAACGGGCTGAACCGTGGGCGCATCGCACGCCAGAGATGTGGTGACTCGACAATGAGTTTCATCGACGGCGAACTTGCCGAATTGGCTCGCGCGCATGGCGTGGCCGTGTCGTATTACGACCAAGCAGGCACCTTCCGCGAAGTATCGGCCGAAACAGTGCTGGCGGTGCTGGCGGCACTCGGAGTTGATGCTCTGTCGGAAGAAGGGCGAGCGCAGGCGTGGGAACGCCATCGCCTGCGCAACTGGCGGCGCACCCTGCCTCCAGTGTTCGTCGTTCGTCAGGGACAGCCGGGTCGACTCTGGGTGCATGTGCCGCACGGCGACTCGGTGGCCGTCGACCTTGAGACCGAGGAGGGATGGACGCGCGACCTTGCACAACTCGCTCACGATGTGACGCCGGTCGATGTCGACGGTGTGCTCGTGGGCGAGGCCTGCTTTGAGATCCCGTCGGATCTGCCTCTCGGTTACCACACAGTGCATGCCCGCGATGGGGTCGGAGCTGCTATTGCCTCATGCCCGGTCATTGTCACACCCCGTCGACTGGAATTACCCGAGTTCTTGGTCGAGGAGCCGGTCTGGGGGCTGATGGCTCAGGTCTACTCGGTGCGGTCGCGGATGTCGTGGGGGCTGGGTGACCTCGGCGATATGTCAGCGGTAGGAGAGTGGGCCGCTCGCGAACACGGTGCCGATTTCCTGCTGGTCAATCCACTGCATGCCTCGTCTCCGCTGATTCCGGTCGCACCATCTCCGTATCTGCCTGTGGCCCGGAGGTTCTTCGCTCCGTGGTACGTGCGCATTGAAGACATTCCTGAGTTCGACGATCTGCCCATTGCGACTCAAGAGGCGCTGGAACAGTCGGCGACACCGCTGCGCGAACTTAACGCATCGAATGCACTCCTTGATCGCGATCGGGTGTGGAAGGCCAAAGTCGAGGCACTCGAGGCGATCTATGCCATCGAACTCGCACCAGCACGCTCGGAGCAATTCGCGAAGTTCCGAGCTGCGGAAGGTCGCGGACTACATGACTTCGCCGTATGGTGCGCTCTCGTAGAAGACCTTGGCTTCGGCGATGGCGAGTGGCCGGAGGAATTGCGGCATCCGCACACGGCCGACGTGATGGCGGCGGGGGAGCGACTCGCGCAGCGCGTGCGATTCCACGAGTGGTTGCAGTGGCTCGTTGATCAGCAGCTAGCCGAAGCGACGGCCGCATTGGCAGCGGCCGGCATGCGCGTGGGTGTCGTGCATGACCTCGCGGTCGGTGTTCATCCAGAAGGTTCCGATTCCTGGGCCCTGCAGGATGTGTTGGCGCGTGGCATTTCGGTAGGTGCGCCGCCGGACATGTACAACCAGGTGGGGCAGAACTGGTCGCAACCGCCCTGGCATCCAGTGGCCCTTGCCGAGGAAGCGTTCATGCCCTTCCGAGACATGTTGCGTACGATTCTGCGGCACGCGGGAGGTTTGCGAGTAGACCACATGCTCGGCCTGTTCCGGCTGTGGTGGATTCCAGATGGCATGGCGGCGAACGAAGGAACCTTCGTCACGTATGACCACGAGGCACTTGTCGGCATCCTGTGTCTGGAAGCTCACCGCGCCGACGCTCTCGTAGTTGGCGAGGATCTCGGCACCGTGGAAGCGTGGGTTCAAGACTACCTCCGTGACTGCGGAGTACTCGGAACCTCGATCCTGTGGTTCGAGCGCCGTGAGGATCACAGCATCATCTCGCCGGAAGAGTGGCGCACCCTGTGCCTGTCGTCGGTGTCAGTGCACGACCTACCTCCTACAGCGGGTTACCTCGCGGGAGTGCACGTCGAACTGCGTGATCGACTGGGGTTACTGAGTCGGCCAGTCCAGGAGGAACGGGCCGCTCACGAGGCTGAACTTGACGAGTACCGAGCGCTCCTCGCGCAGCGAGGTCTGCTTGCACCTGAAAGTGACCACGACATCGATGCGCTGATGGTGGCACTGCACGCCTACCTCGGCCAATCACCGTCCCGACTCCAAGGCGTTGCGCTCGTCGATCTCGTAGGTGACGTTGTCCCGCAGAATCAACCGGGCACCGACCAAGAGCATCCCAACTGGCGCATCCCTGTGTGCGATGGTGATGGCCGTGCGGTTGTGATCGAAGACCTTTCGGCCGACCCGGAATTGGCAGCGCGGGTTGCTCGACTGATCGCCGCGGTGCGTCGGTAGGGTGTAGTGGTGACTGAAGCCAGTTCTATGAGTGGCGCAGAGTTTGCAGTGCGCTTCCTACTTCTCCCGATTGCAATCATCGCGATTATTTGGTTCCTGTGGGCACTCCCGTCGTGGTTGCGCCGTAGTTCGTTCCGACCGGGCCAAGCGTGGACTTCCGAGCCGCTGTGGGTAGGCGCACCTGCCGAGAGCGATGCCATCACTCGCGCCGCCATTGATTCGGCGACGCCGGGAAGTGGCACCGACGACCGAGGAGGCGCAAGTGCTCGCTGGTGAAGGTTTGCGCACGATTGACGTGACGCGTATCGAAGAGGCCGTGGCGCGTGAACACACTCGGTGTGGTGTGGATTTCAGCGTATACGTCGGCCCGCTCGTCGACGGTCGCGATTCAGCGTTGGCATTGCACTCGCAGTTTGGCGCCGAGTCGCCGACCACGGTTCTTGTGGCCGTCGACCCGGGTTCGCGTGCGACCGAAATTGTGACGGGAGTCCAGGCACGTCGGTGGGTTGACGATCGTGCCTGTGCATTAGCGACCCTGTCGATGGTGTCGTCGCTGTCGGCGGGCGATCTCATCGGCGGAATTTGTCACGGGCTCACCACCTTGGGCGATCAGGCCCGCCATCCTGGTTCGCTGCACACCGATCTTCCGGAGTAACTCTGCTCGACCTATCCTCTGTCGGCGTCGCGCGCTCGTAGCGAGCGGCGCACACCATCGGCCCCTTCGGTCACGAGTCGACGTGCCCCGAAGGCAAGGTCGGAATTGGCGCGCAAGAACAATTCAGTGCGCTCGATCGTGCTTGGCTCTACGAGAAGTGCCGGGTAGAGGCCCATCACGATGGTTTGCGCAATTTCACTGGTGCGCGTCGACCAAATATCGCCAATCGCCGCGAAGTATCGATCGGTGAACGCTGCCTGCAGATCGCGTTGGTCGGCGTGGGCAAAGCCACCCACCGTTGCCTCCAGCAGTGCATTCGGTAGGCCATCGGGGGTCATGATCGACGCCCACGCGATCTCCTTGGCTTCCGGAGTAGGAAGTGACGCACGCGCGAAGGCCGCTTGACGTTGGCCGGTTGCAGTGCGGTCGCGGTCGGCCTCTGCGCCGATAGCAGTCTCACCCCGAACCCCAAGAACAACGAGTCGGTGCAACATCGTCCACCGAAGGTCGGCGTCGACGATGAGCCCATCAAGGGTTGTGGTGCCGTCAAGCAGGCTGGCGATTCGGTCGAGGTGGGCAGGTGACGATGCCGACGCAATCCAACCGCGCACGAACGCGAGTTGGTGGTCGGAAGCCGGTGCCGCCGAATGTGCGAGGGCTTCCAGTGCATCGGCAAGCCGCCCGAGGTAAGCGCCACGATTAACCGGGCGTGCGTACATGTCGATGGCGGCCTTGACCTGACGCAGTACCTGCTGCACGACACCGACGTCACCTTCGTGGGGAAGTCCGGTGATGACAAGCGCAAGGAAGTCGCCAGTCGACATTTCGCCGTCGCGCGTCATATCCCACGCCGAACCCCAGATCAGTGCGCGCGGCAAACTGTCAGAGAGTTGTCCGAGGTGGTCTACGGCAGTGCGCAGCGAGCGCTCATCGAGTCGTGTCTTCGCGAAGGTGAGGTCATCGTCATTGAGCAGCAGCAGGTCAGGTTGTGCGATTCCGACGAGTTCCTGAACGCGCGTGCGTGCTCCCTCGACATCGATCTCGACGCGATTGGTGCGAACGAGGCCCTTGGGGGTCAGTGAGTAGCAGCCGATTGCGATTCGATGTGAGCGCAGCACCGGCTCCAGGCCGGGGGGCTCGGAGGCTGCTTCTTGAATGACAGTCAGCGAGGTGATGTTGCCGTCGGAGTCGACTGCGATCTCCGGTCGAAGCAGGTTCACTCCCGACGTCTGCAGCCATTCGCGAGTCCAGTTCGACAGGTCACGCCCGCTCGAACGCTCGAGTTCGCGCAGCAGGTCGGCCAGAGTGGTATTTCCCCATGCGTGACCAATGAAGTAGGTGTGGAGTCCGGCGAGGAACTCCTCTTCGCCGACCCATGCCACGAGTTGCCGCAGCGCCGCAGCACCTTTGGCGTACGTAATTCCATCGAAGTTCACGGCGACCGCATCGAGATCGACCATGTCAGCGGCAATGGGGTGTGTGGTGGGCAATTGATCTTGGCGGTAGGCCCAGGCCTTACGGAGGTTGAGGAAAGTCGTCCACGCGTCGCGGTAGCGAGTGGCCTGAACGTTCGCCTGATGTGATGCCCACTCGGCAAACGACTCGTTGAGCCACAGGTCGTCCCACCACTGCATGGTGACCAGATCGCCAAACCACATGTGTGCGAGTTCATGCAGGATCGTGTTGGCACGCTGCTCGTAGGCGGCGTCAGTGACGCGTGAACGAAAGACGTAGTCCTCAAGAATTGTCACGGCCGCTGCATTTTCCATTGCACCCGCATTGAACTCGGGCACGAACACCTGGTCGTACTTGCCGAACGGGTAGGCAACGCCGAAGGCCCGCTCGAAGTACTCAAATCCTTCTCGGGTGATCGTGAGGATGTCGTCGGCGTCAAGATGCTCGGCCAACGACGAGCGGCAGTGCACGCCGAGGGGGTAGGTGCCGTAAACCCCCGAGTACTCGGAGGCCACTGAGTGGTAGGGGCCGGCAATCAAGGCGGTGATGTACGTCGAGATGCGCTCAGTGGGGGCAAACTCCCAGCGGGCAACCCCGTGGCCCGCTGGTTCAGGCTCAGGAGAGGGTGCGTTGGAGATGAGAGTCCAGTGCTCGGGTGCCGTGACGGTCAATTGAAAGTGGCCTTTGATGTCAGGCTGATCGAAACAGGCGTACACGCGACGAGCATCGGCAGGTTCGAACTGCGTGTAGAGATAAGTCTCGGAGTCGACCGGATCGATAAACCGGTGAAGTCCCTCACCGGTGTTCATGTAGTACGCGTCCGCTTCAATGAGCAATTCGTTGTACGGCTCGAGGGAGTCAAGTTGGAGTCGAGTTCCGTCGAATGCCGCGGCGACGTCAAGATCGCGGCCGTTGAGAACTGCTCGAGTGAGCGTCTCGGCGACAACGTCCACCCACGTCGACGCTCCGGACTCATGGCTCTCAAACGACACTCGGGTTGTACTCGGGTACGTCGAATCAGCGGTGGGGCCCGTGAGGTCGAGTGCGACCGAAATCGAGTTGACCGTGATGAGTCGTGATCGTGCTGCGCACTCTTCGCGGGTCAGGTTCATTCCTGTCGGCACAGTAATCCGCCTTTCGGGCATCGTGGACCACCCGATCCTGTCACGTTGCCGCCGCGACAGGCGTCCTGACCCGAAAGGTCACTACTTCGCTACGTTCCGTAGGCTGCGCCCATGACTGATCTACTGCGCACCGTCGTTGATGTCTACGTTGATCCGGGATGCCCCTATGCGTGGCAAACTTCGCGCTGGTTGCGCGAGGTCGAGGCCCAGCGGCCGGTTGACTTGCGTTGGCATGTCATGAGCCTCGCGGTACTCAATGAAGACAAAGAGATTCCCGAGGAATGGCGTGAACTGTTCGTGCTCGCCTGGCGCCCGGTGCGGGTTCTGGTGGCGGCGCAGCAGCAGCATGGTGATGACGCCGTGGCCCCCCTGTACGAAGCGATGGGTCGCCGTTTCCATCCCGATGGCCGAACTATGGATACCGACGCCGTCATTGTGGAATCACTTGCTGAGGTTGGCCTGCCCGCCGAACTGGCCAATGCAGGGGTTGACACGTCACTCGACGACGCCGTGCGCGCTGCGCATGCTGCAGCGATGGCTGCCTACGGTGAAGAGATGGGTACCCCACTGATCGCAATTGATGGGGTCGGGTTCTTTGGGCCGGTCATCGCCAAAGTTCCCCGTGGTGACCTCGCGGTGCAGGCATGGGATGCCGCACTCGTTCTCGTCAAGATCCCTGGCTTCTACGAGTTGAAGCGCAGGCGTACCGAAGATCTCGTTTTCGACTGAGCAACGATCAATCCGGGCACCTGCCGCGTGTCGCTTCTCGTG
>CAIYMF010000069.1 GCA_903927265.1 uncultured bacterium | reverse complement strand
CGCCTGAAAAGTCGTGCCACCTACTCGTCAAAGACGTGCTCAAGGTCAAGATCATCACCATCGAAGGCCTCGCGGCCGCGTCGGCCACCGGCGCGAAGTTGCAGCAGGCGTTCCTCGACGTGCAGGCCCCGCAGTGCGGTTACTGCCAGAGCGGCATGTTGATGCGTGCGACCAAACTGGCATCGGGCAAACCCACTGACGCTCAAATTGATGCGGCCATCGGCAACATCTGCGCGTGCGGAACGTATCCGCGCGTCAAGGCCGCCATCAAGAAGGCCACCGGACAGTAGGGGATGACGATGACTGACACCGTGAACGAGACCTCATTCTTTAGCAGCGTCACGCGTCGCCGTTTCCTTGGCGGAGCAGCGGGCGCGCTCGTCATCTTCAGCCTCGAGTCGGCGTCGTCGGGTGTGATCGGAAAGGCGATGGCCGCGATCGCTCCCGGCGCAACGCCCACCACACTCACCGGCTGGATCACCGTCAACTCCGATAACTCGGTGACCATCGGATTCGGTGGCGCTGAAATGGGTCAGGGAATTGCGACCGGCTTGTGCCAGGCCGCGGCCGAAGAACTGTTCGTCAGTTGGCCGCAAGTGAACTACGCGCCGTCACCGAACAGCGCCGCATTCATCAGCGCCGGAAGCTACGGAGTGCGCGGCAACTACGACGCCATGCGTAAGGCCGGAGCTCAGGCCCGCGAGATGCTGTTGCAGGCAGCCGCCAATCGATGGTCAGTGTCGCGCACAAATGTCACGGTGAAGGACGGCGTCGTCACGAACACCATCACCAGCGCCACGCTCACCTACGCGCAGCTCACCGCGGCAGCCGCGGTACTCACTCCGCCGTCGAGCCCCACGCTCACCGACCCCGCCAACTTCCGTTTGATCGGAAAAACGTTGCCGCGCCTCGATCTTCCGGGCAAGGTCAACGGTTCTGCGGTATTCGGTATCGATGTGCAGGTTCCTGGCATGGTGTTCGCGGCCGTGAAGAACGCACCGGTTCCCGGTGGCACAGTCAAGACGATGCCCACGACGTTGCCCACGGGTGCCACCAGCTTGGTGAACCTCGGAAACGCGGTGGCTGCGGTTGCCACCAACTCGTGGGCCGCGATGCAGGCCGCATCGGCAGCGTCGGTGACGTGGAACACTCCCGCCACCGCGAGTTCCATGACGTCGGCGACGATCGCGACGCAAGCCGCAACGCTGATGACAAGTGGTGTTCCCGGAACGCCGCTCACCGAAAACGTTGGAACTGCCGGTGCTGCGTTCACGGCTGCTGCGGTGAAAGTTGAGCAGACCTACTCCGTGCCCTACCTCGCGCACGTGTGCATGGAGGTTCCGAACTGCACCGTCAGCATCACACCGACGTCAGCCGAAGTGTGGGTGCCGACGCAGGCAGTGAGTTGGGTTGTCGGCACGGTCACGTCGCTCACGGGATTGCCGGCATCGGCAGTTACCGTTCACCCCACGTTGCTCGGCGGCGGCTTCGGTCGCAAGATCGAGCAGGACTACGTCGCGCACGCCGTCAAGGTGGGCATGGCCGTTGGTAAGCCGGTCAAGTTGATGTGGTCGCGCGAAGAAGACTTCGGGCATGACCAATACCGGCCTACCGGGTTGGTGCGCATGCGCGTCGGACTCGATGGCAGCGGCAATGTGTCGGCGTACCAGGCGCGCGTTGTCACTCCGTCGCCTCTGTTCCAGCGCGGTTGGATGTCAGCCACCGGAAACGACAACACCGACGGTGCCGTCGGCACGGTGTACGCGGCGGCGATTCCGAACCGACTGGTTGAGTACGTGCTCAACAAGGCGCCGGTTCCCGTGGGCTTCGTGCGTTCAGTCGGCGAATCAATCAACGTGTTCGCGGTTGAGTCGGCGATTGATGAAGCGGCGTTGGCCAGTGGGCAAGATCCGCTGGCCTTCCGTCAGCGTTTGCTGGCCGGCAACCCGCGTGCACTCGCGGTGCTCAACGCAGCGGCGAACGGACTCGGCTGGTCGACTCCGCCGGCGGCGGGCTTCGCGCGAGGTCTGGCGATTTCCAACGGATTTGGCAGCATCACAGCACTCGCCGCTGAGGTGACGAAGGACGCGCTCGGCAACCTCGTGATCAGTCGACTGTCGGCCGCGATCGACTGCGGAATGGCCGTGAACCCTGGTCAGGTGGAGGCGCAGATTCAAGGCGGTCTCATTCAGGGAGTCGCCTCGGCGTTGTGGCAGCAGACCACGTTCTCAAGTGGCAAGGCCAGCTCGCGCAACTTCAACAACAACCGCGTGGCGCGCATGCGCGACGTGGGTCCGATCACGGTGACGTTGATCCAAAGTGGTGCGGCGATCGGTGGCGTCGGTGAGGCCGGAGTTCCGTTGCCCGCACCCGCGTTGGCCAATGCGTGGGCGGCACTGACGGGTACGCGGTTGCGTTCGCTGCCGATGTTCCCTGCTGCCAACACCATGGGCGGCAGCTAACCGGTTCCGGGCTACACCCCCTTTCCATCGGGGGCACCCAAGCGCGCACCTAGCGCGTTCGCGCGCCCCAGTTCATGAGTCCTGCCACGAAAATCTGCCGTGTTTGTTGTTTTTCGGCCGAATATGGCTCCAAAAACAACCAAGACGGCAGATTTTCACGGGAACGCGACGCGGCACTCATCGCAACGCCGCCTCGCACCGGCACCAGTCCGGCTCGGCCAATTACGCGCGCAGCAGTGTGAGCCCTGGCGCCGACTCGAGGGCGCTGAAGTGGGTGTCGTGGCTCAGCAGTGGAAGTCCGTGAGCCATCGCAGTTGCCGCAATCCACAGATCGTTCGCGCCGATGCGGGAACCCGCCAGCGCTAGGTGGCTGCGAAGCACAACCCACGCGTCGGCAACTCGCTCGTCGATGTCGTAGATGGTGAGGTCACGCCCCGCGTCGAGAGTGCGCATTCGTCGTAGCAATGCCGACGTTTCTTGAGCCGCGGCAACTCCTGCCTTGAGTTCAGCATGAGTGGCGACCGACAAACTCGGATGGATCACCTCGGCCACTGCGTCGACTCGTACGCAATCCTGCCTCAACGACGGATTGCTCCCCGTCCGTCATCCACAGGCTGATTTCCCTTCCTGTGATGCGGTTTCGGACCCCGCAGAAACGGGCAGAAGGGGG
>CAIYMF010000068.1 GCA_903927265.1 uncultured bacterium | reverse complement strand
TTCCGGCAGGGCCCTTGAGGTGATGGCGGTTCGCACGGACCGCGGGTTGCTGGTGATCCATGCCATGGACTTGCGTCCGAAGTGGCGCGCGCTATACGAGGAGGGAAAGAGATGAGTGGCAAGAAGAGTGTCTGGACAGCGCCCGACGGCTCGATCATCAGCGAAGCAACGGCTGCGCTGCTGGCGGAGGAGTTCGAGTCTGACGACACCGCGCTTGATGAAGCCGATGTCGCATTCCCTCGCAAGGCCGGCCGACCCTCCCTCACCGGCAAGCGCGGCACATCCCCACAAGTGACCTTTCGACTCTCGCCAACAATTCGCGATCGCGCCGAAGAACTCGCAGCCGCTCGCGGTACCACGGTGTCAGCACTCGCTCGAGAAGCTCTCGAACAGTTCGTGAAGAAAGCTGGCTGACGCAGGTACGACGTTCACTTTTTCCGAGCGTAGGCTGATCTCACCCCACGATTGGAATACACCATGCGCCGACTCACTGCTGCCGTATCTCTCTGCGCCGTTCTTGCGGCCGGTTCACTTGCCCTCGCGGGCTGCTCGTCATCGAGCGGTGGTGGCGGTAGTTCCAGCAGCGGCGGAGGTGGCGGCGGTGCGACTCCTACCGCGACGGCCACGGCGTCTCCCACCACGGTTGAGCCTTCGCCGAGTGGCACCGTGAAGGGCATCACCTTCTCGGTCACATCAACCGTGTCATCGCCCACCGATCGCATCGGGGTGTCGTTGAGCACCGACGCGTCGTTTTCGGGCAAGCAGGTGGCGATCATCAAGACCACCGACGGCAACGCCAAGGTGATCGCTTCGGGAATGACCGTGGCTTCCGATGGCAGTGCGAGTGGCTGGGTCTACCTGCAGCAGAGCGGCGACTTGCAGGCCGTCATCGCCGACAAGCCGCTTTCCGATGGTGCGTTCGACAAGGCGACTGCACTGTTGGCCGAGTCGGGAACGGTGTCGATCACGATTTCGTAGGTAGTGGCCTTCTATGAGCAAATAACGCCCGAAACGGGCCGTCTACGCTCATAGAAAGGGCTGCATCGTCGGAAATCGCGCGTCGCCTATTTTCCTACGAGTGACGCGAGGTACGCGGTGACCACCTCGTAACTCTCGGGCCGCGTGTAGAGATCGGCCGGGCCTTCGAGTAATCCGTCGGCGATCACGCGCGCGCAGTCGTTGACGTCCTGCGACATCGGATTGGCGCGCATGTCTTCGCCGTCGCCGAGTGCGTTGAGGCTGAAGTCGGTGCTCACCATCCCGGGCAGCACGGTGACCACCCGAATTGGCGAGCCCTCTTCGGCAAGTTGCAGGCGTAGTGACTCGCCGAGCGAGTTCACTGCGGCCTTCGACAAGTTGTACGCGCTTCGGAAATGTGCGCGCGGCCAACGACTCAGCACTGACGAGACGTTCGCGATCACGCCAGAGTTCTGTTCGCGCATTACCGGAAGTGCGGCCTGGATTCCGTACAACACCGACCGCAAGTTTACGTTCAGCATTGCGTCGAGTTCGTGATCGGAAAGGTCGTCGACGCGACGTGAGTTTCCTTGACCCGCGTTGCTGACCCACACGTCAATGCGACCTCGCTCGGCCAGTGCGCGATCGGCAAGCCGCTGCACGTCCGCGCGTGAGGTGACGTCGGTGGGAAATGCGATGGCGTCAACGCAGTCGGCAGCGACGGCTTCGAGCGCGGGTTGCGTGCGCGCACCCAGCGTCAGGCGAGCGCCCCGAGCGGAGAGTTCACGCGCGAGAGTCGCGCCGAGACCTTCACTCGCGCCGGTAATAACGACGGAAAGGCCTTCGTAGGAAGTCATGCCGCAAGGCTAACGACATCCGCTACGGTCACAGCCGTCACTCTCAGCGAGCGCAAAGACGCTATCCGTAATGGTTACCACCACACGAGTGCGCGCTCATGTAGTGCTAGCACCCCAAAATTGCGCACCAAGGTCTTTCCGCTTGGTTGCCTCGTTCGCTGCGGGTGACGATGGCGGTTCGGTTCACGTTCCGGTGGCCGCGCGAGAAGTGAGAAGTCATGCGCCGTATTGCCTCTGTTGCCATTTCGATCGCGATCGCTGCGGCGGCGCTGGTTGCCGTGCCAGCTGCTGCGCACGCTGTGCCGGTATTCGATGACGGACTCCTCGATACCGCGTACTCCACCGCGATGGGCACCGGACCCGGCAGCGGCACTCGGGTGTTGACGGTCGCGACTCAGCCCGACGGCCGCGTACTCGCAGGCGGCATTTTCACGACCTTCAACAGCGTCGCGGCGCCGCACATCGTGCGTCTGAATTCCGACGGCAGTCCCGACACGGCGTTCACCACAGCGCAGGGAACAGGATTAAACGGCAACGTCACCAGGGTGGCAGTGCAGTCAGATGGAAAGATACTGGTCGGCGGAGACTTCACCAAAATCAACGACGTGAACACAGTCGGACTCGCACGCCTAAACCCCGACGGCTCACCTGACACCGCGTTCAACGCTGGAATAGTTGCCGGCGGCGATAACTCCGGCTTCAACGGCTACGTTCTCGCCCTCAAGCAGCAGTCCGACGGCAAGATTCTCGCCGGCGGAACCTTCACCGCACTCAACGGCGTGACGCGTGCCAACTTGGTGCGGCTGAACACCGATGGCTCCGTCGATGAAGCCTTCAGCACCGCACTCGCCGGAGCGACCAGCGTCGCGATTAACGACATCGCATTGCAGGCCGACGGCAGCATCCTGCTTGGAACAATCGCCCCCACGGCGCTCATGCGCCTCACGCCTGCCGGCGCAGTCGACACCGCTTTCACCACCGCGCAGGGCGCCGGCTTTAACGATGAAGTGAAGAGCATCGGCCAGCAATCCGACGGCAGCATCGTGGTCGGTGGCTACTTCACCGGCTTCGACGGCGGCGGCACTCAAGCGCAGGCGGCCGGACACATCGCGCGCCTCAGCGCTGACGGTGTACTCGACACCACATTCACGACGAACGCAGCACTCGACGACAACGTGTTCTCACTCGCGATTCAAGCCAACGACGCAATCGTTGCCGACGGCGACATTCTCAAGACATACGCCACGAAGAGTCAGCGAGTGGTGCGTCTCGCCGCCGACGGCACGTTCGACACCGCGTACGCCGGCAACGTCGGCGACGGCCCCGACAATCGCGTGTACTCAATCGCGCTCACGCCCAACGGTCAGGCCGTGGTCGGCGGCAGCATGGCGACCTTTGACTCAGTGGCGAGCAAGTACATCGCGCGACTCGACGGCATGGCGGTGAACATCGCGTCGATCACACCGATCAACGGTCCACTCACTGGCGGCCCCGTGCTCACTGTGCGCGGTAGCGGCTTCACCGGAACTCCGCTGGTGACCGTGGGCGCAATCACGTGCACGTCACCGGTCGTGGTCGACGCGACGACTATCACGTGTGTGCTTGGTGCCCACGCCGCCGGCACTGTGGATGTGTCGGTCGTGAACGCCGGTGTCACTCTCCACCTGCCTGGCGCCTTTACGTACTCGGCCACGACCGCGGTGCAGGTCTCATCGGGCGGCGCCCACAGTTGCGCGCTCACCAGCGTGCGAGCCATCGACTGCTGGGGTAACAACAACGCGGGCGCCACTGGTGCACCCGCCGGCGCCTACACGCAGGTATCCGCGGGCTATTACCACTCGTGCGCAGTCACCACCGATGCATCGCTTGCGTGCTGGGGGGCTGGGTTTGCCGGAACCAACCTCGGGCAAGTGACCGCTCCCACCAGCGGCCAGTACACGCAGGTTGAGTCTGGATCGGGCCACACCTGTGCGCTTGTCAACGACGGAACTGTCACGTGCTGGGGAAGCAACCTTCACGGCGAAACAACGGCGCCTGCAGGAACATTCACTCAGGTGTCGGCGGGAGGTGACTGGAATGTCGGTGTGCCCATCGGCTTCAGTTGCGGCGTTCACACTGATGGAACTCTCGCGTGCTGGGGCGACGACACCGACGGTCGAGCCACTCCTCCTGCCGGTACCTACACGCAGGTTTCAGTGGGAACGACTTTCGCGTGCGCGGTCAACACCAACCACCAGGTGTTGTGCTGGGGTACCGACACAAGTTCCGTGGTGAGTTCGGCAACCACAGCCCAGGTCACCGAAGTCACTGCTGGAGGTGGCGTCGCCTGCGCACGACGTCTCACTCAGGCGCTCACCTGCTGGGGAAGCAACGACCACGGCGCAGTCAACAGCGCACCCGCTGGAAGTTTCAGCACACTCTCAACCGGAACGTTCTTCTCGTGTGCATTCAACACGGCCCAGGTCATGCGGTGCTGGGGGCAGTACGCCAGAAACCAACTGGGGTTCGGCTCACAGGCTCAGATCTTCGTCACCACCTCGCCCCTCGCCGGCGGAACTCTGTTTTCACCGTTCAGCACGCAGTTCATCGTCAAGCCATTTGACCAAGCTGATCCCATCATCCGCAAGGCACCCACCACCACGTTCGCGGTCACGGCCGGAGCTTTGCCGTCCGGAGTAACCCTGAGCTCATCAGGCCTTCTGTCGGGTACACCCACGACCGCCGGTCCCTACAGTTTTGAGTTCACCTCAACGAGTCTGTTCGGAACTCGCGCCGCAACGTTCTTACTGACGATCGCTCCGGCCGACGTTACGGTCACGGCAGATTCGCCTACATCGATCGCGCCTGGCACTTCAATTCCGACGATCGGGTACACCACGTCGCCGACGACCGGCGCGGGCGATTGGCTTGTTGCTCCGACGTGCGCGGTGTACGCCTCGGCCGACACCGGGTACGTGGCCGCACTGACCGGAA
Source organism: uncultured bacterium (assembly GCA_903927265.1). Classification (GTDB taxonomy): domain Bacteria; phylum Actinomycetota; class Actinomycetes; order S36-B12; family CAIYMF01; genus CAIYMF01. Next base: position 956 of record CAIYMF010000068.1, on the reverse strand, counting down.
CGCAGCCTGACGGCACCTACGTCACGCACTGCTCGGGTGGTACGTCGACGAACTACAACCCGACCAGCTACGTCGACGGATCACTAGTCATCATCAAGATCGATGTCGCAGTCACCGCAGCGTCGCCGCCGGCGATCAACCCGGCCACGGTCATTCCGACGATCGGGTACACCACGTCGCCGACAACCAGCGCGGGCGACTGGCTTGTTGCTCCGACGTGCGCGGTGTACACCTCGGCCGACACCGGGTACACCACACCCCTCACCGGAACGCAGCCCGACGGCACCTACGCCACGCACTGCTCGGGGGGAACGTCGCTCAACTACAACCCGACCAGTTACGTCGACGGATCACTAGTCATCACCAAGATCGATGTCGCTGTCACAGCCACCTCACCTTCGGCGATTAACCCCGCCACGGTGATTCCGACGATCGGGTACACCACGTCGCCGACAACCAGCGCGGGCGATTGGACCACGGAGCCCACGTGCGCGGTGTACGCCTCGGCCGACTCCGGGTACACCACACCCCTTACGGGAACACAGCCTGACGGCACCTACGCCACGCACTGCTCAGGCGGAACGTCGATCAACTACAACCCGACCAGTTACGTCGACGGAACACTGGTCATCGACGGCAGTGTTCCGACGGTCGGGGTCACGGCACTTCCCGTGTTCGAAAGTAGCCTGGGCTTCACTGTGAAGTGGAGTGCAACTGGCGGTGTCACGAGTATCACGAACACCGACGTGCGCTACCGCAAGACATTGTGGAGTGCGTCGCTTCCCACGAGTTACACCACGTGGAAGTCAGGCGTTACCGCCCGCAGTGCCACATTCACGGGAGCGCAGGGTTACAAGTACTGCTTCTCCACTCGTGCACGCAACCTGATCGGAAACCTCAGCGCCTGGTCAGCGGAGAAGTGCACCATCGTTCCGCTCGATGAGCGCACCCTCGCC
>CAIYMF010000067.1 GCA_903927265.1 uncultured bacterium | reverse complement strand
CAACTCACGAGCGGACTCGAGCAGCGGGCGCACTTCGACTCACTCACAACGCTGATGAATCGCGAGTCGCTGCGCGATCTGCTCGGCACCGAAATAGTGCGCTGCCAACGAAGCGGCGAGGGTCTGGCACTCGTTAGCCTGGATCTCGATGGATTCAAGGAAGTAAACGATCGGCACGGCCATGAGGCGGGCGACGCTGTTCTTCGCGAAGTCGCCGTGAGACTAGGTGCCAACGTACGCCGCAATGACGCCGTCGGACGCCTCGGCGGCGATGAGTTCGCCCTCATCATTCCGCATAGTGGGTCACTACCCGAACTCGAACTTATGCTTGATCGAGTCATCCGAGGGCTCGCTGAGCCCATCAACTTCGACGGCGCCGAATTCACATTGACGGCGAGTGTGGGAGTGTCGCTCTACCCGGAGGATGGAATCGATGTTGACCATCTCATGCGGGCCGGCGATATCGCGATGTACGCGTCGAAGGCGCGCGGTGGGAACGATTATTCGTACTACCAAACCGCCATGACAGTCGACGCTGAACTCAGACGCAAGATGGGTCGCGCCATCAAGACGGCGATCTCCGACGGCGAATTCGAACTGCGCTACCAGCCCATCGTCTCGCTCACGGACGACAGCGTCTGGGGTGCTGAGGTACTCCTCACCTGGCGTCACGAACACCGCACCGTGGCCGCCGATGAGTTCCTAACCTTCGCTGAGCGGAGCGGTCAGATCCGTCTGCTCGGCTCACTCGCGGTTGACCTCCTCCGGCACGACCTTCCCGACCTGTCTGAGAGTTCCTGGGGCAAGCGCGAACTTGCCCTCCACCTCACGTCGACTCAACTTGATGTGCGTGCCTTCGCTGATGAACTGGCCTTGCTCGCGGGTTCTCCAGAACTCGATTGCGTTGTGATCGGCGTTAGCGAATCCGTTCTACTTCCCGAGCATGCGCGCGCGGCCGAACTCATCGGACGACTCGATGGGACTGGCATGGGCGTCTCCATCGACGACTTCGGATCGGGCTTCACCAATCTGCGCATGCTGCGCGCCCTATCCCCGAGGTTCACCAAGATCAATCGCGCCCTACTCGATGGAACCGATGGCAAGGAGTACGACACCGAAACTTCCATCGAGATAGGCGCATCTACCGTCAGGCTCGGACATTCACTCGGAACGAAGGTGATATTCGCGCGCGCGGATACCGAGCACGATGTCGAACTCGCCCGCCGCATGGGTGCTGACTTCGCGCAAGGTGAAGCCGTTGCGCCACCGATGGGAAACTCGCGTTTGATTAGTTGGCTTGACGAGCGTCTCGCCGCAACATGAGCTAGTCGCTGCTCTTCGCCTTCATCGCCTTCGCTTTGCGGGCGGCCGAAGCAAGCACTCGCACCAGTAAACCAAGTAACACAAAGTTGGCGACCATCTGCACCATGGTGATGATCTTTGCGCCCGCAAGCACTGGCGCAATATCGCCGAAGCCGACGGTCGACAAGACCGTCATCGCAAAGTAGTACGAGTTGAGGGTGTCCATAGGTTCGGTGAAGGCACGGACAGTTCCGAGATCGAGAATTCGGTACGCACGCGCGAAGATCGCAATGAAGAGCACGCCCATCACTAGCAAACTCTCGATCCACCGTGCTTCTGGCAGCCACGAGGAGTGGATGCTCTTAATCTGCCACCGCAGGTAGAAGAAGAAGATCACCGCCCAAAGCAAGATGAACATCATGTCGAGAGCGACCACCCCCTGCGCGTCGTACTTCTCAGCGATCGGGATGTCGAGAACGAACAGCAAGATGCTGATCGGAATTACCACTCGAAGGAGAAACCCCGGCAGGTACCTCATGACCTGACGCCACGTGGGAATGGTCAGCGTCGAGACGGTGACCTCGGTGTCTTCGCCCTTGGAGACTTCCGCGCTGTCAGCCATGGCCGGTCAGCGAGCGCCCAAGAGGTGCTCGATCGCGAGCTGGTCGGTCGTGACGTATCCGTAGCCTCGTGCCGCCAGTGCTTCGACGTCGACCGAGTCGGGGTCGGGTAGATCGAGGTACGTCTCACCCGCGGCAAGTGTCGGCGCCGCGAGTCCTTCCGAACCACTGGCGAGCCATGCTGCCTGCACCTCAGGGTCGGCGCGGAACGCTGCGGCGCGCTCTTTGAGCAGGAGGTACGTGCGCATATTCGACGCGGCGCTGGCCCACACTCCCGAGAGATCCTCGGTGCGCATCGGCTTGTAGTCGAAGTGACGCGGTCCGTCGTAGCCCGAGCTTTCGAGCAAATCGACAAGATGGAATGCGCTGAGCAGGTCGCCGTGTCCGAACACGAGGTCTTGGTCGTACTTCGCACCGTGCTGGCCGTTGAGGTCAATGTGGAACAGCTTGCCGTGCCACAGCGCCTGCGCAATTCCTTGCACGAAGTTCATGCCGGCCATCTGCTCGTGACCGGTCTCAGGGTTGAGCCCCACCATCTCGGAATGCTCGAGGCTGTTGATGAACGCGAGTGCGTGACCGATGGTCGGAAGAAGAATGTCGCCACGAGGCTCATTAGGCTTGGGCTCGATTGCGAAACGGATTCCGTAACCCTTGTCGATGACGTACTGGCAGAGCAGGTCGAAGCCATCCTTGTATCGGTCGAGGGCGACTCGGATGTCCTTGCCGCCGTCGATTTCGGTGCCCTCGCGGCCACCCCAAAACACATAGGTGTGGGCGCCAAGTTCAGCAGCAAGATCAATGTTGCGGATGATTTTGGCCAGGGCGTAGCGACGGATTTCCGGCACGCTCGACGTGAACGCACCGTCCTTGAACACCGGGTGGGTAAAGGTGTTGGTGGTGGCCATCGGCACCTTCATGCCAGTTTCGTCGAGGGCGACCTTGAATCGCGCAATGGCCTTCTCTCGCTCGGCCGGTGAGGATCCGAACGGGATGAGGTCGTCGTCGTGGAACGTGACACCGTACGCGCCGAGCTCAGCCAACCGATGCACTGACTCGACCGGGTCGATCGGGTCGCGCGTGGCGTCACCGAAAGGATCACGTGCCTGCCAGCCCACAGTCCAGAGACCGAAGGTGAACTTATCGGCGGGTGTGGGCGTCAGGTTGGCCATGTGTTCCTCCGTGTCGTCGCGCCCACCCTCTGGGCGCCTCACGTCAGATTACAGCCGAACCTCAGACAGCGGCCCACCCATTGTCGACAGGCAGCACCACGCCGGTGATATTGCTGGCCGCATCAGAGGCGAGGAACACGATGGCCGACGCCAATTCGTCAGATTCGGCGATGCGTCCCATGTTTGCCAGGTACGGGCCAATCGTGGCCGGACCGGTGTGCTCGGGGTCGAGGGTGACCTCGATGTTGGTCGCGACAGCGCCAGGTGCGACAGCGTTCACTCGTACGCCCTTGGCACGGAACATGATGGCCGTCGATCGAGTCAAACCAACGACT
>CAIYMF010000066.1 GCA_903927265.1 uncultured bacterium | reverse complement strand
TGACGTTGCGGCAGCGGTTCACACGGCGATCTCTGCCGGTGCCACCGAACACACCCCCGTGGCAGATGTCGGCGAAGGCATCGTCACGGCAACTGTGACAACACCGGCGGGAACGATTCTCGGCCTGATCTACAACCCGCACTTCACGACTGGCTGACGTTAGATCGCCGCACCCTCCTAGGGAAAACCCTACGGGTTCATTGTGCGAATGCGATTCCGCTGGTGTCCTTCTAATGACGTCCGCTGAAGGTTGGGCGAATCAACTGCGTCCACGACCACAACGTCGAGATTTCGATCCCAGGAGGATCTCAGTGATTCCAAGCATGCGCATCGCCTACGTCGGCCTCGCTGTGTCCGGTGCTCTGCTGCTTGCTGCCTGTGGCAGCACGTCAAGCGGCACCTCGTCCACCGCCGCGAGCGCTGCTTCATCGACGACGTCGGGAGCCACAGGATCTGCTGACGTGTTCTCGTCGTGGACGTCAGGCTCGGAAAGCGCTGCTCTGCAGTCGCTGTTCGATGCCACGAAGTCGGCTAATCCGAACCTGGAGTTGGTGAACGCCGCCGTTGCCGGTGGCGCAGGCGTCAACTCCAAGCAGGTGCTCGCCACCCGTCTCGCCGCTGGTGATGTACCCGAGTCATGGAAGACCAACCCGGGCAGCGAACTCGGCGATTTCGTCAAGCAAGGGGTCGTCGCTGACCTCACCGGCCTCTACGCGTCGGAAGGCTGGGACAAGGTAGTTCCGAAGGAACTCATCGACAGCATGTCGTATGACGGAAAGACGTACGCCGCGCTCACGGGCGTGCATCGCGCCAACGTTCTCTGGTACAACAAGCCACTCGTGGAAGGCGCCGGGGTCACCGTTCCGGCCACCATTACCTTCGCGAACTTCGCCACCATCGCCGCGCAACTACAGAGCAAGGGCATCACCCCCCTGTGCCTGGGCGACAAGGACACCTGGACTGCAGCCCAACTGCTGGAGGAAATCGTCGTCGGCGAGATCGGTGCAGACAGCTGGAATCGCCTGATGGACGGAACACTCAGTTGGAGCGACCCCAAGGTCGTTCAGGCAGTGACCGATTTCAACACGGCCCTCACGTGGACCAACAAAGATCACAAGTCTCTCGACTGGACCGGAGCCGTCAGCGGCCTCGCTGACGGCACCTGCGCCTTCAACCTCATGGGCGACTGGGCCTACGGAGAGCTCACCACCAAGCACCACAAGGTCGACGGCACCGACTTCGGCTACACCATCATCGGCGACCCGAACACTTTCGTCACCGTGAGCGATGCCTTTGTTCAGGGCGTGGGAAGCAAGAACCCAGCCGGCGCAGTGGCGTTCCTGAAGGCACTCATGACGCCCGAGGGTCAGATCGCGTTCAACAAGCTCAAGGGATCGGCGCCCGTGCGCTCCGACGTCGACCTCTCTCAGTTGGGCGTGTACCAACAGGGAGCGGCGAAGACCCTTGCTGACGGAGTCAAGGTTGCCTCGCTCGTGCACGGCCAAGCTCCCGTACCTGCCGCTGACAGTGCGGCATTAGCCAACAACGTGGCTGCGCTTGAGGCGAGTGGCGACGCCGCGGCGTTCTGCGCTGCCATGGCCAAAGCGTTCAAGTCCAACGCGGGATAGTGGAGTACGCGGACGCGCCACACTCGCACTACCTGTGGCCGCGTGCCAAGCACGTCTGCGTGCACCACTTCCCTCGCGTTACGGAAGCTAACCTGCCGATGAATGGGCGCTAGCCAGAAGCCGACGTTCGATAGCGTCTGCTGAAGCGACGGGACCGCCCGCAGATTTGAAGCCCTCGGCCACACGGCAAGCACCGGCCGTCTTGGTAAGTGCCTCGCCAAGCGCGGTCCGTAGCTTGTCTGGGTTGAGGCGACGCGCAGGCAGACGAGTTCCCGCCTGCGCTACCTCAACGCGCCGCGCGACCTCAAACTGATCGCGACCGAATGGAACGGCGCAGACGGGCACCCCTCGGGCGAGCGCCTTCTGGGTGGCCCCCATGCCGCCGTGAGTGATGGCTCCGACCGCGCGATCGAGTAGTGGGCCGTGGGGTAGGAATCGCTCGACATGAGCGTTGTCTGGAATGTCGAAGTCCCGCGGATTCCCAGAAGGAAGAGTGGCGATCACGTGGAATGGTTCCCCGTCGAGCGCTTCGAGTGCGGCACGAACGAGGCGTCCATCATCTTGAAACTCCGAAGACGTAGTCACAAGCACGATGGGTTGTTCGATCTCGGCGATCCAGGGTGGAAGTGAGGAAGGGGGCTCCCAGTCACACGGGCCGACCATGACGATGTTGTCGGGCCAGCTGTCACGGTGGTATTCGAAAGGTTCAGCGGTGAGATAGAGCAGCAGGGGTGGGCGGGCGAAGATCTCATCTGAGTGGTTCAGCGGCGTAAGGCCTAGACGGCTTCGCACAAGGTTGAGTGGCGCAAGCATCTGTTTCTCCACGGTACCAATGACTATCGGACCTAGCAGGGTGTCGCGCACTCGACCTACGGCCCCTTGGGCGGGAGGCCAGCCAGGACCGAAGGGTGGCACCTGCGTTGAACGTAATGCCATCGGATACGGACAGAAGGCCGCCCACTGCCCACCCCATTGCTCCGCTGCAGCGAGAGCACCCCACGAGTTGATATCGACGACCACGGCGTCGGGTTGTTCTTCGTGGACGGCGCGGCGAAGATCCTCTGCGTCGTATTCGGCCCGGTCACAAAACCCACGAACTGCGGCTGCCAACGCCTTGCGTTGGTTGGGTGCGCTCCAATCCTGCAACGCGATGGCCTCCACTGCGGCATTGATTGCAGCGGCGCTAAATCCGTGGCTGCGCATGAGCGGCACTTCCGAAGCGAGGGTGCGCACACTGACGTCGTGGCCCCGCGCGCGCAGTTCGTCGAGGATCGGAATCAGGGGGAAGAGGTGACCACGTGCAGGTGAGGTGTACGCGAGAATGTGTGACATCAGGACTCCTTCATCATCGGGGTGAGAAGTTCAACCAGCGCGAGTACCGTCTGGTCACGCGTGAGGTTGAGGTCGCGACGCAACACCTTCCACGTGTAGACGTCGCAGACAGCAACGATCTTGGCTAGCGTGCGTCGTCGGTGGCTTCCATGAAGCCCTGTGAGGGCGGGCGCGAAGGTATCCGCGCACCAGTTCCGGTGCACGGCCCGACCCGCATCAACGATGGGAGCCAAGCTTGGAAGCCGCTGCTCTTCGGCCAGCATTCGTAATGCGCGCTCTCCGGTGATTTCGTAGTTGGCGACAAGAGCCGCTACGGCGGCTGGGATGTCTGCCACAGGCGCCTTGTCGCGCGCACTGCGTTCCTTGTGTGCTTCTCGCGCAATTCCCTCTGCGAGTAGCGCTTCCTTGCTTCCAAACCGACGAATGACAGTTCTCACGGTGACACCGGATTTCGCTGCCACCGCTTCAAGCGAAATCTGATCTGAGGGGTGCTCCCAGAACAGTTGCACCGCCGCATCGAGGATTCGCTCGCCTGTTTCGGCGGTGGCCTCCGCACGTGCACTCATCCGGTAGGTACGGTGCTCGGTCAATTCCATGTCACTCACCGTGACATCAAATACAGCGTCACCACAAGGCGGCATCCGCCAAATGGGTTCACCCCCACCCCCGCCCCCAACGCATGAGCCTTACGGTCTCAGCGCTTGCGCGACAGGCTCTTGAGGATTGCGTCGCGCGCGCCGGATAGACCGCCTACTGGTCGACGATGAGCATCGACTGCAGCGACGGGTCACTGCAGTAGGCAACTCGGCAGACCAAACTGGCTGCCCTAATCGCCTCCACGGATTCCTCGGTGAC
>CAIYMF010000065.1 GCA_903927265.1 uncultured bacterium | reverse complement strand
GGGTGTTCTCGACCAAGTAGAAGTGCGAGCAGAGTCGACTTTCCTGCACCGTTGGGTCCGGTCACCGCGACCCGGTCGCGCAGATTGAGTTGAAGATCGATGGGTCCCAATACGAAGTCGCCCCGCTGTGCTGTGGCATTGCGAATTGTCGCCACCACGTCACCCGAACGCGGGGCAGGGGCAATCTCGAATTGCAACTGCCATTCCTTGCGCGGTTCGTCAACAGCGTCGAGTCGATCGATCATGCGGTCGGTCTGACGTGCCTTGGCCGCTTGCTTCTCAGAAGACTCCGCACGGAATTTGCGTCCGATGGTGTCGTTGTCGCGCGACTTGCGTCGCGCGTTCCGCACGCCCTTCTCCATCCACGCGCGTTGCGTTCGCGCGCGCGATTCGAGCTCGGACTTACGGCCGGCGTACTGCTCGTAGGCAGCGCGCGCATGGCGCCTGGCAACCGAGCGCTCGTCGAGGTAGGCCTCGTAACCACCGCCGTACGTGGTGATGCGTTGAAGACTGCGGTCAATCTCGACGACGGTGTTCACAGTGCGTGCGAGGAATTCGCGGTCATGACTGACAACGACGACGGGAGCTTCCAATCCAAGGACGAAGTCTTCGAGCAGATCGAGTCCGTCGGCGTCGAGGTCGTTCGTGGGCTCGTCGAGCAGGTACAGGTCATGGCGAGACAGCTGCAGCGCGGCGAGTCCGACGCGGGCGGACTGTCCCCCCGAAAGGGCTGAGAGCGGTAAGTCAAGGTCGACACTGAGGTCGAGTTCGCGAGTCACGTCGTCAAGACGCTCATCGAAGTCGGCTGCTCCGAGTGCGAGCCATTCCTCCAGTGCGAGTGAGTAGGCATCGTTGGCTTGCGAACTGCCGTCGGCTAGGGCGTGGGCCGCGCGGTCAAGTTCGCGCTGAGCCGCTTCCACGCCGGTTCGCTCAGCGAGGTGGGCCCTCACCGTGACGTCGCTATCGGAGGGGCGCTGCTGCAGGAGGTAGGCCACGTGGGCTGACGCGGGGGAGAGGCGCACGGTGCCGGCCGTGGGCGTGCGGGCTCCAGCGAGCACTTCGAGCAGCGTCGATTTGCCGGCGCCATTGGGTCCGACGAGCCCCACGACGTCGCCTGGAGCGACGATGAGATCGAGATCGCGGAAGAGTTCGCGGTCGCCGAATGACACCGTGATTCCAGTGGCATTCAGGGTGGCGCTCATGCGTCTTAGTGTGCCGTGACCTGCCTCACCGCGGGCTTCGGGATGGATTTGGACCTGCATGACGTTGTGTCGATGAGCGCCGCACCCATCCGTATGGTCGGATAGGGCGACACAACGACGGAAGGACGCTCATGGCCACCATCAATCTCACACAGTCCGACTTCGAGACGACCGTCGGCGAGGGCATCGTCTTCGTCGACTTCTGGGCCGAGTGGGGTGGCCCGGGCAAGCAGTTCGGCCCGGTCTTCGAGGCCGCATCCGACAAGCACCCCGACGTGACGTTCGCGAAGGTCGACACCGACGCCGAGCAAGGAATCGCGGGTGCCTTCCAGATCACGTCGATCCCGACCCTGATGGCGTTCCGCGAGGGAGTGCTCGTGTTCAGCCAGCCCGGCGCACTTCCGGCAAGCGCGCTCGACAAGGTGATCGAGGCCGTCAACGGACTCGACATGAATGACGTGCGCCGTCAGATGGCCGAGAAGCAGGCCGAGTAGTTTTCCATCCATCGCCATCCGTCATAAAAGCGGGCTTGATTGACGGATGGCGATGGATGGAGCGCCTGAGTATGGTCTTCGCGGACTCTGGCCGCCCCTAGAGTGGGGACATGAGTCAGGCCTCGGAACACACGCGGTGGCAACGCATCTATCGCAGCTTGTTTCGCGTGTTCGGTCCCGCGCAAAGCGGCCCGCCGCCCTATGCGACCGAAGCTGAGCTCGAGGCCTACCGCGCCAGCATGGTTCCACCAGTGGCGCGCACTGATCTTGGTCCGCCACCCGGTTACCGCTTCACGCATTACACCGATGCAAGTGGAATCGAGCACCGAGCGGTCGTCCGCGATACGCGGCCGTAACACCGCTGTCGCTGCGCTTCCCCCAGAAACACGTCAGCGCCCCTCCCGGTATTGGAAGGGGCGCCGAACGAGGTGTTACCGTCCGCCCGGGGTCTTGTCGAGTGAGTTGCGCACTCCATCGCCATCACGGTCGGCGTCGACTGCGTTCTTCACGCCATCGCCGTCGATGTCGCCGTCCTTCTTGTTGAGAAGTCCGTCGCCGTCAACGTCGGTGTCTGAAGAGTCGGCCACTCCGTCGCCGTCGATGTCCTTCTCGCTAGCTGAGTTGTCGGCCAGTCCGTCGCCGTCGATGTCTTTTTCGCTGGCTGAGTTGTCGGCCAGTCCGTCGCCGTCGATGTCCTTCTCGCCGTAGGACTTGTCTGCGAGTCCGTCGCCATCGATGTCGGTTTCAGAAGCCCAGTTGTCTGCGAGTCCGTCGCCATCGATGTCGGTTTCAGAAGCCGAGTTGTCTGCGAGTCCGTCGCCGTCAATGTCGGTTTCAGAAGCCGAGTTGTCTGCGCGGCTGTCGCCGTCGATGTCGGTTTCAGAAGCCGAGTTGTCTGCGAGTCCGTCGCCGTCAATGTCGCTTTCGCGAGCCGAATCGTCCGACAGGCCGTCGCCGTCGATGTCGGTTTC
>CAIYMF010000064.1 GCA_903927265.1 uncultured bacterium | reverse complement strand
CACCACGCCGAAGAGAACACACAGAGCCCACGCATGCACGTCGGTTGCTGGCCCCACCTCGTCACCCGTGATCTGTTCGGGCGCAAGCCACCCCGGCGAACCCATCACCGAACCCGTGCGCGTCAGCTGCGTGGCCCCTTCAACATCGGCTATACCAAAGTCGATTAGTCGCGGACCAGTTGGCGACAGCATCACATTTGCAGGCTTAAGGTCGCGGTGCGTAACACCTTTCGACGCCAACTCAGTCAATCCTTCAGCCAATCCCAATGCCAATGACGAAACCTCGACCGCAGTTAACGGGCCTTGCTCATCTACCCGTCGACGAAGGGTCACCCCTGGAACAAATTCCATAACAAACCACGGATACTGCACGTCTAAGTGCGCCTCGATAACTCGCACGGTGCGAGGTGACTCTAAAGAACGCATTGCCCCCAATTCGCGCGCAAGCCGTGCGCGAAAATCTCGATCAGCTGAGAAGTGGCGCCAAGCCGCCTTAACTACCGCCCAGTCATCGGGCCCTTCGGCTAAGTAGGCAATTCCCATCCCACCTGAACCAAGTCGGCCCAACAATCGGTATTCACCCAACTCGCGCGGGTCGTCAGGTTCTAGACGTTCCAATGGAACGCTGGGAAGAGCATTAGTCACAACCATTCTCCTAGAGGATGCGACGGCAGGCAGTGCCGTACGTGGTGCGACCGGCGCAGATCTTCACCACACCGGAGCGAAAGTTGATGTACAGCGGATCGTCCGGCCCCTTCCAACACGTCGTGCCCGTTGTCGGCGACACCTTGCACCAGAACACATACGCCCCATAGGACATGGGCTTGCCCATCCCGATCGTTCGGCCGTAAGCCAGTCGCGGCGCCCCCGTGAACTGTGCCCGCTGCGTCGCCGTTGCCGTCGAGACGCGATAGGGACCGCCGCAGGGGCCATAGGTACCAACGCTGCAGTCGGGGAAGGTGCCGCTCCAGCGCACTAACTTGTTGCTGGCCGTCACGAGGCACGCGAGCGTGTACTTGCCGAGCGACCCGTTCATGTACATGCGGCACTTCACCGCACCCGACGGCGACTGCCACACGTCAACGCGCGATAGCGCGCTCGCGGGTGCAGCCGCGACGACACTCGCAACCAGTGCTGCAGCCAACAACAGCGCGCCCAGCCACGCTCTCTTCAGCAACCCGCTCATCCCCGAACCCCCTTCACAGTCACCCACGACCCACCCCTACTAACCGCGGTAGATTCGATTGAGAACGTCCAGAATCTGAATGCCGTAGATCAGAATCAGAATTGCAATCCCGAAAAGACCCCAACGGATTCCTTGCGTCGATCGCCGCGATTTCTCCTGGCTGTCGGCTATCCGCTTGAGCAACATCGCCGAGGTCAATCTGTCCTCGGTCCAACCTTGGCCGTCCCACCACCGCAATTCCTGCGGATTCTGCGGATCCGGGTACCAGTCCGGCTTCGTCGCCATCTTCACTCCCCCACTGTGTCAGGCCCTCAACCGAGGGCGGCAGTACATCCACTGAGCCATTGATTCTGATCTCCGCCCGGAACACTTCCGTGCTCAAGAATCCATGCCGTCTGCAACCCCTGGCAGGTGAGATTTGGCGGAACCAGAGATGTTGCGGCATCAAAGTCGGATGGGCTCAGCGCCTCGCGATACGTGTGCCCGACCTTCTGGCCTGCTTGGTACGACTCGGAATGCCCTGCCACCGACGACAAAGTGCGCACGAGAAGGAAT
>CAIYMF010000063.1 GCA_903927265.1 uncultured bacterium | reverse complement strand
CACCACGCCGGGAGGAAAACCAACCTCAGTCATGAGATGCATCAGGCGCAGGGCAGTGAGAGGTGTTTGTTCAGCTGGCTTGAGCACGACGGTGTTACCAGCCGCCAGTGCTGGACCGAGTTTGTAGCCGCACATGAGTAGGGGGAAGTTCCAGGGAATGATCGCTCCCACAACACCCACTGGCTCGCGCCGCGTGTAAATGTGGAAGGGTGCGCCGCTCATCGGCGCGATGGTTTCACCCTCGATCTTGGTTACCCAGCCGGCGTAGTACTTGAACAAACTGGCGCAGAGTGGGATGTCAACGATATGAAGCTCGCTGAGCGGCTTGCCGTTGTCGAGAGCTTCCAGCTGCGCGAATTCGTCGGCAAGTTCTTCGATGCGCACGCCCAGATTCCAGAGTAATTCCGCGCGCCTCCCCGGCGGGGTGGCGTTCCACACTGGGAGGGCAGAGCGGGCAGCAGCGACAGCAGCGTCAATGTCGGTTGAGCCACCGGAGGCGGCGGTCGCGATGACCGAGCCTGTGGCGGGATTGAGGATGTCGAAGCGTTCACCGCTAGCGGCAGATCCCTCGTCGCCTGCGATAAATAGGCCGTGCTCTCGGGCCAAAAAGGCCTCTACCGGCTTGAGCAGTGCTGGCACCAGTCCTCCTCATACATAATGTCTGAAATCGTCAGAATCAGCGACAATGTCCGCAGGGAGTAGGTTTCGCGTAGCGGAATGTCCATGACTGTAGCCCTTGACGGGGGCTCCGGGAAGCCCCATGATCAGACTTTCGTGAAGTTGCACATGATGTCGCATCTGACGGACATGGGTAGCTTTGCCACCAGATTGACCTGCGAACGAGGTGACGATGACGTCTGAAGGAGCGGCTGCACCGGTTGACGATGTCACCGGTATCTCCGTTTCCCACGTCAATCGCTCCTTCGGAAGTGTGGTGGCCCTCCAAGACGTCGACCTCCACGTCTCACGGCATCAGCGGGTGGGCATCGTGGGCCCGAGTGGGTGCGGAAAATCGTCTCTCTTGGCGCTGGTGAGCGGACTCGATGACCCCAACTCGGGCGATATCAGCGTTCTTGGCGCGCGTACGGCCAAAGAGCGACTCGATCGGTGCGCGTGGATGCCTCAGCGGGACTTGCTCTTGCCCTGGCGCACGGTGTTAGCCAATGCCTCGCTGCCGCTCGAGAATAAGGGGCTCTCCAAGGCCGCTGCGTATGAGATCGTGACTCCGCTTTTCGAGCGCTTCGGACTTGCTGGCTTTGAAAACCGTCATCCTTATGAGCTGTCAGGAGGTATGCGCCAACGGGTGTCATTCCTTCGCACGCTCGTCGCTGGCAAGGATGTGTTGCTTCTTGACGAACCGTTCGGAGCCCTCGATTCGATTACCCGAGCCGATGTGCAGCAGTGGTTGAAGTCGGCCCTTGATGAGGAGCCGCGTACGGTTCTGCTCGTCACTCACGACGTTGAAGAAGCCGTACTTCTCAGTGACGAAGTCGTGGTGATGTCGCCGCGACCTGGACGCATTGTCGCTCGGATTCCGATCTCGCTGAACCCGGTTGAGTCTCGCCGGGAAGCGGTGACGCAGCCTGACTTCATCGCTGCTCGGGGTCTCGTCCTCGATGCGTTGGAGGCATGATGAGCGAGCTTGAGGGAGGCTTCGAATCGGGAGCCGTTTCAGTGGGGCACATGCTTGAGCCGCGCGACGATCCGAGCATGACGTTCGGGCAACGGGTCAAGCAGTTCGCACCGTCAGCCGCTGTGCTGGTGGGCTTGTTGCTGGTGTGGGAGTTTGCGGCCCGATTTCTGTCGATACCGGCGTACATTCTGCCTGCGCCTTCCGCGATCATCGCAACTCTGATTAAGAAGTGGAGTTCAACCCTTCAGAGCGCCACCTGGGTAACTCTGACGGAAGTCTTGATCGGATTCGTGCTCTCGCTCATCGCCGGCATCGGAATTGCGGTCATCTTGCACGCGTGGGCGCACGTCCGCCGCGCGGTGTATCCCCTCCTTATCGGCTCGCAAACTATTCCGATCATTGTCATTGGGCCGATTCTGGCAATCATCTTCGGTTACAACATCGTGCCGAAAGTGATTCTGGTGGCATTGATTTGTTTCTTCCCGATCGTCGTCACCACTATCGACGGTTTGGCGTCTGTTGACCCACAACTCAAACGAATGATGAAGACGCTCTATGGCACGCCGTGGTCAACATTTAAACGCGTCGAGTTTCCAGCGGCACTGCCGTCCATGTTCTCGGGAATACGTGTAGCAGCCACCTATGCGGCAATTGGAGCCGTTTTTGGTGAATACGCAGGAAGCAGTAATGGCTTGGGTTACGTAATGATCCAGGCGACACCACAGATGCAGACATCGCTGGTATTCGCAGCGATCCTGCTGCTTTCGCTCATCTCAGTACTTCTGTTCATGCTCGTCAGTGTGGCCGAAAGAATCCTCGTTCCATGGGCTAGGGAAGGAAGAATGCAATGACAGTTCTCACCTGGAGGTCGACCGCGCTAGTAGGCGTGGCCGTGGCCTCAATTGCGGCACTATCCGCCTGTGGGGGAGGCGGTTCAAGTTCCACATCGAGTTCGGCCGCTGCCTCCACTGCGGCGGCAACCTCTGCGTCATCATCTCCGTCGGAGTCACCCACGTCGAGTGCACCCGCGCGGCCCGTGACAGTACTACTTGACTGGTTCCCGAACCCGGACCATGTCTCTTTGTATGTTGCTAAATCGGCGGGTCTGTTTGATGCCGCCGGTTTGGATGTCACTCTCCAGCCTCCGTCGGATCCGGCTGATCCCCCGAAGCTAGTCAGTGTCGGTCAAGTCCCGCTCGGCATTAGCTACCAGTCCGAGATGCCATATTCGGTGCAGGCGGGTCTGAAGGTGAAAGCAGTAGCTGCGCTGATTCCTACCGCTCTCAACTCGGTGATCTGGCTTGAGAAGAGTGGCCTGAAGTCACTGGCTGACCTTGGTGGCAAGACCATTGGTAGCGCGGGACTTCCGACAGACACGGCATTCCTCTCAGCGATTTACAAGGCGAACAACATTGACCCGGCATCGGTGAATGTCGTGACGGTGAAGACGTCACTCATTCAGGCACTCGAGTCAGGCAAGGTTGACGCGGTGATTGGTGCCTACGGCAACATCGAAGGTGTTCAGTTGCAGCAGGATGGGCAGAATCCGGTGATCACGCCGGTGTCAGAAGCAGGCGTTCCGAACTACGACGAACTCGTCGTCCTCGCGAATTCCGACAAGCTTGCCTCGGACACCGAATACCAGCAGCTCGTGCGCGACTTCCTTAGCGCACTGGCCAAGGGCACGGCGTTGGCAATGGCAGATCCCGCAGCCGCAGAGGCGGCCATGGCGGGTGTCGTTGAAGATACGTCCGGCCCCGCGCTGAACGCACAGATTGAGGCCACGCTGCCACTGCTTAAGAATCCGTCAGGCTTCGGCCAGATGGATGCGGCCAAGTGGGACAAGTTCAGTGCATTCATGAAAGCCCAGGGACTGATTGAAGCTGTCCCGCCGGCTTCGGAGATGCAAACGAACGACTTCTTGCCCAAGGGATAAACCTCATGCACGGGGACTCCGCTGTTACGTATTTGATTGGGGAAAGTCATGTTTGAGGGTCAGATCGATGTCGATCGCCTTGTGGGACTTGTGAGGGAGGTGTGCCGAATCCCCAGTGTCCTGGGAGAAGAGGGTGAGCTTGCTCGTTACCTCGACTCAGTGATGCGTGATTCAGGCTTCGAGCGCACCACCCTTCAACCCGTTCTACCTGACCGTCCCAATGCTCTCGGCGAGTTGGACTTCGGGCCAGGGCGTCGAGTGGTGATGACCGGGCACATGGACACAAAGCCGGTGTCGCATGGTTGGACTCAGACAACGCCCTATTCGGGAGACGTCATCGATGGTGCCGTGTACGGACACGGCATCATGGATATGAAAGCTGCTCTCGTGTGCCAGATCGTGGCCATGGAAGCATTGCGTGACAGCGGAGTTCCACTGCACGGCACTGTCGCAATGGCGGCAGTGTCCGATCATATGGGCGATCAACTTGGTTCGATCGCCTACTTCGATGAGTATTCGGCTGACCTGTGTGTGCTCGGAGAACTCAGTGACAACGAGATCTTTCTAGGGCATCGAGGGCGTTACTACTTCGATATCACGGTGTTGGGAAAGTCTGCACACACGTGCCACAAGCCGTTGGCAGTGAATGCCAACATGTTGGCGGCCCACGCTGTTCTCGAACTTGATGCATCGCAGCTTCTGCCTGATCTTGACCCAAGCGTGGTTGCCTTGTTTGGACCGGAAACGTACATGTCTCCCGGCCGCATTTACGGAGGGCTTGCTCCGGGCGGGCCCTCAATGAT
>CAIYMF010000062.1 GCA_903927265.1 uncultured bacterium | reverse complement strand
TTGCGTGACTTCGAAGTGAGTCTCGAGAACGAGTCGATGGCGTTCAACTCCAAGATGTTCATGGAGTCGACCTCAGAGAGCCGCGGCAAGACGTCGCGTCGCAAGCCTCGGCCGAGCGCGCCGGATTCATCCCAGGAGGCGTCATGACCGCTTCGTTGGTGCTCGTCCACAGCGACGAGTACGCCGGCTGGGTGTTCTCGAGCAGCCACCCCACTCAGGGGAGGCGGTTCGAGAACGCTCGGGCTCGGCTTCTGACACAGGCTGCCAGCAATGACGTTCAGGTGATTGAGGTTGAGTCCGACCTGTTGCCTTCACGTGAGTTGCTCGAAGCCGTGCACTCGCCTGAATACGTCGACGCCGTCATCGGTCGCGGCGAGGCAGGCGAGTGGGCGGGCGAGCGGCCCGATCTCGGAAGCATCGCGCATCGGATGGTGGGTGGCACATTGCTGGCCGCCGATGCATTGATGGCCGATCGCGCGCGTACTGCAGTTCACTTTGCCGGCGCGAAGCACCACGCCATGCGTGATCATTCCAGCGGGTTCTGTGTGTTCAGCGACCTCGCGGTCACTGCGAAGTACCTGCTCGATGGAGATTCCCCAGTGCAACGCATCTCCATCATCGACATCGATGCGCATCACGGTGATGGCACCGAAGCGCTGCTGCGAGACGATCCGCGCGTGCAGACGATGTCAGTGCACGATCGCAGTATCTTCCCTGGCACTGGGCACGCCGACGAGCCCGAGCGAGAGGTCTTCAACGAAGCGTTGAGTCGTGGATCGGGTGACGCCGAGTTGGCGGCCGCGGTGTCGCGGTTCATCGGGGAAGTGCAGCGGTTCAACCCTGACCTGTTGATGTTGGCGATCGGAGCTGACGGGCACGTCACCGATCCGCTGTCGTCTCTGGCGTATTCGGTCGACGGGATGGCGGGTGTGATCGCAGCCGTGCGTCAGGTATTTCCCGAGCTGCCGATTCTCATTGGCGGCGCAGGGGGTTATCAGCCCGACGATGTGACTCCGGAAGTGTGGGCTCGCATGGCGATCGCGGCGGCGTGAAGGGTTTCCGCGCGGCAGAATAGGCGCAGCATTATTCGTATTCAGGCTAAAGAGAGTTGAAAGGAGCGGATCGAACTCCCGACCTAGCATGGTGGCGATGACTTCGATCTAGTCACGGAGGTGGTCGGCGTCGGCTTGGGCGAAGTTGGTGAGGATCGCCGCGGCGACCATCTCCGCCGAGTCCCTATGCTGGCGCCATGGAAAACGAGGAGTTTCTCAACCTTGCGGCCGCGGTTTCGATCGAGTGCCTAGGGCCAGGGGACACATTCGGCAATCTGGTCTTGCGCAACGGCAAGAACACGAAGGAGTTCCGGGAGCCTCAACTACGACACCTGTGGGCTCGGCGAGTTGATGAGATGCGCGGCAGTGGTTTGGCGTACTCATTCGAATACCCAACTGGCGAGAAGTACAGCTTCTTCAGTAAGTCTGAAGCACCTGACAGCCGCAGTGGCCTAGTTGACTTCGCGCTCTACGCCGCTCCACTAGCATTGCAACCCCTGCCGCAGGTACTGGTCGAGTTCAAGGTTGGACTGTCCGCCGGATCGATTCGCACGGACTTGATCAAGTTGATGAGAGAGTCTGCACAGCGTCAGGTACATGGCTGCGCTGTCATGCTCGTGAAGCAGAAGGCTCGTCTTAAGGATGTCGAACTGCTTGGCAACAACTTGCCACTGGTCATTCGGCAGGCGACAAACCCCGAGGCGGGCCACATTTCGCCCGAGGAGCTCCAAGCGCTCACGCGCAACCCAACCTGGTTTGAGTTGTTGCTGGTCGTGCGAGACGGGGCTGGCCAAGGTTCGTATCGCCTGGGCAATCTGAGTATCTCGGACCTCTTGTCCGAGTCAGACTTGAGCGACAGGTTGCGAGACAGTCGTCACTGGGCCGAACGACGGGTCGCAACTCCTAGGTAACAACCGTTCTCAAGCACTCACACCTCGCACGTCTGACCTGACCCCTCTTCTGTCCGCCGATGCAACCCTTTGTCAGACCCACTCGGCAGGATGAATATCGAGATGGGGGATGACGATGTGTGAGTGGATAGACGACGGCGAGGCCCAGGTTGATGCCGGGGTGCCACAGGAGATCTTTTCTCGACTGGAGAATTGCCTTCAGGAACTCTGGGCCGTACGCGCGGTCCAGCGGCAGCCTGACGGCGACTACCCGTTCGCCTGGGGCGCTGATTCCTGCTGGGTCCGGGTCATGGACGACGGCAGCCATAGCCTCGCAGTCTTCGGCAACGTGTTGATCGGCGTCGACCCTTCGCATGAGTTGCTGCTGGAACTCAGTGAGATGAACGCTCGAACACGTTCGGCGTATACGTACTGGCACGAAAAGGCCGTCGTGGCATGCGCTCAGTTGGACTGGAGCGACATTGATACCGTCCACTTGCGGAAGGCGATCAACAGCGTCGCCTACCTCTGCACGGAACTGGGCCCTTCGCTGGCAATCATGCACGGTGGTTACGCGATGTCTGAACACATTGCTTATCGACCCGTTCCGAGGGGCCGTGAAGCCAATGACTAGCGAGGGCTTCCGTGTGCGCATTCACCGAGGCGCCAATGAGATCGGCGGAAGTTGTGTCGAACTTCGTTACGGCGACGCATCGGTGCTGCTCGATTTGGGACGACCGTTGTGGGCCGGTCGCAACGACGTAGTCCCGCTGCCTCCCGCGATTGGCTTAGGTGAGCCCGGATCGCTGCCGTTGGCGCTGATCCTCTCGCATGGACATCAGGACCATTGGGGTTTGGTCCCAGACTTGCCGCCGGGCATTCCCTTGTACGTCGGCAAGGGTGCGGCCGATGTGCTGCGCGCCGCAGAGTTCTGGGGTGCCGGCATCGACCTCCACGAGTCCGGACACCTCACACATCGCCAGCCATTGCAGATTGGCCCGTTCACGATCACTCCGTACCTAGCGGATCATTCCGCCTACGACGCGTATTCGCTGTTGATTGAGGCCGGAGGTCGACGACTGCTGTATTCCGGTGACTTCCGAGGCCACGGGCGCAAGGCGCGTGCCTTCGAGGAGTTCCTTGTCGATGCACCCGCTGACGTTGACGTGCTGTTGATGGAGGGCACCAATCTGCGTGACGATGAGCAGGATGCTGAATCCCAAGCCACCGAGAGCGTTGTTGAAGCCGAACTCGCTCAAACTCTGACCGACATTGACGGTTTGGTGGTCGTGCTGTGTTCGGCTCAGAACATTGATCGACTCGTCACCGTCTATCGGGCTGCGTTGCGTGCTGAACGAAACCTCGCCGTCGATCTCTACACGGCCGAGGTGGCTGCGGCAACGGGTCGCGACACCATTCCACAAGTGAATCCGCAGTGGCCACGCGTCTCGGCGTACCTGCCGCTGACGCAGCGGGTACGAGTGAAGCAGGCCGAGGAGTTCACTCGCACCGAAGCGGTGAAGGGTCGGCGCATCTTCGACGAGCAGTTAGTTGACGAACCTGGTCAGTGGGTGTTGTTCGGAGCATTTCAGGCGCAGGTGGCTCGGATGCTGAGCTCGGGGCAGCTTGCTGGCGGTGCGGTCGTGTGGTCAATGTGGGACGGGTATCTCAAAGATGCGCGAGGGCAACGATTTGTCGCCACGCTTGAAGCGGCGGGAGTTCCGTTGATTCATCACCACACATCCGGGCACGCATCAGTTGATGACCTCAAACGATTCGTCGAGGCTGTCGATCCGGTGACGGTGGTTCCGATTCACACCGAAGCGCCGCAGCAGTTTGAGTCAGCGTTCGGTTCTCGCGTTGTGCAGCGTGACGATGGGAAGTGGTGGTGCGTGTGAACACATTTCCCTTCGAGACGGGCACTTTTGGGTCACACTGCTAGACGGAATGCTTTCGCGCCCTCGGAGTGGTGCGGGAGCCAACATCTGAGACAGGGGAACTGACGTGGCCGTTGATGCAGTCGAGCGTGCGCGCTTCAACAGGG
>CAIYMF010000061.1 GCA_903927265.1 uncultured bacterium | reverse complement strand
GTCCGTGAGCCATCGCAGTTGCCGCAATCCACAGATCGTTCGCGCCGATGCGGGAACCCGCCAGCGCTAGGTGGCTGCGAAGCACAACCCACGCGTCGGCAACTCGCTCGTCGATGTCATAGATGGTGAGGTCACGCGCCGCGTCGAGAGTGCGCATTCGTCGTAGCAATGCCGACGTTCCTTGAGCCGCGGCAACTCCTGCCTTGAGTTCAGCAAGAGTGACGACCGACAAACTCGGATGGATCACGTCGGCCACTGCGTCGACTCGTTCCCCGCGCTCGAGCGCGATCAGAACCGTCGTGTCGAGGAGTGCAGCGTCAGTGCTCATCGTCATCCCACGAACCGACGGTTCCGACGTCGCGACGTAGTGCCCGGAGGTCGTCGAGCCACGTGGGATCGGGTTCGAGTTGGCCGAGGGTTGCTGCGAGTTGGGCTCCAGTAACGCCCCGTCCTTCGCGCGTACCGATCGCCACCAGCCGCGCAGCAGGCTTGCCGCTCACGGTGATCACCACGTCGTCACCCGCCTGCGCCCGACGTATCAGTGCGGAGGTGTTGTTGCGCAGTTCGCGAAGCGGAAACTCACTCATGCGACGATTGTAGCGCGCTGTAGCAGTTAGACCGATTTCGAGACTCATGGACGCAATCCTGCCTCAACGACGGATTGCTCCCCGTCCGTCATCCACAGGCCGATTTCCCTCCCTGTGATGCGGTTTCGGACCCCGCAGAAACGGGCACAAGGGGGGCATGGATGCCATCGAGCAAGCCATCGCCGTGTTGGTCAACGCCGGGTTCAATCCGGTCATCATTGAGTCGACTACGCGCGAGGAACCCTCCGCCGAGCCACTCCCCACCTGGCCCACACAACTCGCCTCCTGAGCCGACCTGACCGCCATCGCTACCCGGAACCCCCGCGGGCATGCAGTTAGTGTGAGCGCGTGGAACTGCGCTGGCTCGTCATCGGACTCGTCGTCGGCGTTCTACTCATTCTGATTCCGTTGGGCATCGCGCTGACTCGACGCGCGCGTCTGCTGGAAGGACTCGACTTCCGCATCAACGGCCCCGACGTTCCGCAGAATGTGCTGCTGGCCGTGAAGGCTGCCGAGCGTGCGGCATATTCGGAAATGCCCACTCCGCGACGCCTGGCCGAAGACGCGCAGGATGCGCTGACGATGCTGTGGCCGCAAATGGTCTACCGCCTCGACTTCTCGATCGGCGCCTACCGCATCAAGGCGCACACCATCCACCAACTTCTCGACTACGCGATCGAGCAGGGCTACCTCACGCTCTACACACCGCGTGGTCGTCGGTTGAACAAGGCGCTGCCGTTGCTCGCGATTCAGCCCGGACTCAACGACTGGCAAGCGGCGCTGGTGTTGCAAAGCCTGAAGGATCGCCATCCGATGTTGCGCGATCGAAGTTGGAATGACATCGCGGCGGATCCGAATGCGATCGCTGCACTGTATTCGGGCTACACCGGCGCGGGCGGCGCATGGACATTGTGGGAGAGCGACGTGCAGCCAGGACCGGTGTCGCGCCATCGCTTGGGTTACGACGAAGCGAGTGGAACGTACGCGCGCATTCCGTCGCCGTCGCAATAGAAGCTCCGCCCCACAGCCGAACCGCAGCGGGCGCACAGACGTATCACAGCGAACGCTGACGCTGCCCTGACGCGCACGAAACCTTCCGTGAATCCGCGCGGGGCATGCTGACAAAGACAAGCAACCCGACCGAGAGGAACGCTCATGCGTATCAACAAGAAGACTGCAGCAGGCGCCATTACCGGAGCTGCGGCAGCTGCGCTCGTACTCGCGGCAATCGCGGGTGGCAGCGTGGCCAACGCCGTTGACACCACTCCTAGCCCGAGCACGACGCAATCGGCGCCGACTGCTCCGCAGGCACCGCAAGCACCGCAGGAAGAGGCACTCACCGGCGACACGGCCGACAAGGTGAAGGCTGCTGTTGAGGCCAAGTACCCCGGCGCGACGATCGACCGCATGGAAAAGGACAGCCATGGTGACGCCGTGTATGAAGCGCACATCACCAAGGTCGACGGAACCCGCGCGCGCATCGCCCTCGACGCCGACTTCGCCGTGACGGGCGAGCAGACCGGTCGACCCGGCGGCGGCATGGGCCACGGTCCGCAGGAAGAAGCCCTCACCGGCGACACGGCCGACAAGGTGAAGGCTGCCGTTGAGGCCAAGTACCCTGGCGCGACGATCGACCGCATGGAAAAGGACAGCCATGGTGGCGGCGTCTATGAAGCGCACATCACCAAGGCCGACGGTACGCACGCAGGCGTTTCGTTGGACGCCGACTTCGTGGTGACCGGCGAACACACCGGTGGTCCTGGTGGTCCCGGCGGACGTGGCGATCACGAGGGCGGCCCGATGATGGGCGGCGCCAACGGTGGCGGCGCCAACGGCAGTGCTCCGACACCCTCGAAGACTGCCTGACACAGCTCACAGCTCCTCGCCGACTCCACCCCTTGTCGGCGGGGAGCTCTAGCCTGGCCGCTCCACTTCGCTGACACCCGCGCTCAGACTTAATAGAGTCGGCGCATGAGCGAAACGACTCCGGCAGAACCGACGGAACCGCCGTGGGACGGCCAAGCCGCCGCCGACGCGATTCGCGCCAAAGCGCAGACGTTCTTACTACGCGAAACCGAAATCGGACTCGACCAGCGCGGACGCCTCTTCATTGAACGCGGATCGACGCGCGCCAACATTGAGTTCATCCCGCGCGAACCCACCAAGCAGGTGTACATCCTCATCACGTGTCCGATCGCGTTCTACGTTCCCGCATCGCCAGCGCTGTTTGAGCGCGTCGCGCGCGACACCGACAAGTGGTACTGGGGACACCTCGGCATCGGCACCTACGAAGAAGGCGGCGAGCACGCCGGCCAGTTGTACATCTACCTGAGTCACACGATTCTCGGCGACTTCCTCGATCCGGATGAACTGCTCACCCCGCTGTGGAGCATGCTCAACGTCGCCGACGAACAAGACAACATCTACGTCACGGAATTCGGCGGCGCTGTGTACGACGGAACGCAATGAGCGATCTGTCGATTCTGCTCGACGACGCCACCGCCGAAGCCAAGAAGCGCGGGCATGGAGTGGTGACTCCCGCGCACCTCGCGGTGGTGGTGAACAGCAAGTACAGCGCCGAAGTCGCGACCGCGTGGCAGCCCAACGTGGTGACGGAAGCTGAGGCGGTGCTCGCGTCACTTCCGGTGACGTACGACTCGCCAACCGTGCTGCCCGAAACCGAGGCACTGCGCGATGAATTGCGCGCAGGCGATGTTCCGACGATTCTCACCGCGGTGGCGATGGCAGTGGAAGCGTTGCCGCCGCCGGTTCCAGGTGACGTGGCGGCGACGGGTCTGACCATTCCGCAGGCGCACGCAGGCTGGACGTCGATCGTTGCTGCTGATGAGTCGATCATCGGGCGCGACGATGTGGTGCTGCAGATTCTTGATGCCTTTGATCGCAAGTCGCCGCGTCCGGTGTTGTTGGTGGGCGCCGAGGGTTCGGGCCGCACGTCGGTGGGCGCTGCGCTTGCTGGTGCGTTGGATGCGCGCGGACTCAAGGTCGTGCGCGTTGATTCGGAAGTCGCGGCCGCGCAAACGCGCAACGCTGCGATCACCGAGATGCTGCGATTGGCGCAGGGCAGGGGTGTCGTGATGATCGACGACATCGAGATCGCGCTGGGGTTGGGCTATCCGGGCGGATTCAACGGCAACCTGCTCGACTCACTGCGCGCGAGTATGGCCGACGCATCGAGTCACTTGTTGGCGGTTGTTGCCACGTCGTACCTCGCGCGATTGCAGGGCACCGATCGCGAACTCGTTGACGAATTCGAACTCGTGCAGCTGCCGCCGCTTC
>CAIYMF010000060.1 GCA_903927265.1 uncultured bacterium | reverse complement strand
TCCACATCTGCATCGGGGGCACCCAAGCGCGCACCTAGCGCGTTCAGACGCCCCAGCAGTGACCGGCAATCGGACGCCCGCAACTGGGCTTGCGACGTCACCGACTGTGGAAGTTCCGCTGGGTGCGCTCGTCGGTGCTCGCTCGGGTGACAAGGGCGGCAATGCCAACGTCGGTGTGTGGGTGCCCGATGATCGACCCGACGATGCCGTTGACTGGTTGATTGACTGGCTGACACCGCAACGCGTGCGTGAACTGCTACCCGAGACGGCTGAGTGTGAGATCGAATGCCATCCACTCCCAAATCTGCGTGCAGTGAACGTGGTGATACACGCAATTCTCGGCCGCGGAGTTGCTGACTCAGATTCGCTCGATCCGCAAGCCAAAGGCCTCGGTGAGCAGTTGCGTGCGCGCATCGTTTCGATACCGAGTGCACTACTTGAGACCACTTCATGACAGCCGAACCGCTGACTGACCGGGGTCGCCGCACACGCGACACCTTGCTCGTCGCTGCGCGCAGTACGTTCGAGGAACGTGGGTTCACCGGAACGCGCATGGGAGATGTCGCGGCGGCAGCGGGCGTGAGTCACGGAACTGTCTACACCTGGTTCGATTCCAAGGAAGCCATGCTGCGGGCCCTTGTTGACGACATGGTCGACGAACTTCGCCACTTGCTGCGTTCGAATCACGACTCACCGACTGTCTCGCGCATCGAAATCGCGAACCGTGCGTACGTCAAGGCGTATCAGGCCAACGCCCGATTACTCGAAGTTGCCGAGGAAGTCGCAACCACCGACCCCCACTTCCGCGAACAGCTCGCCGAAATTCGTACCTTTCACGTTGAACGCGTCGCGCGCGATATTGCCCGGCTTCAGGCGGAAGGACGCGCTGACTCCGACCTCGAGCCGCATGCTGCGGCTGCCGCGCTTTGCGGAATGGTGGAGACATTCGCCCGTCAATGGTTCGGCCGCGACGGCGCACTCGACTCGGAAGTCGCCGTCACTACTCTCACCACTCTCTGGACTCGATCACTGGGACTCACCGACAACACCGCACGCGATTCAAAGGAGTCAACGCCATGAAGTTCACCGCCGAACACGATCAATTCCGCAAGGTCGTGCGCGATGTCGTAGAGAATCAGATCAACCCGTACGTCGATGAATGGGAAGCGGCTGGCATCTTCCCGGCGCACGAACTCTTCCCAAAGCTGGCAGCGGTGGGTGCGCTAGGGCTTGAGTACTCCGAGGACATGGGTGGTCAGGGCGCCGACCATTCCTTCACTGTCGTACTCGGTGAGGAATTGGGTCGCGCCGATTGCGCCGGTATTCCGATGGCAATCGCCGTGCAGACCTCGATGGCGACGCCTGCAATCGCAGAGTTTGGCAGCACCGACCTTCAGCAGCGTTACCTCGCACCCGCCTTGCGCGGCGAGCTGGTGGCGGCGATTGCGGTAAGCGAACCCGACGCCGGAAGTGACGTAGCAGGTATTCGTACCAAGGCGGTGCGCGACGGTGACTCGTGGGTGATCACCGGCCGAAAGATGTGGATTACCAACGGAACTCAGGCTGATTGGCTGTGCCTTCTCGCGCGCACCGTTGAACCAGGACAAGAGCCCGAGGGCGGCTACTCAGGCATGTCGCTCATCGTGGTTCCGACGAACACACCTGGATTCAGTGTAGGTCGCAAGATCGAGAAGATGGGAAATCGCTCGAGCGATACGGCTGAGCTTGTATTCGACGAAGTACGCGTGCCGGTCGGAAACGTCATCGGTGAGGCAGGCCGCGGCTTCCAACAGCAGATGGCGCAGTTCCAAATTGAGCGCTTGATGGGCGCGTACATGGCGGTGTCGGGTGCACGTCGCGCAATCGATCGCACCATCGACTACTTGCGCGTGCGCGAGGCTTTCGGAAAGCCGCTCCTTGCCAATCAGGTGATTCAGTACCGACTCGCGGAACTGATCGCTGAGGTCGACGTCGTGCGCGAGTTCTGTTACGCCGCTGCCGACAAGGTGGTAGCCGGGGAAGACGCCACCCGGATGGCGACCGTTGCGAAGTTAAAAGCCGGCCGTCTGGTACGTGAGGTCGCAGACGCGGCCGTGCAGTATCACGGCGGAATGGGCTATGCCGAAGACTTGTGGGTGGCGCGCTACTACCGCGACGCGCGTCTCGTGTCGGTGGGCGGCGGTGCCGATGAAGTGATGCTGCGCATCATCACCATGCTCGAGGGAATGGGGAAGCGATGAGCGACGAGACCGTTCTCTACAGCGTGGCTCACGGAGTGGCGACGCTCACTCTCAACCGCCCCGACGCGCGCAATGCGCTCGACGTTCCGATGATGCAGTGGGCGAAGGCGCTGGTTGAACGAGCAAGCGCCGACCCGGCCGTGCGCGTGATCGTGCTTACCGGCGAAGGTTCAGTCTTCTGTGCGGGCGCCGATCTGCGCGGCGCTACTAGCGGCGGCGACAGCACGTTCCAAGGAAATGCCACGGAAGTGTTGGCACACCTGCTCACTGCACTTCAAGACAGCCCCAAGCCGACCATCGCACGCGTTCAAGGCCACGTGGCAGGCGGCGGAAACGGACTCGTTGCCGCCTGCGATCTGGCGGTGGCTGTCGAGACTGCACGCTTCGCATTCTCCGAAGTGCGCGTGGGCGTTGCGCCCGCAGTGATTTCGGTGGTGTGTCTGCCTCGCATGCGTCCGCGCGATGCGGCCGAGTTGCTGCTCACCGGCGAGCGTGTCAGCGCCGAGCGCGTGCGCGAAGCAGGTCTGATCAACGCGGTCGTTCCGGCCGATGGCCTTGATGGATACGTGCACGGATGGGTTGAGCAGTTGACCGCTGGTGGGCCGAACGCTGTCGCCGCGACCAAGCGACTGCTGCGCGAGGTGCCTACACAAACCCGCGACGATGCCTTCGCTGCAACGGCCGTGCTGTCGGCGGCACTCTTCGCATCGGATGAAGCGCGCGAAGGCATGACTGCATTCCTTGAACGTCGTCCGGCCGTGTGGCCTGAGAGCATGACGTCATGACACTCAACGAACAGAGCGTTCTTGCCATCACCGCGGCGGTTGCCGCTGATATGCCCACTGTGCAACGTGAACTCGAGACACTCGTACGCATTCCCGGCATTGCGTTTCCGGGATTCCCCGAAGTTGACGTTGATCGTGCGCGTGATGAGACAGTGCGCATTCTGCGCGATGCAGGATTCACAGAGGTTCGGGTTCTTCCTATCGACGGCGGTTCTGATGCGGTGCTTGCGGAGATCGCCGGCCCTGTCGGTTCACCCACGGTGTTGCTCTACGCGCACTTCGACGTTCAACCCGCAGGTGATGAGCAGGCGTGGCAGTCGCCGCCGTTCGAGCCGACTGTGCGCGATGGGCGCCTGTATGGTCGCGGAGCTGCCGACGACAAGAGCGGTGTGGTGATTCACGCGGGTGTGTTGCGGGCGCTGCTTGCCGCCGGCGATGGCGTGCCACCGTGCACGATTCGCGTCATCGTCGAAGGTGATGAGGAATCGGGTGGATCGCTTGAAACCATCGTGGCTGCGCATCGTGACGAACTCGCGGCCGATGCGATTGTTGTCGCCGATGTTGGCAACCTGCGCATCGGAGAGCCGACGTTCACGACGGCTCTCCGTGGGTTGGCAGAAGTATTCGTCGAGATACGCACGCTCGAGCAGCAGGTGCATTCCGGATTGTTCGGCGGACCTGCACCGGATGCATTGATGGCTCTCATTACGACGTTGGCATCACTGCGCGATACGAACGGTGACACGGTCGTCGAGGGACTTTCCGGGTTTGATTGGGACGGCCCCGAGTACCCAGCAGATCTCTACCGCGACTTAGCGGGAGTCGTCGACGAGCAACCGCTCATCGGAACCGGAGCCGTGTCGAGTCGCCTGTTCTCGCGTCCCGTTGCGAATGTCATCGGAATCGATGCACCACGCGTCGAAGGCTCGATCAACGCGGTCATTCCGTTCGCGCGGGCGAAGGTGTCACTGCGCGTACCTCCGGGCGTTGACCCGACTCAGGCTCAGGTGGTGCTGATCGCGCACCTCGAGCGAGCGGTGCCGTGGGGTGTTCACGCTGAAATCACGGGTGGTGCTGTCGGACGCGGCGTGCGTGTTTCCACCAACGGCCCTGCCTACGAGGCCGCGAGGCGCGCCATGAAGCGGGCCTACGAGCGCGATGCCCAGGAGATCGGCTCGGGCGGATCGATTCCACTCATCGATGAACTGCGCTCGGAGCTTCCAGACGCCGAGATTCTGCTCTTCGGAGCCCAAGATCCGGCGGCCCGCATTCACGCCCCCAACGAGTCGGTCGACCTCGCCGAACTCCAGCGCGCGGTGCTCGCCGAGGCGCTGTTCATTGCCGAGTTCGCCTCTGACAGCTAATTCCGGGCATCTTTTGTCAGGAAATGACCGTCCGGGGCTTCTCTGGTCAAAAGATGCCTTGGGGCGGCTGGGCGGGAGTCGGACGCTAGCCGGGCTCGCGCCTCGCTGAGTTCGGCCGATAGGTTCTGATCACCATCGAGGAGGACCCATGAGCAGCACGGTCAGTGTGAGATCAGCAGTCGGACGGCTCGATCGAGTAGCCGTGCGGCCGCCGAGCCAGGTGGGCGACTACGCGGGCGCCCACTGGATTGCCCCCGACCTCGACCTTGATCTGCTCGAAACCCAACACCGTGACTTCGTTGCGCTGCTGCGCTCACTCGGCGCCGGCGTTGAGGAACTCCCCGCTGTCGATGACATGCCCGATGGCATCTTCGTGTACGACCCCGTCTTTATCGCGGGCGATGGCGCGATCGTGCTGCGCGGCGCGAAAGCCGCGCGCGTGTTGGAAAACGACCGTCTCGCTGCCGACCTCGAAGCGATCGGTGTTCCGATCATCGGGCGGTTGACCGAGCCTGCTTACGCAGATGGCGGCGACATGCTCTTCCTCGACAGCGACACATTGGCGATCGGCTACACCTACCGCACCAACGAGGCCGCGGCCGAACAGATTCGTGCGATTGTCGAACCGCAAGGAATCAACGTCGTCACGTTCGACATGCCGCACGACCTCGGTCCCGAATACTGCCTGCACCTGATGAGCGTCATCTCGCCGGTAAGCGAGAAGCTCGTCGTGCTGTACCCCAAACTCGCTCCCACGCGACTAGTGCAGGCGCTCGAATCACGTGGAATTGGCTGGGTTGAAGTTCCCGACGACGAATACCTCACCCTCGGGTGCAACGTGCTGGCCGTGGCTCCGGGAGTTGCTGTGCTACCCGCCGGCAATGTTGTGACCGGTGCGCGACTTCGCAATGCCGGCGTCGACGTGCATTTCTACAACGCAAGTGAAACCAATAAGGGTGAGGGTGGCCCGACCTGCCTTACCCGGCCGATTCTTCGGGGGTAAGCGATGACCGAGTACGCCGATGTGGTCGATCTCGATCGCTATCCGATTCACGACCTCGACAGTGAAGCGGGCCGCGCGCTCGTCGAGCAGTCGCGCGCGGCGCTGCTCGACACGGGTATCTGCCAGTTGCCGGGGTTTGTGCGTGCCGCCGCCGTAGAGCTCACGCTGACCCAAGCCGCCGCGCACGCGGAGCAGGAATGGTCGTCGGAGAGTACGCACACCGTGTACTTCATCAAGCCTGATGAGTCACTTGACGCTGACCATCCGCGGCGACGTCAGGTGCGCTCGGCGAAGAAGGCCTTGGCCTACGACCTCATCCCCGATGGTGCTCCGCTCAAGCGTTTGTACGAAAGCGACGACCTCACCCGATTCCTAGGCGCGGTACTCGGTGTCGATCCGCTGTATCGCAGCGAAGACCCGCTCGACTGCCTCGAGATCGCCTCGTTCCATCCCGGTGATGAACTCGGTTGGCATTTCGACAACAGCGAATTCTCAGTGACCCTGATGTTGCAGGAGCCCGAGAGCGGCGGTGAGTTCGACTATTACCCCGCATTACGTAACGT
>CAIYMF010000059.1 GCA_903927265.1 uncultured bacterium | reverse complement strand
GGTCCGGGTGCCGCGCACCACGCACACTCGCCCATCGAGCAGGTGAGCATTGACGAATTTCAGCGAGTGACCGAGTCCCTAGTGCTCATCATTCTTCGCGCCACCGCATCCTCGGAATCCTGAGGGGCATGACATGACGGGACTCTTTGCCAATTTGATCATTGGCGTTGCGGTGGCACTCGCAGTCTGGGCCGCAGTTCTCGCCGCTGCGAATAAGCGAATCACTCGTTCTTTGCTCATCGGTGCCGCGGTGCTTGAAGTCATGCTGCTCGCGTATTTGATCGGTGGCGTCGTGCAGATGATTGGCACCGACCGCACCTTCGCGAAGTTTGAGTTCCTGGCCTACCTCGTCGGCCTTCTCATCATTCCTCCCCTCGGAATTGCATGGGCGTGGGATGAGAAGTCACGTTCAGGCGTCGCGGTCGTGGCCGTTGTCTTCCTCGTCGTGCCGATCATGGTGATGCGCGTACAGCAAGTGTGGGCAGGCGTCGGTGCCTGAGATCGACGACGCTGAGGACGCTGCCAACGAGCGGGCGACCAACCGAGGCTTCGGCCGAATTCTGGTGGCGCTCTACGCCATCATGGCCATCGGTGCCACCACGCGATCACTGTTTGCCATCGCCACCAAGTTCGATCAGGCACCACTGGCTTATTCGCTCTCGGCCTTTGCTGCACTGGTCTACATCATCGCCACGTTCACACTCGCGCGCGGAGATACCGCATCACGACGCATTGCCACAGTGAGCATTAGCATCGAACTCATCGGGGTTCTTGTCGTCGGACTACTGAGCCTGATCGATCCGGCCGCCTTTCAGAAGGCGTCGGTGTGGTCGTGGTTTGGGCTCGAATACCTGTTGCTGCCACTCGCACTTCCGATACTTGGCCTGTGGTGGCTGCGGCACACTCGGCCAGTCGAGGACAGCGCCGCGATCTAGAGCGAAAACCCCGGCGGACTGGTGAGTTCGGGATGTGCGGAATCGAAAGCGCGCACGCTCGCAAGGTCTCGCAACCACTCGTAGTACAACTCTTTCGCCGACACGAGTTCCACACCTTCCTGCCGCAATCGCGCGAGACCATACCCATGCGCTGCTGAAGCCGAGAAGGTCGCATCGAAAACCACGACTGCTCGGTATCCGCGTTCGCGCACACTCAACGCCGTGTGCATCACACACACGTCGGTCTCCATTCCGACGATCACGATGCACCGGCGATCGAGCGCGGCAAGTGCGTGCGCAATATCGGGGTTATCGGCGGCACCGAATACTTCCTTACTGAACACAGGCGTTTCGGCTGACAGATACTGGCTGATCTGCGGCGCGGTCACGCCATTCGTTGCCGAGTCTTCTTCGGTGACAACGATTGGCACACCGACAGCCGATGCCACACCGGTTACCCAGCCGATTCGATCGAGCGCGCGTTCCTTCGCCTCGTGGTCAACATCGGTGCGCGTCGATGGGTAGAAGCCCGGTTGTGCATCGATGATGAGCAGCGCGCTGTCGGCGACATCAATGTGAGGCATGACGTCAGGTTAGTGGTCGTCGGATGAATCAGTGACAGTCACGAGCGGTAGGAACTCGCTCAGATCGCTACGTTCGCCACTCGCACGCACGCTTCCGTCGTGAAGGGCATCGGCAAACGTACGTCGGCCCACCGCGAGTTCGAGCCAGGTGCGTGCGTTTGCCTCAACCACCGCCGATGGCGTACCGCGTCGGTGAACACTGCCAGCCACTACCTGCACTGCGGCGTAGGGGGGAATGCGCACCTCGACACTGCGACCTGGCGCGCGTTGTGTGAGTTCGGCCAAGGTGGCCTTCACCGCTGTGCGCTCATCAGCCGGTTCCGGAACGATTCCGTCGACGTAACACTGAAGCACGCGGACCAGCACCTCGTCGTTCACGAACGTCCGATGGGTCCGAGTGGCGGAGTGCCGGGAGGAATGTTGACGTCGACCCAATCAAGAACGGTGTCGAGCGCGCGCTGCCACTCGGCATCAAGCATGACGTCGTGACCCATTCCGTCGAGCCACACAGGTTCAGCGTCGTACATCTGCGCAGTGCGTTCGACATCAACAGGTCGCACGAGTTGATCATCGTGAGTTCCGATCACCAACACCGGGCAACGCACCGGACCAATGCGACGGCGGCGCAGCAACTCGTACTGTGCGATCGCGGATTCACGGCCGGTGCGGCTGGCAAGCAGCTCGGCCTCTTCCGGGTCGAGTCCGGTGAACAGTACGTCGGGGCGCATCGGCAACGTGCGCCCCACCATGAGCGCCAGTGCATCTGCCGGCCGCACTCTCAGCGTGTGCACCAAGGTTCCGAGGGCACCGTTGGCAGGAGCAGGGGTCAGCAGTACCAAGCCGCGCAGCGGATAACGCTCAGCGACCAACTGGCTGAGCAATCCACCCATTGAATGGCCAATGAGAACGGGCGGCTCAGGCATCTCGGTGATCGCCTGCATGATGTCGTGCACGTAATCGCGACTAGTGGCGCGACCTAAGCGCGCGGCTCCCCCACTGCCACCATGGCCGCGCAGCGACACGGCGCTGGCACGAAATCCTCGAGCCGCCGCGGCAGGTAGCCACTTCTCTGCGAAACACCACGCACCGTGAGCGACCCCGTGCACCATCAGCAGCGGAGGGCGACCGGTGGGTTCATCGGGTTCGACAGTGAGAATCTCGCGATACGCCAGACCTGTGGGCGGTACTGACCAATCCCATGGACGCATCACGCGAGTGCGCCGACGACCCGGAAGCCCGTCTGTGACGACGCTCATCGTGGCTCCTCAAGGTCGCGAATGGTCGCCTCGAGAGCGGAGAGGTAATCCTGGTGCGCCACTTCGTAGTAGTGCCGTGTCGAGTCCTTGTACTCAGTACCCGCCGTGAAGCGTCGCTCTGCTTCCTCGGTGACACGGTCACGCAGTCGCTGTGCCACCGCGGGGCGCTCGCGCGAGGCCACGATGTATCGAGCAATCGTCTGGCCCTGCCAATGAGCGAGTGTCCACTGACCGCTGTCGGGCTGAATCAGTCCGCTCACTACGAGGTTCGAGTACGCGGGAGTGAACATCTGCAAGAACAGCTGCGGATGGTCGCCGCTCCAGTTGAGCCACTGCTCGTCGAGGAAGGGGAACTGCACGAGGTACCCCGTGCAGAACACCACAAGGTCGGCTTCGGCGCGCGTTCCGTCAGTGAACACCACGGCATCGGACTCAAACCGCTCAACGTCGTCGACGGGAGTGATGTCACCGTGGCCGACGTAGTACGGCAATTGCTGATTGACGATGGGGTGCGTCTCGAAGAACTCGTGGTCGGGCTTCTTGAGGCCGAATTTCTCAAAGTCGCCGACGGTGAGGCGCAATGTCGCCTTGAACATCTGGCGGCGTAGCCACAGCGGCATGCGTAATGCCAACAAGAGGTCGGCGGTCTGATCGCTCGGCCGACCCATGGCGTATTTCGGGTTGTAGTAGTAGCCGCGTCGGGTCGAGTGCCAGGTGTGCACGGCATTCTGCGCGCTCTCGACCGCCACATCGCACCCGGTATTGCCGGCACCCACCACGACAACGCGACGTCCCCGCAGCACGTCGGCACCCTTGTACTCGGCCGAGTGCAGAATCTGGCCCGTGAAGGTGTGCTGCCCCGGGTACTGCGGAGTCTTCGGAAACCAGTTGTGACCGTTAGCAACAACGACACCGGCATACCGAAAGGTCGTGTCAACCGACGTCGCTCGATCGCGCACGGTGACCAGCCACGCGACGCCGTCGTCGACAGGAACGCATGCCACTACATCGGTTCCGAATGTGATGCGGTCACTCAAACCGAAGTGGCATGCGTACGCGGTGAAGTAGTGCTTGATCTGGCGATGGCTCGGGTAGTCAGGGAAACGGTCGGGCATCGGGAAGTCGGGAAACTGGGTGAACGGTTTACTCGAGATGAGGTGCGTCGACTCGTACACACGGCTGTTGTCGGCACCGAAATTCCAGTTACCCCCGACTTCGGCTTCATGCTCAAAGCCGTCAGCGTCGATACCGTTCTGCAGCAGGGCTTTCAGAGCACTGAGGCCATGTGGTCCCGCACCGATGACGCACCATGCGTCACCGCGGTCGATCGCCTCAGCGACAGATCGATCGGACTGTACAGCGGTCATGTGCCACTTCCGGGTCAGCGGACGAGTCGCGGGAAAGTCGCCTCGGAGACGGCCCTCAACTCACCGAGTGGCAACGTCACCGTTCCACCGTAGACCCGCTCGACCACAAGCGCAGGTTCAGTGGCATCCGACGCCACACGCCCGAGCGGCGTGACCATCTGCCCGTGCTCGGCGCACATGGCAAGGAAGGCAGCGAGGTGTTCGCGGTCGACCGACACCACGACACGCGCCGTCGTTTCCGACCACAACAGCATGAAGGGATCGGCTCCGTCGGGAATCGAGACGCTCGCGCCTAGGCCTGTACGGATCGCCATGTCGGTGAGCGTTTGTGCAAGGCCACCGTCTGAAACATCGTGCGCTGCACTGAGCACTCCATCACGGCCTGCCCACACCAAAAGGCGGCCGAGAGAACGTTCTGCTTCAAGGTCGACGGTTGGCGGTTGACCACCAAGATGGCGGTGTACTTCGTGTGCCCACTCGGAGCCGGCGAGATCGTCTCGCGTTTCACCGAGCAGCAGGATTGAGTCACCCGGCTTCCACGACATCGGGGTACGGCGCTGCACGTCGTCAATGACGCCGAGCACACCCACCACCGGCGTGGGGTGAATCGCCACATCGCCGGTCTGGTTGTAGAACGACACGTTGCCGCCGGTGACGGGGATTCCGAGCTGCAGGCACGCATCGGCGAGGCCTTCAACCGCCTGCGCGAACTGCCACATCACTTCGGGGTCTTCGGGTGAACCAAAGTTGAGGCAGTTGGTGACGGCGAGCGGTGTGGCACCCGTGGTCGCAACGTTGCGGTACGCCTCCGCCAGCGCGTGCTGGGCACCGATGTACGGGTTGAGTTTGGCGATACGGCCGTTGCAGTCGGTCGAAATCGCAACACCCAAGCCCGACTCTTCGTCGATGCGAATCATGCCCGAGTCTTCAGGCTGCGCGAGCACCGTATTGCCGAGTACGTAGCGGTCGTACTGCGAGGTGACCCACACCTTCGACGCCAAGTTCGGGGATCCGGCCATGACCCACCACGTATCGCGAACCTGCTGTGCATCGGTAGGCCGGGGAAGAACCAGCGGATCGTTGGCAGCCAAGGTGTCGAGCCAGTCGGGGCGCTGCATCGGTCGGTTGTAAACGGGGCCCTCATGCGCGACCGTGCGCGGCGGCACATCGACAATCACTTCGCCGTGCCACGTGATGATCAGGCGGCCGGTGTCGGTGACTTCTCCGATGACGGTGGCGGTGACATCCCACTTCTCGCAGATCTCAAGGAACGCGTCGATGTTCTCCGGAACAACAACGGCGCACATGCGTTCCTGAGACTCACTCATCAGAATTTCTTCGGGGGTGAGTGATGAATCGCGCAACGGCACCCGGTCGAGTTCGACGTGCATGCCACCTTCGCCATTGCTCGCGAGTTCGGACGTCGCGCAAGAGATGCCGGCACCACCGAGATCTTGAATACCTTCAACGAGTCCGGCGTGCAACACCTCAAGGGTGCACTCGATGAGCAACTTCTCCATGAAGGGGTCACCCACCTGCACGCTCGGGCGTTTGGCCGGGCCGCCTTCGTCGAAGGTTTCGGAGGCGAGCACCGACACTCCGCCGATTCCGTCGCCACCCGTGCGCGCTCCGTAGAGCACCACGAGGTTGCCGACACCCGTGGCATTGGCGAGGTGAATGTCCTCGTGCCGCATGGCACCCACGCACAACGCATTCACCAAGGGATTGCCCTGATACGAAGGGTCGAAGACCACCTCGCCGCCGATGTTCGGAAGACCTAGGCAGTTGCCGTACCCACCAATGCCAGAAACGACGCCGGTGAGAACGCGCCGAGTGTCGGGGTGGTCGGGATCACCAAACCGAAGCGGATCCATGACGGCCATCGGGCGAGCGCCCATCGACAGGATGTCGCGCACGATGCCACCGATACCTGTGGCGGCACCTTGGTAGGGCTCGACGTACGACGGGTGATTGTGTGACTCGATTTTGAACGTGACGGCCCAACCGTCACCAACGTCGACGACTCCGGCGTTCTCACCGATGCCGACGAGCAGCACATCGGTGTCGGGCTTCTTGTCTCCGAAAGAGCGCAGATGCACCTTGCTCGACTTATACGAGCAGTGTTCGCTCCACATCACCGAATACATGGCGAGTTCGGCGCTGGTGGGACGACGCTCAAGAATCTCGCGTATGCGCTGGTACTCATCGGGTTTGAGGCCGAGTTCGGCGAATGGCTGGGCGGCGTCGGGGGTGACTTCGGCTTCACTCACCAAATCGATGTGATGCGCCATCAGACTGACCCCGCCGAGACAAGGAGCGAGAGAACAGAAGCAAAGAATCCGAGCCCGTCAGTACTCGGACCCGTGAGCTCTTCGACTG
The DNA here is from genome assembly GCA_903927265.1 of uncultured bacterium. Classification (GTDB taxonomy): domain Bacteria; phylum Actinomycetota; class Actinomycetes; order S36-B12; family CAIYMF01; genus CAIYMF01. The sequence goes on along the minus strand of CAIYMF010000059.1, from coordinate 11,601 downwards.
CGTGTTCGGGGTGCGGCATCAGACCTACGACATTGCCGGCTTCATTACAGATGCCGGCGATGTTTCGACGGCTTCCATTGGGGTTGATCTCGAGGTAGCGAGCGACGACGCGGCCGTCACCTTCGAGTTCATCGAGAGTGCGCTCGTCGGCGACATAGCCACCCTCGCCGTTCTTGAGGGGAATCACGATCTCTTGGCCGTGCACGTACTGCGACGTCCACGCCGTACTAGGCGACTCAATGCGCAGTCGTTGGTCACGGCAGACGAAGTGCAACGAATCGTTGCGGGTGAGGGCGCCAGGAAGCAGGTGCGATTCGCAGAGAATCTGGAATCCATTGCAGATTCCGAGTACCGGCATACCTTCGCGCGCCGCTTCGATGAGCACTGACATCACCGGCGCGAAGCGCGCGATCGCACCGCAGCGCAAGTAGTCGCCGTACGAGAAGCCACCGGGGAGAACCACGGCGTCGACGCCCTTGAGGTCGGCGTCGCCATGCCACAACGACACTGACTCAGCGCCCGCGATGCGCACGGCACGACCTGCATCGCCGTCATCAAGCGAGCCGGGAAACGTAACGACTCCGATGCGTGCGGTCATCTCAGCCCGCGTCCTCGACGGTGAGCGTGAAGTCTTCGATGACCGGGTTGCTCAGCAGAGTGGCCGCGAGTTCGTCCAGGCTTGCTCGTCGATCGGCGTCGAGGGTGCCCTCGAGTTCGATGACGAACTGCTTTCCCTGGCGCACTGACGTGACACCTGCCAGCCCCAGACGCCCGAGGGCGCCTTGAACTGCTCGACCCTGGGGGTCGAGGATTTCCGGCTTGAGCGTGACGTCAACGACGACGCGTGCCACGGGCACTCCCGAACAGGTCAGCGGGGAAGTCGCGGACAGGTGTGGTGAAGCCCCCACTCTATCGGCCACCGCCACGGCGGTGGCGCGAGGCCATCAACCCCGTGGCGGGCTCCACGCCTCCCACGCCGACTCGACCATCTCGGTGAGCCCGCGGGATGCCGTGAAGCCGAGGACGTCGCGGATGCTATCGACCCTGGCGACCACGGCCGCCGGATCGCCGGGCCGGCGGTCGACTACGACCGGCGCCACAGTCGAACCGGTCACCTCGGAGACAACCGACAGCACCTCACGCACCGATGAACCCACGCCTCGGCCCACGTTGAACACCGACGACGCCTGACTGTTCGCGCAGTGCGCGACTGCCGCCGCGTGCGCCTCCGCAAGATCGACCACGTGCACGTAGTCGCGAATACATGTGCCGTCAGGTGTCGGATAGTCGTCGCCGTAAATGCTCGGCGCCTTTCCTGACGTGATGGCACGCAAAGCGAGCGGCACGAGGTTGAAGGCACCAATGTCACCGATGTCAGTTCCGCCAGCACCCACGACATTGAAGTAACGCAGCGCCGTGTACGACAGCCCATAGGCGACGGCCGCATCGGCGATCATCCATTCGCCGACAACCTTCGTCTGGCCATAGGGCGATTCGGGAAGGAACGGGTCGGTCTCGTCGACCGGGTATGTGGCAGGAGTTCCGTAGACCGACGCCGACGACGAATACACCAGCTGACCCACCTCGCAGGCGGCCATCGCTTCGAGCAGCGTGGCGAGCCCGTCGACGTTCTGTCGGAAGTAGTAGAGCGGGCGCTCAACCGACTCGCCCGCCGCCTTCTTCGCAGCAAGATGCACCACCGACTCAACGTCATACCTACGCAATGCCTGCTCGAGATCTACTCGATCATTGATGTCGGCGCGAACGAGCGGCACACCTTCAGGAACTACAGATGCGCGACCCGTCGAGAGGTCATCAAGAACAACGACGTCATGTCCACCAGCCACCAAGACGCGCACCACGTGCGCGCCAATGTAACCGGCTCCCCCCGTCACCATCAGCGTCATTCGAAAACTCTCCCCGTGATTCGCTGGTAGGCCTCGACATACTTCGCGCGGGTGCGTGCGACCACCTCGTCCGGAAGCGCAGGCGGAGCAACGGTTCCGTGCCGATCCCACCCGGATTCGGGCGACGTGAGCCAATCGCGCACGTACTGCTTGTCGAACGACGCTTGCGCGCCACCGGGCTCCCACACGTCAGCGGGCCAGTAGCGAGACGAATCCGGCGTCAACACTTCGTCAGCAAGTACCAGGCGCCCCTCGAACGCGCTGTCGGGCATTCCCCAACCAAATTCGAACTTCGTATCGGCAAGAATCAACCCGCGCTCGCGCGCCACCTGTTCAGCGCGCGCGTAGACCGCCAACGTGAGCGTGCGCAATTCATTGGCGGTCGAGTCACCGACGGCATTGGCCACATGCGCGAAGTCGACGTTCTCGTCATGCTCTCCGAACTCCGCTTTCGTCGCCGGCGTGAAGATCGGCTCAGGAAGGCGACTGCCATCGGTCAAACCCTCAGGGAGCGGCACACCACATACGCCACCGGTGTGGCGATAGTCGGTCAACCCCGAACCCGTGAGATAACCGCGCGCTACACACTCAACCGGCACCATGTCGAGTCGCTCGCACACCATCGCGCGACCAGCGACAGAATCCGGAACGTCATACGACACCACGTGATTCGGCGCGATGTCTGACAACTGCTCAAACCACCACGAAGACAGCATCGTCAGGATGCGTCCCTTGTCAGGAATGAGCGTGGGGAGCACCCAGTCGTAAGCCGAAATGCGATCACTGGCCACGAACAGCAAGTCACCCGACGGTGTTGAGTAGAGGTCGCGCACCTTGCCTGAGTAGAGGTGCTCATAACCCGGCGGAAGGTCGAAGTTCGTGGGTTCAGGTGCCTCGGTCACAGGATGTCTCCGGGCGAATAGGTCGCAGCCTCGGGGTAACGAGCGACCACTGCCGCCACCTGACTGACGACCTGCGCCACCTGCGAACGCGCGGCACCCGTGAACTGCATCGGATCGTCGATCAGGTGAACGAGTGTTTCGCGATCTAGCCCGAGCCGAGGATCGGCCGCGAGTTGATCAAGCAGGTCGTTTTCGGCATTACGCGTCTGTCGCAGCGACAGCGCAACGCTGACCGCATGTTCCTTGATCGCTTCATGCGCAACTTCGCGCCCGACTCCATTGCGCACTGCTGCCATCAAAACCTTCGTCGTTGCGAGGAATGGAAGGTAGCGATCGAGTTCGCGCGCAATGACTTCCGGGAATGCTCCGAAGTCGTCGAGTACCGTCAGCAGCGTTTCAAGCAAACCGTCGATTGCGAAGAAGGCATCGGGAAGGGCGATGCGACGAACGACTGAGCAACTGACGTCGCCCTCATTCCACTGATCGCCCGACAATTCCGAAACCATCGACATGTGGCCGCGCAGAATCACCGCGAAACCATTGATGCGTTCACAAGAGCGGGTGTTCATTTTGTGCGGCATTGCACTTGAGCCGACTTGACCCGCACGGAATCCCTCGGTAACGAGTTCGTTGCCCGCCATCAGCCGAATGGTGAGCGCCAAACTGCTCGGTGCGGCAGCTACCTGTGTGAGTGCCGAGACCACATCGAAGTCGAGTGAGCGCGGGTACACCTGGCCGACGCTGGTGAGTACGGCACTGAAGCCGAGGTGTGTTGCCACACGTTGTTCGAGATCGGCCAGCTTCTGTTCGTCGCCGTCAAGCAAATCAAGCATGTCTTGGGCTGTTCCGACGGGACCCTTGATACCGCGCAATGGGTAGCGCGCGATGAGTTCGTCAAGACGTGCGAACGCAATGAGCATTTCGTCGGCTGCCGAGGCGAAGCGCTTTCCGAGCGTTGTCGTTTGCGCAGCAACATTGTGCGAACGCCCGGTGAGGGGTTGCTCGGAATACTGTGCGGCCAGCGATGCCAGTCGCGCGAGCGCCGCCACACATTTCGCGCGAACGAGGTGCATCGAATCGAGCAGTTGCAGCTGCTCGACATTCTCAGTGAGATCGCGTGAAGTCATTCCCTTGTGCACTTGCTCGAACCCCGCGAGCGCGTTGAACTCTTCGATGCGCGCCTTGACGTCGTGCTTGGTGATGCGTTCACGGGCCGCGATCGATGGCAGATCAACGACGTCGACCACGCTCTCGTAGGCGGCTACTGCGCCGTCGGCTACACCGATTCCGAGTTCGGTTTGCGCCTCGAGTACCGCGAGCCACAGTCGGCGCTCAGCGACCACCTTGGCGGTTGGTGACCAAATCTCGGTCATGGCCGGCGACGCGTAACGGGTCGCTAGGACGTTGGGAATCGCATCGCTCACGGACACATCCTCCCATCCTCACCCTCACAGCGTGCTGGGCGTGGCCTGTGACTATCCGGGGACTGTGACCTCGCCACGAACGGCTGCCAATGCGATGTCGGAGCGGCAGTGCGAACCGTCGAGTTCGATGAGTGCTACCGCCTCATAGGCACGGTCGCGGGCTTCGGCGAGCGATGCTCCTCGGGCGGTGATGGCCAGCACTCGACCGCCGGTCGCGACGATGGCATCGGCTTCCTCAACCGCGTGCGTCGTTCCTGCGTGGAAAACCTGAACGCCTTCCACCGCACCCGCCGCTTCCAAGCCCGTGATGACATCGCCACTGCGCGGACTTGCCGGATAGCCTCCGGCTGCGACCACGACGGTGACTGCCGCCCCGTGATTCCAGATCAGCGGTGGAAGTTCACCGAGGTGCCCAGTTGCCGATGCGTAGAGCAGCGCACCCAGACCCGACTCAAGCAGGGCTAGTACGGCTTGCGTTTCGGGGTCACCGAAGCGCGCATTGAACTCGATCACGCGGATCCCGCGGCGCGTGACAGCTAATCCGACGTAGAGCAGCCCACTAAACGGCGCACCGCGGAGTGCCATTTCACGCACCACCGGAAGCGCCACGCGTTCGACTACCTCGTCGACCATTCCGTGAGGAGTCCAGGCAAGTGGTGTGTAGGCGCCCATCCCGCCGGTGTTGGGGCCGAGGTCGCCGTCGCCGACACGTTTGAAGTCCTGCGCGGGCAGAAGCGGAACAACGTCGACTCCATCAGTAACACAGAAGAGCGATACTTCCGGGCCTTCGAGGTACTCCTCAATGACCACTCGTCCGCCCGACTTGGCAAGACACTGCTCGGCGTGAGCGAGTGCCTCCGCGCGATCGCTGGTGACGACGACTCCCTTGCCCGCCGCGAGTCCGTCGTCCTTCACCACGTGGGGGGGCTCCGAACTGGTCGAGGGCCGCGCTCACTTCATCGAGCGTCTCGCACACATGCGCCATCGCCGTAGGTACTTCGGCGGCGGCCATCACATCTTTCGCGAACGCCTTACTTCCCTCGAGTTGGGCGGCTTCACCACTTGGGCCGAAGCAGGCGATTCCGACCGCGCGCACGGCATCGGCGGCACCGTTCACGAGCGGAACTTCCGGGCCGATCACCACCAGGTCAGCGGGCGCGCCGTCGAAGGCGGAAGCGGCCAGCGCGGCAATGGCGGCGGGGTCGCTGGCGTCGATGTCCACGGTCGGCGCATCGAGAGCGATACCGGCATTGCCCGGAGCGCAGGCAACGGCGGTGACTCCTGGGTCGGCGAGCAATCCACACACGATGGCATGCTCGCGGGCGCCACTTCCAATGACCAGAACCTTCATACCCACGACCCTACCTAGTGCGACCCACCCCTCCCTTTTCGCATGGGGGGACATTAGGCACGCATAGACGCAGTTTTTGGTACACCCATAGAAATACGAGCGGTCCGGGGCTGGGGGCGGCGAACGCGCTAGGTGCGCGCTTGGGTGCCCCCGATGGGGAAAGGGAGAGAGGTCGAAAGAGGGAGCAGATGAGGGAAGGGGGGAGCAGATGCGGGAAGGGGGAAGGGGGTTACAGAGGAAGCGTGGACAGGTCGGCTTCGATGACGGCACGGTCATCGTCATCGTCGAGGGCCACCGCGAGTTGATATGCGAGGTTGCGTTCGATCTGCGCCTGATCGACATCGCCGAGCACCGCATACGCCCGCGCGAGCGCTTCATGGGCTGAGGCAGGCACGAATGACTCGAGTCCGTTTTCGTTGCACAGATCAAGGCACCGCTGCGCGTGGAACAACGCCGGCTCGCCACGGCCTAACACTGCGTACACCCGACTGCACTGCCACTCACCGATCGCCCACTGCTCGGGTCCGCCCACTCGACCCCAATGCCACCGCGACGCATGAGCAGCGTGAATCAGCGCATCATTCTCGGCTGCGGTGCGCTGCTCACTATCGAGCAGACGCCACACATGATTGAACAGGTCGACCGCAACCTGACGCTCGACTACCGGGTCGAGCGAATCGGGTGAGGCAACCATCAGCCCGTGTAGTACGAGGCGATGGTCGCGAACGACTTATCGAGAATCTCGAGACCTTCCTTCGCCTCGGCCTCGGTGACCGTGCACGGCGGCACGACGTGCAGACGGTTGAAGTTCATGAACGGCAGCGCACCATTGGCCTTCATCGCCGCACCGAGTTTCACCATCGCCTCCGACGTTCCGCCATACGGCGCCAACGGTTCGCGCGTCGCGCGATCGGTGACCAGATCAAGCGCCCAGAACACACCAAGCCCGCGGGCCTCGCCGATCACCGGGTGCTTCTCAGCAAGCTCACGCAAACCCGGGCCCAACACGTTCTCGCCAATACTGCGCGCGTTCTCGATGATGCCCTCTTCCTTCATCGCATCGATCGAGGCCACGATCGATGCGCATGCCAGCGGGTGGCCGCTGTACGTCAACCCGCCGGGGAAAACACGCTCATCAAAAGTTGCAGCGATCTCGTCGGAAATGATGACGCCACCGACCGGCACGTAACCGGAGTTCGAACCCTTGGCGAACGGAATCAAGTCGGGCTTCACGTCCCAGTTCTGGAACGCGAACCACTTACCGGTGCGACCGAATCCGGCCATCACCTCATCGAGAATCAGCATGATGCCGTGCTTGTCGCACAACGCACGCACACCTTCGAGATACCCCGCCGGAGGAATGAGCACGCCTGCAGTTCCGACGACTGACTCGATCACAATCGTCGCGATGGTTGCGGGACCTTCGAACGTGATGACCTGCTCGAGGTGAGCCAACGCACGCTCGCACTCTTGGGCCTCACTCGTGGCCCAGAACGCGGTGCGGTAGAGGTACGGGCCGAAGAAGTGCACGTGTCCCTCGGCGTACTCGTTGGGCCAACGTCGCGGGTCACCCGTCGACGCAATCGCCGCACCCGTGTTGCCGTGGTACGACCGGTAGAACGACAGCACCTTGCGGCGACCGGTGTGCAGGCGTGCCATGCGGATCGCGTTCTCGATCGCGTCAGCGCCACCGTTGGTGAAGAAGATCTTGTTCATGCCGTCAGGGGCCAATCCAGCAATGCGCTGCGCCGCCTCACCGCGTGCACGGTTGGCATGCTGCGGTGCCACAGTCGCCAACTCGGCGGCCTGATCTTGAATCGCCTTGATGACCTTGGGGTGCTGGTGACCGATGTTGACGTTGACCAGCATGCTCGTCAGATCGAGATACCGGTTGCCGTCCCAGTCCCAGACATAGGAACCCTCAGCGGCCGCCATGTCGAAGGGGTTGAGCGCCCCCTGCGCACTCCATGAGTGGAATACGTGGGCGCGATCGAGAGCGTGAATGCGCGCGCCTTCAGCGGGATCGGCGTCAAACGACATGGAAACCTCCTGTGGCCACGGCTCCGGGTCGGGAGCCAGTGGCACTAGCGTAGGCGAGCCCGAAGCCCTTCCTTCACCGAATCCCACTCATCAGCCACGACGCTGAACATCACGGTGTCGCGCAGCGAACCGTCGCGTCGCAGCATGTGCTGGCGCAGCACACCTTCACGCACAGCTCCGAGCTTAGAAATGGCCGCCTGGCTGCGGGAGTTGCGGATGTCGGTCTTGAGTTGCAGCCGCCGCCAACCCAGCGTCGAGAAGGCGTACTCCATCAGCAACAGCTTGCATTCGGGATTGACCGTGGTGGCCCACACCGGCGGCGTGTACACCGTGAACCCGATCTCACCCCGCTTGTCGTAGGGGGCAACCTCAAGGTACGACGTCGTACCAACGGCCGTGCCGGCTTCGAGCCCTTCGAGCGGCTTGATCAGACGCACCGTCCACATCAGCCACGTGGGATCGGACTGGCGCTGAGCGATGAGATCGGCCATCGCCCCCACATCGCGGGGTCGATCACGCACATGAATCCACGAGTCGTCGACGTCAAGGGCAGCAAACAGGTCGGCGGCATCACGCTCGACATCGGCCACAGTGAGTTCAACGCTGGTGCCCGTGAGCACCGTGTCAGCGGCAGGCTTCCACGACTGGTCCATGGCACCATCATTCCGCGATGGAGTCACCCTCACGAAGGGGGGAGGGGATCGGAGTTCCCCGAACTAGTGACAAATCAATACGAAATGGTCATTCCCCTAGCATGCGCGGGGTTTCCCGCATACCTTAAGTGAGCGCTGAGGAGGAGTCCAATCAAAGGTCTGGTGTTCACGTTATTTGTCGGCATGGTCGAGCAGACCTACTCCGACGCTGTCGCCGACGCCATGATCGACGCATGCGATCTACCGTCGCAGGGCGCCTACACCGCAGTCGGCAAGTACGACCCGCACGAACTGGCGCAATTGGTCGAGTCACTGTCGACTATTACCGGCGTCTCCCCAGACGAGATTCTCTACACCTTCGGTCGCGCCATGTTCACTCAGAAGCGCGAACGATTCCCGTGGTCGATCGACAACGCTACCGACCTGTACTCGTACCTTGAGGACGTCGACGCCACGATGCAGGCCGAAGTTCGCAAGTTGTATCCCGATGCCGTGATGCCCAGTTTTTCCACCGAACGAATCTCCGATGGCAGTTTCGCGATGATCTACCGATCACCACATCATTTGGGTGCCGTCGCGGCAGGAATGATCGATGCTGCGGTCGAGCACTTTGGCAATGGTTACTCCGTCACACGCATTCCGATCAGCGACGGTGGTCTCCGCTTCGAGATCGCACCCCTCACGCAGGTGTCGAATGTCTGATCTCGAAGCTGAAGTTGCGCGTCTTCGCCGACGATCCGAGCGCGACCGACTCGCACGCATTGAAGCCGAGCACTTGCTCGAATCCAAAAGTCGCGAGCTGTACGAAGCACTCGAGGGGGCGTCGGTCGCACGCAACGAAGCCCAGATCTTGACGATTCTCCGCACTACCGAACTCACCGAGGCGAACCGTCAGCTGGCGGCCGTGGCGTACACCGATGCACTCACCGGCCTACCTAACCGCGCCGCCTTCGAAGCCGAACTCGACACCGTCTTCGACAATCCCGCACTTCGTGGCAAAGTCTCATTCGTCATGGTTGACCTCAACGAACTCAAGGCCATCAACGACACCATGGGCCATTCCGGCGGCGACTCAACTTTGAAGGTCCTAGCACGCATCATGGAACAGGTCTGTGCCACGCTGCCAGGCAGTACTGCCGCACGCTTGGCGGGCGATGAGTTCGGCCTACTCGCCGTCGGTTCGGAGCCGGCCGAGGTACTGAAGGCTGCCACGCTCATTTGCGACCTCGCCTACGAGCGAATTCCTTCAGGGGCCTCGGTCGGTCTGGCCTGTAGCGAGAGACTCGGCGAACTCATCGCCTCTCCCAGCGAATTATTGCGTTACGCCGATGCGGCCCAATACCAAGGCAAGCGCACCCGATCCCGTCGCCCTGTTGTCGCCTCACCCGATGCACTCGACGCACCCATGCCGACGGCACTGCAAAGGCGGGCCTTTCGCGGCCTGACGGCCGAGAGCGAACAACTCTTTGCCGATATCGCCGAGCGACTTGATTCGCTCACCGAACGCGACGTGCTGTCTCGACTCGCATGCGCAGCGGAAGTACTCCTCGCTCCGGCGAACGTCAGCGCGTGGGCGATCTCAACCGTGGCTCCCGGGAGCGGTCTCTTCCACACGCTGCTCACCGAGAGCTCCGGCCTCTCAGATGAACACCGCGACTCGCTGCCACACTTCTTCGGCGTAACCGGCGACTACTTTATTGCCGACTATCCCGTCGCCGCTCGAGCCGCCCTGGGCCGCGTGGAAGTGGTTCGCGCCGCCGACCCCTCCTGTCCACCCGAGGAGCGCGACTACCTCGCGTCTGGTGGCTTCGAGGTGATGGTGATGTCGGGCGGACGCGACGCTGCCGGGTCGTTGTGGCTCATGGAAGCTTTCAGCACAAGCCCGGACTTTCCTGCCGAGATCTACGCGCTACCCTTCCGCGCGGCTGTGGCAATGGCGATCACAAGCTCAACTCCGCTGCCGATACCCGCTAAGCGATGAGGTCGTGCACCGAAATCGTTGCGTCGCGGTCTGGACCCACACCAATCGCGCTGATGCGCGTTCCTGACACCTGTTCAAGGAAGAGCACGTAGTCACGCGCAGCCTTGGGAAGATCGTCAAAAGTCTTGGCACCGGAGATATCTTCCTGCCAGCCGGGCAGGTATTCGTACACCGGAACGGCGTGGTGGAAGTCAGTTTGGCTCGTCGGCATTTCGTCGACCCGTTGCCCGTCGATCTCGTAGGCGACGCAGACCGGAATCTGTTCCCAGCCGGTCAGCACGTCAAGCTTGGTGAGGAAGATGTCGGTGAGTCCGTTAACGCGCGTTGCGTAGCGCGCGATTACCGCGTCGAACCAACCACAGCGACGTGGCCGGCCGGTAGTGACGCCGCGCTCGCCACCGATGAGACGCAACTTCTCGCCGTCTTCATCAAGAAGTTCAGTGGGGAACGGACCTGAACCCACGCGCGTCGTATACGCCTTGAGAATGCCGACCACACCGCTGATGCGCGTTGGGCCAATTCCGGAACCCGTGCACGCACCACCCGCCGTGGGGTTGCTCGACGTGACGAACGGGTACGTACCGTGATCGACATCGAGCAGGGTTCCTTGGCCACCCTCAAGCAGCACGACCTTGCCCTCATTGAGAGCCTTGTCGAGTACGAGCGATGTGTCGGTGACATAGGGCCGCAACTTCTCGGCGAAACCGAGCAAGTACTCAGAAACCTGCGCTACGTCCATCGCACGTCGGTTGTAGACCTTGACCAACACCTGGTTGCGGGTGGCCAGTGCCCCCTCAACCTTTTGAATCAAGATCTTCTCGTCGAACAGGTCCTGCACGCGAATACCGATGCGTGCGACCTTGTCGCCGTAGGTGGGTCCGATTCCGCGCCCGGTCGTTCCGATTTTCGCGTTACCGAGAAAGCGTTCGGTGACCTTGTCGAGGGTGACGTGATACGGCGTGATCAAGTGCGCGTTGGCACTGATCAGCAGCCGTGAGGTATCAATGTCTTTTTCCTCAAGCCCGGCGATCTCGTGCATCAGTACTTCGGGGTCGATGACGACTCCGTTGCCAATGATGGGAACGACCGATGGTGTGAGGATGCCGCTCGGCAGCAGGTGCAGCGCGAACTTGCGATCGCCAATAACCACGGTGTGACCGGCGTTGTTACCGCCTTGGTACCGCACCACGTAATCGACGCGCGAACCGAGCAGGTCGGTTGCTTTGCCTTTACCTTCGTCGCCCCACTGGGCCCCTACGAGCACGATTGCAGGCACGCTCGCCTCCTCCTGCGACTCACCCTCGGGAGCGCGATAGCGCTGGCAGCGCAGGGTTCCGGACTCC
>CAIYMF010000058.1 GCA_903927265.1 uncultured bacterium | reverse complement strand
GGCGCCAGGGAAGCGGCATCGGAATACGGCGCCCAGTGCAACACGCGGTCCGGTCGAATAATCGGAAGCAGGACCATCGCTCCCGCAGCGTGAAGACGCCGCAGTAGTTCGGCGGTGGGGGGCTCGGTGGGAAGGCTGGCGAAACAGGTAATCCCCCGACCCTCATGGCAGGCTTTGGCAACCTCGGGAATAGCCGTCACGGCGTCCGCGACACGCTCTGCTCGCTGCGCCCGTTCTTCAGTGGTGGCCGAGTCACTCCAGACCCGACGGGCAGCCCTGATGCGCGCCCGGAGCGCTGCCTTGGCGTCTGCCTCGTCGGTGTGGCTCACGTTCCTATTGTCGTGGTGAGACGCGCGCATGGAAACCTCACGGTCGGCCCGTACTCTGGTGCCATGAGCGTCACTAAGGCTGTCATCCCCGCTGCCGGACTCGGTACCCGTTTCCTTCCTGCCACCAAGGCGACACCCAAGGAGATGCTGCCGGTGGTCGATAAGCCGGCGATCCAGTATGTGGTCGAGGAGGCCGTCGCCGCCGGCCTTGATGACCTGCTTTTCATTACCGGAAAGAGCAAGCGATCGCTGGAGGATCATTTCGATCGCAATGCCGAACTTGAAGACGCGTTGTCGGCCAAGGGTGATTCTGACCGGTTGGCGCTCGTGCAGTTTCCGACCTCGTTGGGACACATCCACTACGTACGTCAGGGTGAGCCACTCGGGCTCGGGCACGCGGTGCTTCAGGCCGAGCACCACGTGGGCGATGAACCATTCGCCGTGTTGCTGGGCGACGACTTGATTGACGAGATCAATCCAATTCTGCCGCGCATGCTCGAGGTGCAGCGCGAACTTGGTGGCAGTGTCATCTGCCTCATGGGCGTGCCGCCGGCAGACATTTCTCTCTATGGCTGCGCGGCAGTGAAGGCCAGCGATGTGCCTGGCATCTTGGGTATCTCTGATCTGGTTGAGAAGCCGTCGGCCGATGAAGCCCCCAGTAACTTCGCGATCATCGGTCGCTACGTCCTGGCTCCCGAGGTGTTTTCGGTACTGCGCGACACGCAACCGGGCAAGGGTGGCGAGATTCAACTCACCGATGCCCTGCGTGTGCTAGCGCAGCGTGGCGAGGTTCACGGCGTCGTCTTCGACGGTTTGCGGTACGACACGGGCGACCGGCTGTCGTATTTGAAGGCAGTGGTGTCCATTGCTGCTCGACGTGACGATCTCGGTGCGCCATTGCGTGCTTGGCTTGAGGCGTTGGTCGCTGGCGGATTTGCTGATCTGGCCTGATTCGATGGAGCGAACGGTTGACGAGCAACTCGGAGAGTTGTTCACGGGGCTGGAATCTCTGCAACCCATTCACGTCGGGTTGCTCGAGGCCATTGGTTGCTACGTTGCCCGCGACGTCGTGGCCCGCACCATCGGCGAACCCGACCGCGTTGTTCTTCCGGCCGGTGCCCTTGTCACCACCCGACAGTTGGCACGTGTTGCAAGCGCCGGAATCGCTTCAATCGAGGTAGCGCCGCGGCCACGAGTGGTGGTGCTGTCGTTAGGTGATGAACCGGCCAGTCCCACTGCGGCGACGGCACTGGTCGTGGCCGCCGCGAGTCAGGAGGCCGGCGCTGAGGTCTACCGGGCTTCCATTCACAACGTGGAGCCCCGCACCTTGCGTGAGTTGCTCGAGGATCAACTGGTGCGCGCTGATGTGCTCGTCATCATCGGCGGGGCCGAAGAGGCAATCCGCCCAGTTCTTGATGAAGCCCTCACTCATCTCGGCGAGGTTCCGGCCGTCGAACTCGCGACGGAGCCTGCGATCCCGCACGGGTTCGGACGCATCGGCAACGAGTCGACGCCGGTATTCGTATTTCCAGTGAGTGCGCTCAGTGCCTACGCACTTTTCGAAATGCTGCTTCGCCCCTTTCTTCGCGTGCTGGCTGCTGACCCAGCCCCCTTCCGACCCACGGTGAAGGCGCGCGTGCGCATGGCGTTGGCATCCCCCCTTGGGCGCCAGGAGTTTCGCTTCGGCCTCATCGACGTGACCGACGGAGTGTTTGAATTCGCCCCCCTTCCGGCTGTCGAACCGCTCACCGTTCTCGCTGAGTCGACTGCTCTGGGAATCATTCCTGCCGAGGTGTCCGCGGTTGAGCAGGGTTCGTCACTGATTGTGATTCCACTGACGGGGCCGACGGCATGAGGATCTCGTGGCCGGTGTCATTGACCGAGGGTGCCGTCACACTTCGCCCACTGCGGCAGCGCGATGCCGCGGCCTGGCGTGAGGTGCGCACGCGTAATGCTCAGTGGCTCGGTCCGTGGGAGTCGACCTTGCCCGGCCCTGACAGTGATCGACCGGCATCCTTCGGAGCGATGGTGCGCCTGCTCAAGCATGAAGCGCGGGCCGGCCGCAATCTTGGCTTCGCGATCACCCACCATGATCGGTTCGTGGGCCAAATCACTCTGGGTGGCATCACGTGGGGCTCACTGCGTGGGGCGTACGTGGGTTACTGGATCGATCAGGCGGTGGCTGGTCAAGGAATCACGCCGACGGCGGTCGCGATGGTGTGCGATCACGCGTGGTTCAACCTGCACCTGCACCGCATTGAGGTCAACGTAAGACCCGAGAATGAGCGCAGCCTGCGAGTAGTCGACAAGCTCGGATTCCGGCGCGAAGGGGTACGCCCTCGCTACCTTCACATCGACGGCGAATGGCGCGACCACGTGACTTTTGCACTCAATGCTGACGAAGTACCCGGTGGTCTGCTGGCTCGTTGGCGGGGGTCTAACCCAGCGTCCGTGTGAACTGCCGTCTGACTGTTCGTTTGCTCGAAGTGCGACACGCCGTCACTCTCCGTTCACCAATGTGACCGTGAAGGGTGAATGGCACCTACATTGTGGTGGCATGGGGTCCGGGGTTATTTACGCCGTGATCGTTGGTCTATGGGCTCTTGTACTAATTCCGGTGTGGCTTCGCAGTCACGACCGTACGGGAGAGGTACGACAGATCGATAAATACCGGGCAGCTATGACCTCGTTGTCTGGCCGCGAATACCGCAGTAGCGGCGGGTCGAAGCCCTCCGCCCAGCACCCTCGGGAGAACCCAGTGCGTGATACGCACGAATCGGATGTCAGGGACGAGTGGCATGAGCCGACCGCGGCTGAGCTTGCCGCGTCGCGTCGTCGATTGGTGATGGCAGTGCTGGCCGGGCTGATGGCCGGGGCCATCATTTTGGCCCTGCTCGACGTCCTTCCCCTGTGGTTCCTTCTGTTGCCGGCAGCCCTGCTGGGCGGCTTTGGACTGGTCTCTCGTCAGCAGGCGTTGGCGAACGAGTCTCGTGAGCGTCGCGAACATGAGCGCCGCGCCTCTCACCAGGCTCAGCGTGAGCGTGACCTTGCATCAGCTCCCCAGCAGCAACGTCGATACGCAACGACTTCCAGCGCGAGCCGTGCGGACACGTCCACCGAACTTCCCGAAGTGCGCCGCGCGGTCCATCCCACCGAAGCTGAGTTGGCCCGCGAAGCCGACCGCGGGTGGGAGGCCACCAACGCTCCGCTTCCCACCTACGTCTCCGCGCCGCGGGCGAGCCGCATCCCACGCGTCATCGATCTCACGCACACCGGTGACTGGAGCGGCGAGGCAATGGTCGAGGAGGCGCGCCGCGTTCAGGCCGCTGACGCCTTCTCCAAGGACGCCGTGTTCGACCAAATCTCGGCCAGCATTGATGACGATGCGTTCTTCGATCAACTCGCAGCCGAGACCCGCGGAAACCGCTCCGCAGACTTCTTCGACCAGAATGCACCGCGCGCGGTCAACGACTGACCCTTTGGTAGAGTCGCGACTCCAAGGGGCTGTAGCGCAGGCCGGTAGCGCACCTCGTTCGCATCGAGGGGGTCAGGGGTTCGAATCCCCTCAGCTCCACCCTGTGAAGTCTCGGGACATCCTTATGGGATGTCTCGGGACTTACTTATTTTTTGAACTTGTATCCCTTGGGCATGCCGCCTTTTTTGTTGCCGGGTTTGGGTCCTGGTTTGAGGCCGCGGGGTTGGCTGTCTTTGTTGGGG
>CAIYMF010000057.1 GCA_903927265.1 uncultured bacterium | reverse complement strand
CCTGCGGCTCAATGACGCCACACTATCCGGCCGAACGTTGCGGCTTTCAGGCAACTCAGGCCGGATTGGCTTCGGACCCCTCGGTGACCAGCAGCACTACCGTGCTTTCCGATGTGATGCCCAAAGCCGAGCGACGAGCATCGGCCCCTTCGCCGACCAGCAGCACGCGTGCGGCTGCAACGCCAGCGCCACCGCACGGCCCCGCGCGAAGGCCCTGACCCTCAAGCTCGCGCACGGCAGCCTGGGCGGCGGAATCAGTGACGGCGACGGCCCCATCAAGGCCCGCCTCCAGCAGCGGCCATGCCAACGACGATGGAGTTCCGCAGTTGAGTCCGGCCATCACGGTGTACGACGTGGGAATGGATACGGCCTCACCGACTCGCAAACTAGCAAGCACGCACGCGGCGGTTTCGGGTTCGACCGACACCACGGCCGTCGCTCCCGCGCACTCAACTCGCCGGTAGTGCGTCACCGCCGCCTGAGCAAGCGACCCCACGCCCACCGGAACGATGACGAGGCTGGGCTCTTCGGCAAGCTGCTCATCGACTTCAGCGAACAGCGTCGCGTACCCCTCAACAATCCAGGCGGGAATCGTTTCGTAGCCGGGCCACGCGGTGTCTTGCACCAAGATGCCGTTCTCAACGCGCGCTACCTCCGCGGCGGCGGCAACGGCGTCGTCATAACTGCCCTCAACCATGGTGACGGTGGCACCTTCGGATTCGATCGCCGCAATCGCGACCGG
Organism: uncultured bacterium; assembly: GCA_903927265.1. Classification (GTDB taxonomy): domain Bacteria; phylum Actinomycetota; class Actinomycetes; order S36-B12; family CAIYMF01; genus CAIYMF01. Next base: position 4,471 of record CAIYMF010000057.1, on the reverse strand, counting down.
GTGCACGCCCACGGGAATCACAATGTGCGCTCGGTGGCCCAGCAGACGCGCGAATCGCGCCACCGCGCGGCCGTGGTTTCCATCGGTGGCGGTAACGAGCAGCGCCGGCCCGAGTGCGGCATCTCGTTCGGCGAGTGCGCGATGAATCGCCCACGATGCACCGAGTGCCTTGAAAGCAGGAAGCCCGAGCCGCGACGACTCATCCTTGAGTAATACGCGTGCCACTCCCAGTTCATCGGCCAGAAAAGGTAGTGACACCAACGGAGTTGGCGCGTACCCATCGAGTGACTGATGGAACGCCACGACTTCGTCCGGCACGCCCTCACAGGTCCACGAGCGATCACGTGCGCGCAGAAGCCACGCGGTATCGACCGCGCTCACGTTGACGGCAACGTGTTTTTGTACACCACGCCGTCCTTCATAATCACGACAAAGTTCGTTTCCGCGTCGGCCACGAGATCGAGGTTTTCAAGCGGATTGCCATCGACGAGCAGCAGGTCAGCAAGTGCGCCGGTTTCGACGACACCGAGGCGACCGGGATACGGCGAGCGTTCGCCGCTCATCTGCAGCAATTCACCATTGACCGAGGTTGCCATCTGCAGGACCTCGGCCGGCGTGTACCAGCGCGTCATGCGTGCAAGTTGAGCACCCTGAAGTCGAATCACGCGCTTGTCGAAGAGCGCGTCGGTACCCCACGCCACCTTGACGTGGTGTTTGCGAGCGAGTTCGTATGCCGTGTCGGTGCCATCTGCCACCCGCAACTGCTTGGCCCTGTTTGCAGGGTTGGCGTGCTGATTGGAAAACTCATCGGCAAGGAACGGCTGCAGGCTCCACCACACGTCGTTTTCGGCCATCGCCGCAACTGCCGCCTCATCCGCAAGTTGCCCATGCTCAATGCACTTCACTCCAGCAGCGACCGACCGCGCAATCGATCGCGAGGTGTAGGCGTGCACGAGAACATAGGTGCCCCAGTCCTCCGCCGCGTCAACGGCGGCGCGCAATTCACTTTCGGTGTACTGCGTGACATCGAGGGGGTCGTTGGGTGAGGCCACTCCGCCACCAGCCATCACCTTGATCTGACTTGCGCCTCGGGCCAGTTGCTCGCGCACTCCGCGCAGCACCTCAGGCACTCCGTCGGCAATCACCGCGACGCCGATCTGTTCAAAGTGCGACAGGTGCCCGCATACTCCGCGAGGAAACTCCGCTTGCCCGCGGAAGTCACCGTGCCCGGACGTCTGTGAAATCAGCGCACCCGACGGCCACACTCTCGGGCCCGGAACGAGCCCGTGGTCGATCGCAGTCTTGATTCCGAACACAGGGCCACCCGCGTCACGCACACTGGTGAATCCGCGCATCAACGTCTCGGTGGCAGTGGAACCCGCCACGAGACCGATGTAGAGGGGGTCCTGCGCTACCGCCACGGGCAGCGGAATTCCCATCGTAAGGTGAACGTGTGCGTCGATAAGGCCAGGCATCAACGTGCGACCGCCACCGGCAATCACAGTGCGCACTTCACCGGGAGCTGGCACAGGAATCTCACCAATGGCGGTGATCACCCCACCGCTAACCAGCACGCTCGTTGTGTCCGACAGCCGATCGGAAAGGCCGTCGAAAACGCGGACGTTGTCGAACAGGGTCGTGGTAGTCACGTCAGCCTCCGAGAATCGCGATCGCCTCGACTCTAGCGACCGCCACGAACCGAGTTACCGCGCACGCATCGTGCCGCGTCAGTGCCCGACGAAGTGAGGTGCGCTACTCAACGCGCCACGAACTGAATGACGAACTCTCCGCCCCCGTGGGATTCGGACCGTAAATCGCGAGCATGCGCGCGTAGTTGCGAGCGACATACCTGCCCAGATGCCCCCCGCGAACCGTAACGGCATCACCCGGGCGAAGAATGACCGTCACTCCTTCGCTTTCGATTTCGAGTTCACCTTCAAGCATGTAGGTCGTCTCATCATGGGGATGCAGATCCTGCCAGCCGGCCTTCTCCAACTCCCACTCCATGAGTGCGAATCCGTCCCACGCCGTACCGGGCGGGACGATAATGTCGCGGCACGCATTGCGGGTGCCGTCGGAGTCAGGTTCAAGAGCGACGACCGGGAAGCTCTGGAGTGGATTCATGGGGTAGAACCTAGTAGCCCGATATCGACGTCACTCAGAGGCTCGGCCTGGCCGATCCACGATGGGCAAAAGTCCGCACTTGCTAACGTGACCATATGTCGACGCGTCGAACGTCTGTCCTCCTGCTCATATCCCTCGCACTGTTGACGTCTGCGTGTTCGACCAGCACCTTCGTGCATGAACCCTCAACAACCGCCTCCAAGTCGGGTGCAGCAGTCGCTGGCGCCCTCACCACCGTTGGAAAGAGTGCCCTCAAGGTCGCGGTCATCGACGCGTCCAGCAGTAAGACGCGGCTCTACCTCTACTCAGTTGAACCTGGACCGTACCCGCTGGTGATCAACGTGAAGGAGACCGAGTTCAAGCGCACGGCATCAGGCGGCGACGAAGATGGCATCGACAACTTCGTCGACCCCACCCAGCCTGATCTGCAGGCCAGTGTGGTTCCCGAAATCATCACCCCGCTACTCACCGACCTCACCACCACAGTGACCGCGATGGGTGAGACGCCTGCTGATGTTGAAGTGAATCTGCTCGCTACGGCTGGAATGCGCGTGGCCGAGCAGAAGTGGGCATCGAGTCACCCCACCGCGATCGCCGACTTCTACGACATCATTCGCACTGCCATTACGGCGGCCGGATTCAAAGCAGGTGATGTGCGCACCTCTGATGGAAGCGCTGAGGAAGGCGTGTGGTCATGGACCAATGTCAACGACTCACTCGTCGGTGCCTTCACCACCCAAACTCCTCCTGTTGGTGTTGTGGAAGTCGGCGGCTCGTCTGCGCAGATTAGTTACCCCACCAACGCGCCGTTGGGATCTGCCAATGTGTATGAAGTCAGTGTCAACGGACATCAGGATCGGGTCTTCAGTCGAACCTTCCTCGGACTCGGCATTGACGATGCGCGCAAGGAAATGCGCAAGGCATCGACAGCACCACAGGCATGTTTCGCTAATGGATTTCCTTCTGCACAGGATGTTGGCGAGACGCAGGCCGGATATCCGAAGTTGACTGTCGACGGCGCCTACAACGCCACCACATGCGCCGCCGATTTCGCAAAGGTTGTGACGGGCCACATCACTGCCGCGGGTGACCCTCAGGTGGCAAATAGCACCGGTGAGTTCATCGGAACCGATGCCACGTTCTACGCGACCGACTATTTCGGCGCATCGATGACGCCACAGACACTGGCAGCTGCAACTGAGCGTGCGTGTGGCGCAGCACCCGATCAACTGGCCATCAACTTTCCGGCTATTGCCACATCGGAAAACGAACAACGGCAGTGCGCGACGTCGAACTACATCAACACCCTGCTGTACGACCCCACCGCGGGCCTGTTCCACGCAAACCCTGCCGCCTTCACCAAAGCCGTCACAGGCCGCAGTGCCAGTGGCAGCACCACGCTCACATGGACCCGCGGATACCTGTTGCTCAAGTACGTCAGGACTCCGTAGAGCGTTTGCGCATGAAGGTCGTCGGCGGTCGCAGCGTGCACGACGCAATGTGACTGCGTTCTGGCATTGTTGATTCCATGACCTCACGTAGAAGATTTGCTCAAGTCGACGTATTCACCGACGAGTCGCTGATGGGCAACCCTGTCGCTGTGGTACTTGACCGCGAAGGTCTCGATACGCAACAGATGCTCGACTTCACCGCATGGACGAATCTCTCCGAAGCGACCTTCATCGGTCCGCCCACGCATCCTGATGCCGACTATCACGTGCGCATCTTCTGCCCGGGGCGCGAACTGCCATTCGCCGGACACCCCACGTTGGGTTCATGCCATGCGTGGCTGGCGGCAGGCGGTACGCCGCAAGGTGACGTGATCGTGCAGGAGTGTGGTGCAGGACTGGTGCCGATCAGGCGCGACGGTGATCGGTTGGCATTCGCTGCACCTCCACTACAACGCAGTGGACCACTCTCTGATGACGAACTCGACGCAACCGTTCGCCTGCTGAGCATCACGCGCGACGACATCGTTGATCACAGTTGGTGCGACAACGGTCCGGGCTGGCGAGGAGTGTTGCTGCGTTCGGCGCAGGCAGTACTCGATCTCACACCCGACCCACAACTACTGAATGGGATGGACGTCGGCGTCGCTGGGTTGTACCCGGAGGGTTCTGACATTGCGGTCGAGATCCGTACGTTCTTTCCCGGCAATCAAGGTCTGACTGAAGACCCCATCACCGGATCATTCAATGCCTCAGCCGCGCAGTGGCTTATCGGTGCCGGGATCCTTCCCGACAGCTACGTCGCGGCACAGGGAACAGTCATTGGTCGGCGTGGCCGTATCTACGTCGACCGCGTGGGTGATGACATCTGGGTCGGCGGTCACAGTGTGACGGTGGTG
>CAIYMF010000056.1 GCA_903927265.1 uncultured bacterium | reverse complement strand
CGCGCGTCAGCGGCGATCCTCGCGCTCCTTGCAGGTAATGCACATCGTGGCCTTCGGAAATGCCTGCAACCGAAGCTTGCCGATGGCGTTACCGCATGATTCACACACGCCGTAGGTACCGTCGCCAATGCGGGCGAGGGCACGCTCAGACTGCAGCAGAAGATCACGGTCGTTGGCCACGATCGACATCTCTTGCTCACGCTCGTAGGTCTTGCTTCCGGCGTCAGCTTGATCGTCGCCCGCGCCATCTCCCGAATCACGAATCAAATCAGCGATATCAGCTTCGGCGTCGGCGATCTCCTGCTGAAGTCGAGTGATTTCCTCGCCCAACTGGATGCGCACGCCTTTGAGTTCAGCCGAGGTCCAGGGGCTTTCGTCTTCCTTGACCCGGAAGCGTGCTGGCGCGCGATCAGCGGCCTTCTTCTCACCGGCCACTTTCTTGGTCGGTGCCGCCTTCTTCGCCGGTGCCTTCTTGGCGGGAGCCTTCGCCGGAGCCGGAGCCGCCTTCTTCGCAGGAGCTGCCTTCTTCGCAGGGGCCTTCGCAGGAGCCGCCTTCTTCGCAGGAACCTTCGCCGCCGGAACTGCCTTCTTCACAGGAGCCTTCGCCGCCGGAGCTGCCTTCTTCACAGGAGCCTTCGCGGGGGCCTTGGGGGCAGCGGACTTAGCGGGAGTTGCCTTCTTTGCCGGTGCCGTCACGGTGACCGCCTTCTTCGCGGGAGCCTTCACAGCGCCCACTTTCTTTGCCGCAGGTTTGGTCGCCATACCGCGCTCCGATCCAACCCCCGTGGTGACCCCCGACGGGTCACCCATTGGGCGCCGACACTAGGCCACAGTGACTGACGGTGCAATCACCCACGCCGTAAACGACCCCGACCAGAATCTGACATGAGTTCGGCCCAACAGCGTTCAACAGCCTCACTCTCGGTGTCGGGTACGTCGATCGCCAGCACTTTGGTGCGGCTTGAGGCACCGTGCACCAACGAGACGGAGGCGTTCGGAACCCCTAGAGCGGTGGCGAGAGCCCGCACTACGGCCTCGGTTGCGCGACCGTCTACGGCCGGAGCAGTGACCCGCACCACAAGGACAGCCGCATCTCCCTCGCCGTACTGACCGCCCACCGCACTCGTGGATGAGCCCGGTCGCACCCGCACTGTCCGCGTGATTCGAGCCATGCCAGCACCTCCGTCCACAGACTCACCTGAGTCGAACGATATCCTCGGGGAACTGACCAACCCGGCACCCTCAGGCGCCAACCCACGGCCGGCGAGGCCTCGACGACAAGGTGCGGTAATGAGCGAGTCTGGCACGTATCGCTCGGTGCCCGGCCGCATCGATCTTCCGGCAATGGAACGCGAGATCCTTGATTTCTGGCGGGATCGGCGCGTTTTCGAGCGTTCGCTTCAGGCCACGGCCGATGGCGAACCGTGGATCTTCTACGAGGGCCCTCCCACCGCCAACGGCACGCCAGGTGCCCATCACGTGGAAGCACGAGTGTTCAAGGATGTGTTTCCCCGCTATCGCACCATGAAGGGGCGCCACGTTCCTCGACGTGCCGGCTGGGACTGTCACGGACTTCCTGTCGAAATCGCGGTCGAGAAGGAACTGGGCTTCGCCGGCAAGCAAGACATTGAGGCCTACGGGGTCGCTGAATTCAACGCGCGTTGCCGCGAGTCAGTACTGCGTCACGTGGACGAATTCACCGTGATGACCGAGCGCATGGGGTACTGGGTCGACTTCGACGACGCGTACTGGACCATGAACACCGACTACATCCAAAGTGTCTGGTGGTCACTCAAGCAGATTTTCGATGCTGGACTCCTCGTCGAAGACCACCGCGTGAGCCCGTACTGCCCCCGTTGCGGAACCGGTCTATCCGATCACGAACTTGCCCAGGGCTACGAAACGGTCATCGATCCGTCGGTGTTCGTCAGATTCCCCGTCACCCCCTGCGACCTCGCTGAGCGTCACCCCGGAGTCGCCCTGATCGTGTGGACGACGACCCCGTGGACGCTGGTGTCGAACACGGCAGTCGCGGTTAAGCCCGATGCTGAGTACGTGGTGGCACGCACAGGCGACGGCGAACTCCTCGTGGTCGCCCGTGACCTCATGTCCTCGCTGCTCGGCGACGACGCAGTCGTGCTCGAGTCACTCACTGGTCGCGATCTTGAGCGCGTGCCCTACCAGCCACCATTCGACCTCGTGGAGATTCCAGACGCGCACTTCGTTGTGCTCGCCGACTACGTCACGACCGACGACGGATCAGGATTGGTGCATCAGGCTCCCGCCTTTGGCGCCGACGACCTTGCCGTGTGTCGCGCGTACGGGCTGCCGGTGGTCAACCCCGTGAAGTCCGACGGCCACTTCGACGAGTCAGTACCACTTGTGGGTGGGATGTTCTTCAAGAAGGCCGACGAGACTCTTGTCGCTGACCTCACCGCACGCGGACTGTTGTTCCGTCACGTTCCGTACGAACACTCCTACCCGCACTGTTGGCGCTGCCACACCGCGTTGATTTACTACGCGCAGCCTTCGTGGTACATCCGCACCACCGCGGTCAAAGAGCAACTGCTCCGTGAAAATGGCGCCACGAACTGGTTCCCTCCGACGATTCAGTGGGGACGCTACGGCGACTGGCTCACCAACAATGTCGACTGGGCCGTCTCACGCAATCGCTACTGGGGCACTCCCCTGCCGATTTGGCGGTGCACCGAGGGTCACCTCGTCGCCGTTGAATCACTGGCCGAACTCGGCAGTCTCGCCGGACTCGAACTCCTCGATCTCGATCCGCACCGCCCCTTCGTTGACGACGTCACCTTCGCGTGCGCGACCTGCGGTGCGCTCGCGACACGCGTTCCTGAAGTCATTGACTGCTGGTATGACTCGGGCGCCATGCCGTTCGCACAGTTGGGATATCCGCATCGCAACGTTGCCGAATTCGAGCAGTCGTACCCGGCCGACTTCATCTGCGAAGCGATCGACCAAACCCGCGGCTGGTTCTACACGCTGATGGCGATCGGAACACTGGTGTTCGACCGCTCGTCGTACCGCAACGTTGTCTGCCTTGGTCACATCCTCGACGAGCAGGGTCGCAAGATGAGCAAGCACGTCGGCAACGTGCTCGAGCCCGTGCCGCTCATGGACGAGCACGGAGCTGATGCCCTTCGGTGGTTCATGCTCGCCGGAGGTTCACCCTGGCAGGCGCGACGAGTCGGACACCACTCCATCGCTGACGTGGTGCGCAAGACGCTGCTCACCTACTGGAGCACCGTGTCGTTCCAGTCGCTGTATGCACGGGCTGCCAATTTCGTACCCTCACGCACCGTCGTTCCACCGCCCGCTCAAAGGCCTGTGCTCGACCGTTGGGCGCTGTCCGAAGCGCACCGAGTGGCCGCCGAGGTCGACGCGGCACTCGAGACCTTCGACACTCAACGGGCTGGTCGCGCCATCTCCGCCTACATCGACGATCTCTCCAACTGGTACGTGCGTCGTTCACGCCGCCGGTTCTGGGATGGAGATCCTGCAGCTCTCGGAACCTTGCACGAGTGCCTGCGTATCGTCACCCTTGTGATCGCTCCATTCACACCATTCATCGCCGAACGTGTGTGGGGCGATCTGTTCGCCTCAACGTCGCCGGACGAACCAGAATCAGTACACCTGACCCGTTGGCCCGCAATCGATCTCAGCCTGATCGACCCCGAATTGGTCGAGCAAGTCGAACTCACTCGACGCGTTGTTGAACTCGGCCGAGGGGCACGAGCCGAAGGTAAGGTGCGCACCCGTCAACCTCTCGCTCGGGCGTTGGTGTCGGCGAGTGGCTGGGAAACCATTGACCCCGAACTCGCAGCTCAGGTTGCCGAAGAACTTAATGTTCTGGAACTGGATTCTCTGTCAGGACAGGTCGCCGATGAATTGGTCGACGTGATCGCCAAAGCCAACTTCCGTGCACTCGGCCAGCGCTATGCCAAGGACACTCCGCGCGTAGCCGCAGTGATTGCCGCCACCGATGCCTTGTCACTCGCTCGCTCACTTCGCGAGACCGGAACGGCCTCGGTCACCGTCGACGGACTCGGCGACGTGAGCCTCACCAGTGACGACGTGATCATCACCGAGACACCGCGCGAAGGATGGTCGGTTGCCTCCGATGCCGGCGCCTCGGTGGCACTTGACCTGCACCTCACCGACGAATTGCGTCGCATGGGTATCGCCCGCGAAATCGTGCGGATGGTGCAGGAGGCTCGCAAATCTGCAGGATTTGAGGTCAGCGACCGCATCGATCTGTGGTGGTGGAGCGAGGATGCCGAGGTCACTACGGCGATGACTGAGCACTCGCCGTGGATTGCTGGTGAAGTCCTCGCCACGACAGTGGTGGCGCGTCGCCCCGATGTCGAAGCGTTCGAGTCAGGCGACGTCGATCTCGGCGTGGGTATCGCCGTGCGCCGCGCCAGCGACTGAGCGCAACTACTGATCGTCGGCCTGACGCGGCGGTGCATCCGGAGCTCCCGCGCTATACGGAGACGTGAAGGTTGGCCGTGCGGGCTCCTGCTGAGAATCGGCCGGAGCCGCCACCACGGGACGCTGAACCGGCGGGGGCGTGACAGGAAGGCCGGGCACGGGGCCGGTTTCCGCGGCGCTGACCGGAAGTGGCGCGCGCGGAACGGCCGATGCAGGCGGAATGGCCGCCGACACTGCGGCGGGTCGAGAGGGTGGCGCCTCAACTGCTGGCCGGAAGGGATCGCCCGCTGGCCGCGAAGGTACAGCGGGGGCTGCCGGCTCGGCTCCTGCGTCGAGATCGTGTAACTGTCCTTCAAGGTAGGCCCGCAGTCGGCTGCGGTACTCGCGCTCGAAACTACGTAATTCCTCAATGCGCCGTTCGAGTGTGGCTCGTGTCACCGTTGCATCGACAGTCGCCTGCTGAGCCTGTGCTGCAGCGCGGGCAACGATGGCGGCGGCTTCAGTTCTCGCTTCGGAAATCTGAGCATCGGCAGTGCGCTGCGCCACCTGCAGCATTCGAGCCATCTCAGCGGTCGGATCTTGGGCTGCCGGAACAAGAACTGCGCCGGTGGGCGCGGGCAGCCGAGCCACGTCAGTGGACGGTGTCGACAGGGGCGCACTCGAGGGGGCCGGTAGCGCCAGGGCCGTCACTGCAACCGGTCGCTGCTGGGCCGCCGTCACACGTGCCACCTGCACCCTGAGGGAATCGCACTCAGAACTCAGCCGAGCAATCTCCGACTCAACCTCGTCGAGAAAAGAGTCGACCTCTTCAAGGCGGTAGCCCTCCTTGAAGCGTACGGTCGAAAACTGCTTATTGCGCACATCCCCGGGAGTTAAAGCCATGTGCTCCAGAGTAGTCGCTCAGGCGGTTTCGACGAAGCAGCACGAGGCAGGGCGCGGCATCAAAAGGGGAGCAGTCGTACCAGTGATAGCAGCACGTTGATGATGATGAACAACACGAGGAACGACAGATCAAGGGCCACTCCCCCCAGCTTCAAGGGCGGGATCACTTTGCGCAGAGCCTTGAGCGGTGGATCGGTGATCGTGTAGATGCCTTCGACGATCAACAGCACAGGGCCGCGCGGGGTCCAGTCACGCGACAGCATCATGACCAGATCCACGATCACCCGTGCGATCAGAATGAGCAAATAAAGCCACAGCAGGGTCGACAGAACCTGCGCCACTGGGGACACCGCGGACTCTCCTCGTCATCGACCGTCGAGCGACGATCGATCAGCTCTGATTGAAGAAACCGTCCTGGGCGATCTGGGCACGGGCCTCGGCTCCGACATCGACATTGGCCGGCGACAGCAGGAATACCTTATTCGTCACGCGCTCGATGGTTCCGGACAGTCCGAAAACCAAGCCGGCGGCGAAGTCGATGATGCGCTTAGCATCGGAATCATCCATCTCGCTGAGATTGATGATGACCGGAGTCGCCTCGCGGAATTCTTCACCAATGCGACGGGCGTCGTTGTACGAGCGAGGGTGCAATGCCGTGATTCGGTAGTGACCGTCGGCCACCGAGGGGGCAGCGGTGGGTCGGCGAGTCGCCGACCTGTCAACGCGATCAAGGGCGTCGGTGTCATCAACACGCGCTGACGATGACGCTCGCGGCACTCGAGTTTCGGGCGCGCGAGATTCGGGGCGGGCGGGCTCGACGGTGCGGACGGACCGCACCTGACTGCCGCCGTAGCGATCTTCATACGACGGCGCACCGTCGTAGTAATCCTCGTCCGTGTCGAGGTGGTCTTCCTCAACAAGGCCGAGGTAGACGGCCATCTTGCGCATTGCGCCAGCCATCTGCCCTCCCCTGCCCATCTGTCACTTCGGCTGCCAGCCCTGCAGGAACGCCCACACGGCCCGATCATCGAGGCCATGAGTGCAACCGGCCTACCGGCACCACCCTAGGCGATCAGATTACCCGAAGGCGGGTCGGTGACCCAGAATCGACGTGCCGACACGTATGTGTGTCGCGCCCTGTCGAATCGCCGCCTCAAGATCACCGCTCATTCCCGCCGACACCCACGTGGCAGACGGGTGATCGACTCGTAGTCGCTCAGACAGTTCCCAGAGCCTTGAGAATGCCTCGTCCGGATCGACATCGAGTGGGGCCACCGCCATCAGACCACCTAGCCGTAACGAGATCGTCGCCTCCACTGCAGCAGCCAGCGACGGAATCTCAGCCGGTAGAGCGCCTCCGCGCGAGGTTTGCCCGTCGAGTGACACCTGGAGGAGCACCGTGAGGGGTATTTCCGGGTCGCGAGCCGTCGCGAGCGCCGAGACCAGTGACTGGCGATCCACTGACTGCACGACATCGCAATAGCGCGCCACGGAGCGGGCCTTGTTGCGCTGGAGTTGGCCGATGAAGTGCCATCTGAGCTGCGTCGAGGGATCGAGTAGTGCGACCTCGATATGTTTGGGCGCCGCTTCTTGGTCGCGATTTTCACCCACATCTGTGATCCCCAGAGTCGCCAAGCGCACGACATCGTCGGCTGGCCACGTCTTGGTGACAGCGACCACTGTCAGTTCGTCCCGCGAACGGCCAGCCGCGTTGCAGGCGCGGTCGATGCGCTCGTTGACGTCGATCACGTTGGCCGTCAATTCGACGGTACGGGGATCAGTCCCGGGATCGCTGCCTGCGTTGAGTGGGGTCATGAGGCCACCACCGTAATGGCCCCACACTGACGGCCGGTCACTCCGTCGCGCCGGTAGGAGTAATGCAGGGGCGATTGCGCAGTGCAGATACCGACGTCACGACTGACTACCTCAAGGCGAGCGAGGTGAGCGGCAATCCCCCGCCGCAAGTCCAGCGACGCTCGTCCGTCGCGTGTCGTACTCGCGGCCTCGGGAACTGTGGCGGCCACTTCGTCCACACGCTCCTGCGGAACCGGGTAGCACTCGCCGCAGATTCCGGGGCCCACAATCGCCGAGAGGCGACGCGCACCTAACTCGCGCATCGCCTCCACGGCCGCTCCGACAGCGTCGTCGCGTACCCCCATCCAGCCACTGTGTACGGCGCCGACAATCCCCGAGTCGGCGTCGTACAGCAGCACCAGCAAGCAATCGGCAGCTAACGCAGCCACCCCTAGTCCAACCTCGGTCGTGATGAGGACATCCGAACCCGGGCGCGGGCCGGTGAGTCCCTCGACCACGCACACCTCGTTACCGTGCGAGGCAGACATCACCGCGAGGTGGCCGGGCTCTACCCCGAGTTGCGCAGCAACCAACGAACGGTTGACCGCAACAGCACTGGGATCGTCCCCGACATGGTCGGCGAGGTTCAGGGAGTCGAAGGCTCCCTGACTCACCCCGCCGACTCTGTCGGTGAACAGCCACCGGACAGGACCAGATCGTCCCGTCGTGGCGGCGTGATCAGATGACACGCCCGGTCGACCTACTTGAGGAAGTCGGGCACGTCGAGGTCGTCGTCGGCAGTGTCGTCGAAGACGACGCGGCGCGGCGGCTCGACCTTGGGACGCACCGGACGGTTTTCGCCGGTGGGCGGACCTGACGTGCCGGCGGCGGCAGCGGCTGCGGCCGCGGCGGCGTCACCAGGAGCGATCGGGTCGTCAGCCGGGCGACGACCAGACGATGCGGGTCGACGAGTCTGAGGCAGTCCGCCATCGAATCCCGCAGCGATGACCGTAACCCGGACCTCGTCGCCCAAGGTGTCGTCGATGACGGCACCGAAGATGATGTTGGCGTCCGGGTGAGCGGCATCGGCAACCATCCGCGCGGCCTCGTTAATTTCGAACAGGCCCAGATCGCTACCACCACTGATGGACATCAGGACACCGTGGGCACCTTCGATACTCGCTTCAAGAAGCGGACTGGAGATGGCCATTTCTGCGGCAGTGATTGCACGATCGTCACCACGAGCCGAACCGATTCCCATCAACGCACTTCCTGCGCCGGACATCACGCTCTTGACGTCGGCGAAGTCGAGGTTAATCAGACCGGGGGTTGTGATGAGATCGGTGATTCCGCTGACACCTTGCAGGAGTACCTGGTCGGCCTGACGGAATGCGTCGATCACACTGATCGCCTTGTCCGACAGAGAGAGCAGTCGGTCATTCGGAATCACGATGAGCGTGTCGACTTCTTCACGCAGACGCTCAATTCCGTTTTCAGCCTGACCCGCGCGACGACGTCCTTCAAAACCGAAGGGACGTGTCACAACGCCGATCGTGAGCGCGCCGAGTGACTTGGCGATCTTCGCCACTACGGGAGCGCCACCCGTTCCGGTGCCGCCACCTTCACCCGCCGTAACGAAGACCATGTCGGCACCCTTGAGTACCTCTTCGATCTCTTCGCGGTGATCTTCGGCCGCCTTCATGCCGACTTCCGGATCAGCTCCGGCACCGAGTCCGCGAGTGAGCTCGCGACCGATGTCGAGCTTGACGTCAGCATCGCTCATGAGCAGTGCTTGAGCATCAGTGTTGATGGCGACGAACTCGACGCCCTTAAGTCCAACCTCGATCATCCGGTTGACAGCGTTGACGCCGCCACCGCCGATTCCGACGACCTTGATGACCGCGAGGTAGTTCTGCGGTGTAGCCACGTTAAATCCTTCCGACAGGCCCCGCGATTGGCCTCCCACGGCCGCACCCGGGTGCTGGATTCTCCGACGGGCCCTCCCGCCGGTACCGCAGGGTGATCGCCGGAAGCCGGGGAATCGCCACCGCCGAAAGTCTCACTCTCAGGTTGAGAGTCAGTTCATCTCACTCTGCAGTCAAAATGGACTGTAGGGAAAGTTCCCGGGGGCGTGCAAGTCCTGAATGTCAAGTGGACCTTGAGGTTTTCAGGTTCTGATGCTCGGGAAATCGGGTGCCGATACGTCATAGACACGTCCAGGTTGCTTCTGCAACACCGCTAAAACGGCTGCCTTATCGGCCGGGCGACGTGCATCTCCCCAGCGAACAGTGTCTCCCGATGCCAGGGTGAGAACCACATCGTCGGAGGTAGTCGCAGCAATCGTCCGGGTCTGTCGGGCCACGGCGGGCGGCAGCGTCACCAGTACCTTCAGTGCAGCCTCACGCCCGGCCCCGCTCGCTCGAACCACTGGAAGAGCGCCTGGGCCGCGCACCGGGGACACTACGTCGCCGGCTGAGTCAATGGACTTCCAACCCTCCCCCGTTGAGATCACCGCTACTGCAACCCGCTCATCGACCACCAGCACGAGGTCGTGAGGGAAACCCCGGCGCACCTCGACCGCACCCACCCGGGGAAGGGCACGCACCCGACCGGCGACCGCCGCATCGTCAACCCGGGCCAGAGGGGTTCCGATCGCGATTCCTGCGGCCTGACGCACCTGAGCAGCCGTCAACGTTGTCGAACCTCGAACCTCAACGGTGGTCACCGCGAGCAACGGGGAGAACCACACCACCCACACCACGGCAGCACCGAGCACCACCACCGGGAGCAGCCACAGCGCTCGCCGACCCCACCTGCTGCGTCGAGCCGCTGCACGAACGTCGGCGAGGTCGGTCGGCGCTCGAACGTCGGCCTCGGCGGTCATTGCTGACCCTCACGAGCCCGCAATAAATCGAGCACCTCAGGCGCCAACATTCCGATATCGCCCGCGCCGAGCGTCATCACCACATCGCCCGGATGTGAACGAGCGGCAAGTTGATCGGCCACTTTCGACCAGGACGGTTCGAAGGCAACCTGCTCGCGGGGCAGTGGCACGTTGTCGGCCATCGTTCGACCAGAGGCACCGGGGATGGGTTCCTCGCCAGGCGCAAACACCTCGAGCACCACGACTTCATCAGCGAGTCCGAGTGCCTCGCCGAATTCGCGAACGAACAGCGCGGTGCGGTAGTAATGGTGCGCTTGGAATGCCACCACCAATCGCCCCTCACCCACCACACTGCGAGCGGCGCGCAAGGTGGCCGCGATCTCGGTCGGGTGATGCGCGTAGTCGTCGTAGACGCGAACACCGTCGGCCGTTCCTCGATACTCGAATCGGCGACGCGTTCCGCTAAACGTCTCGATTCCGGCCCGCAATTCAGACTCCGGGAATCCCATCTCGACACCCATGGCAAGGGCCGCCGTTGAGTTCAGAATGTTGTGCTCACCCGGAACCTGCAGGCGCACCACCCCGAGGCGAACTCCGAGCCGCGTGACCTCGAACTCCCAGCGATCACCGGCCATGTGCGGGTCGTCGATTCGGTAGTCGGCATCGGCATGCAACCCGTACGACAGCACGCGCACTCCGTGTGCCCGGGCTGCGTCAATGAGTCGGGCAGCCCCTGCGTCATCGAGGCACGCGATAAGGAAGCCTCCTCGGTCGCGGATTCCCGTGGCGAAGTCGAGGAAACCCTGCTCGATGGCTTCGAATGTTCCCCAGTAATTGAGATGATCTGGCTCGACGTTGGTGACGATGCCCGCGTACGAGCCGAGCCGCAGGAACGACCCATCGCTCTCATCGGCTTCTGCCACGAACACGGCACCTGTTCCGAGATGAGCATTCGAACCGGATTCGTTGAGTTCGCTGCCGATAGCGAAGGAGGGATCAGCGCCGCAATTCTGCAGTGCGACCGTGAGCATGGACGTGGTCGTCGTCTTACCGTGGGTGCCCGCCACCGCCAGTACCTGCGAATCGGCCATCACCGCGGCAAGGGCTTCGGCCCGATGCAACACAGGGATACCTCGCCGCTGAGCTTCAACAACCTCAGGATTGTCCGCAGCGATCGCCGTCGAAATAATCACGCACCGAGGCTCACCGCACAGATCGAGATTTGATGCCGCGTGACCCAGAGCAATGACTGCGCCAAGTGCACGTACAGAGTCGACACGTCGTGATTCCTTGGCGTCACTGCCGCTGACCCGGGCACTGCGCGCCAAGAGAAGCCGCGCGATGCCACTCATGCCTGCGCCACCGATGCCGACGATATGCGCCCGCTGCAGCGGATCGGTACTTGCCAACGGGGTCATCGGGTTCCTCCGGTTGAAACGCTTTCGCCAGCCACTGCTCGCAACACCATCTGAACGAGTTGATCATCTGCATGACGACGACCCAGCGACGCGGCCGCCGCTGACGCCTGAGCCAGGCGCTGGGGGTTCAGAAGCAGTGGGATGAGGTGACTTCGAAGCCACGACGTTGAGAGATCGGCATCGTCAACAAGCAATCCTCCCCCAGCAGCCACCACCGGAGCAGCATTCATACGCTGCTCACCGTTTCCGATGGGAAGTGGGACATAGGCCGCAGGCAAACCAACCGCGGTCAACTCCGCCACCGTCATCGCCCCCGCCCGACAGAGCGCGACGTCGCAGGCGGCGTAGGCCCAATCCATGCGGTCGATGTAGTGCACCGCCCGATAGGCCGGACTAATCGACAGATCGCCGGGCAACTCATTGCGCGCTCCCACCGAATGCAGAACTTGGATTCCTGCCTCGGCTAATTCGTGTCTGCTGGCGTCCAACGCGTTGTTGAGACTGCGCGCTCCTTGCGAGCCGCCAAACACCAAGAGGGTGGGCAGCGCCGGGTCAAGGCCAAACTGCTGCGCCGCCTCAGCACGCAGCGCTGCTCGGTCAAGATCGCGAATCGCTGGTCTCAGAGGTAATCCAATCGCCTCGGCATGCGGCAGGCTTCCGGTGACCGTCTCGGCCACGAAGGGAGTGAACCGGGCAGCAATGCGATTGGCGAGCCCCGCGCGCGCATTGGCTTCGTGGACAACGATGGGTGTCGAGGAGCGGCGGGCAGCAAGGTAGGCCGGCATCGCTACGTATCCCCCGAAGCCGACCACAACGTCAGCGTGCGTACGCGCGAGCACGTTTCCCGCCTCGTTCACCGCCGAACGCAAACGCGAGGGCAACCGCAGGAGATCCACCGACGGCTTGCGCGGAAGTGGAACCGCTGGAATCAGCGCTAGGTCGTATCCGCGAGCGGGCACCAGCCTCACCTCAAGACCGCGCTCAGTGCCGAGAGCGGTGATCGCAACGTCGGGGTTGTCGCGGCGCAGTGCGTCAGCGAGGTTGAGTGCCGGCTCGATATGGCCTGCTGTGCCACCGCCGGCGAGTACCACGTGCATCGTCACCGCGCTCCCGCGCTCTCAGCCCGTCGCGCTGACGAGGCACGCGCACGCTTACGCGCACGGTCAGCCAGCGCTTTGCGCGCTGCCGGCTCCTGCCGAGCGAAAGCCATCAACAAGCCGAGGGCGACGAGAGTCGGTAAGAGCGACGATCCGCCGTACGACACGAGTGGCAGGGGAACACCGGTGATGGGAAGAACACCCAGTACGGCCCCAAGATTGAGAAGGGTCTGGATGCCAATCCACGCCGCGATCGCGGTGCTCGCCAACTGAACGAAGAAATCCTGCGAGTCACGAGCAATCTTGAGCGCCGAAATGATCAGGACCGAGAACAGCACCACCATCGTGAGTGTTCCGAGCAGACCCAATTCCTCACCTACCACGGCGAAAATGAAGTCGGTGTGCGCTTCGGGGAGCGATCCCCACTTCTCTCGACTGGCCCCGAGACCTTGCCCCCACCACCCACCGACGGCGAAGGCGTAACGAGCATGAGTGAGTTGCCATCCGACACCGAGTGGGTCGGCATCAGGATTGAGCCACGCGGCGAATCTCCCCATGCGGTACGAGGCGCCCATCGACAGCACCGCGATTGACGCGCCGGCCAGTGCACCAAGACCGAGGAATACCCACGCGCCCGCGCCCGCAGCAAAAAGCAAGCCCGCCACGATCGGCAGCAGGATGAGCACCGTGCCGAGGTCCTTTTCCAACAGGACCAGCCCGACAATCAGACCGCTCACCGGAAGCAACGGAACCAGCAGATGGCGCGGATCGCGCAGCATCGGCTGTTTGCGCGTGAGCAGATCGGCGCCCCAGATGACCAGCGCTAGTTTGGCCAACTCGCTGGGTTGGAATCGGAATGGTCCGCCCAGTGCGATCCAATTGCGCTGACCTGCAACCGACACGCCAATCACGAGAACCGCAACGAGCAACACGAAAGTAACTCCAAGAAGCGGCCACGCGAGTCGGCGAATCGACGCAATCGGAATTCGTGAGATGAGCAGCATCAACAGCACGCCGAAACCGGCGAACATGAACTGTCGTTGTGCAAGGACAAACGACGAGCCGAACACTTTGTACGACTCGACACTTGACGCCGACAACACCATGACCAGCCCGATTGCCAACAGCAAGGTGGTCGAACCAACCAGCAGGTGATACGTGGCCAGTGGGCTGGACAGGAGGCCGCGCACGCGGCCCACGGGCCGTTCGAGCACCATGGCGTTCACAGCACACCACCGGCCGCGGTGACCGCCCGAGCGAATTCGTCGCCGCGATGGCCATAGTCGCGGAACATATCCCACGATGCGCACCCAGGTGCCAACACCACGGTGTCGCCAGCGCGCGCAAGACCGTGGGCGGCGCTCACGACGTCGACCATGACTCCAGTGTCGGTGCGGGAGACCGTCACGACCGGGACATCCGGCGCGTGTCGCGCGAGTGCTGCGGCGATGACGTCGCGATCGGCACCCAAGAGCACGACTCCTCGCAAACGCGCGCGCACCGCAATGACCAATTCATCGAAGTCTTGGCCCTTGGCCAACCCCCCGGCAATCCACACCACGTCGCCGTACGCCAGCAGTGAAGTTTGTGCCGCGTGACAGTTGGTGGCCTTGGAGTCATCGACGTAACGAACTCCCTCAATCACTCCCACGTCGGCAATCCGATGATTGGCTGGAGTGAATGATCGGAGCCCTTCGCGTACGGCTTCCGGCGACACCCCGTGCGCCCGAGCCAGAGCGGCCGCCGCCAGTGCGTTGGCCACATTGTGAGGTGCCTGGGGGTGAACATCGGCCACATCAGCCAACTCGAGCGCATGGGTGCCCCGCTCAGCCAAGAAGGCGCGATCGACAAGTGTCCCGTCAACGACACCGAGCATCGAGCGCGCTGGGAGTCCGAGAGTGAAGCCCACAGCGCGGCAACCCTCAACGACATCGGCCGCTTCGACCATACGTTCGGTGGCCGGGTCGTCGGCGTTGTACACCGCCGCAATGTGCGTGCGCTCGTACACCCGCGCCTTCGCGGCACTGTAGGCCTCAAACGATCCGAAGTGGTCGACGTGATCGGGTGCAAGGTTGAGGCACACCGCAGCCTCGGGGCTGATGGAGTGAACGAAGGGAAGTTGAGGTGCACCCACTTCGACGGCGATGACGTCGATCCCGGCAGGATCCATCACCACTTCGGCCAATGATCGGCCGATGTTGCCAGCCGCTACCGCCCGCTCGCCCGACGCCAGCAGCATCGACTCGAGCATGAGGGTGGCGGTGGTTTTTCCATTGGTACCGGTCACAAGCAACCATGGGGCCGGCGTTCGGAGGTCTCTCAAGCGCCACGCCAATTCAAGCTCGCCCCACACAGGGATTCCCTGAGCGAGGGCCGTCACAATCACCGGGTGTGATGGCCGAAGACCCGGCGAGACCACCAGCAGATCAATCTCGGGCGGTACTGAATCACCTTCACCAAGTCGGGCCGTGGCACCGAGCATCTCCAAGAGCGTGGCGCGTTCGGCCACCACGCCGTCGACCGCTGAGTCGGTGACCGTCACGCGTGCACCAACTTGAATGAGTGCGTCGGCGCACCCGAATCCCGCGATACCCAAGCCAGCGACTCCGACATGAACCGACGACCAATCCGAGCTCCGAGAGAGCGAGGAGACGTCGATCACGAGCGCACCCACTCCCCGTAGAACAGCGCCAGGCCGGCCGCGATGCACAGCCCTTGAACAATCCAGAACCGCACGACAATCTGAATCTCTGGCCAGCCCATCATTTCGAAATGATGATGGAGCGGCGCCATCTTGAACATTCGCTTGCCGGTGAGCTTGAACGATCCGACTTGCCCGATGACCGACAGAGCGATGATCACGAAGAGCCCGCCGAGCAGCGGAAGCAGCATCTCCGTACGTGACATGATCGCGAGCCCGGCGATGGCACCACCGAGTGACAGAGATCCGGTGTCGCCCATGAAGATCTTCGCCGGGGCCGTGTTCCACCACAGGAAGCCGAAACACGCGCCCGCAACAGCCGCCGCGAAAACCGCCAAGTCAAATGGATCGCGCACCAAATAGCAGCGGTTGAACGCGTCGAAGGTACAACTCTGGCCGAACTGCCACACCCCGATCAGGGTGTAGGCGATAAAGGTCATCACGGCTGCACCCGTGGCGAGCCCGTCGAGACCGTCGGTGAGATTCACGGCATTCGTTGACGCCGTCACGAGGAACCAGACCCACAGCAAGAAGAGCGCAAGCGGTAAGACAAGCGCGGTGTCGCGAGTGAAGGAGACGGCGCGGGAGGCCGGAGTGAGTCCTTCATCATCGGGAAAGCGGGTGGCGAGGTAGGCAAATGCCAAGGCGACAATCGCTTGACCGAATAGCTTGGTTCGCGCCCGGATGCCTGTGCTGCGCTGACGGAAAATCTTGAGGTAGTCGTCGGCAAGGCCGACAACGCCCAAACCCAGCATCAGAAAGAGTGCGAGCAACCCCGACACACTCGGCGGTGTCCAGGTCGCGAGGTGCGCCGCCGCATACGCCACGACCACCGCCACCAAAATCGCCAAACCACCCATGGAGGGAGTGCCACGCTTGCCTTCGTGTGCCGGGTAGTTTTCACCCGCAGTTGACTGTCGGATTGCCTGCGAGTAGCCGTGGCTCCGCAGAATTCGGATCAAGAGCGGAGTACCCAGCAAAGAGATCAGCAGGCTCAGAGCCCCGGCAACGATGACAAGCTTCACGGCTCACCATCCTCGTCGGATGAGGCCCCGAGAAGTGCGTGCGCCACGCGCTCAAGCCCGATGGATCGCGATGCCTTGATCAAGGCAATGTCATCGGGCGCCAAGGCCGAACTGAGCAGGGCCACGGCACCGTCGACATTAGGAACCCACTGGACCCGCCCGGGACCCATCGCCTCAAGCGCTGTCTGGTGCAACGGAAGCGTTCCATCGCCCACAGCGACCAGTCGATCAATTCCAAGATCGCAAACCAGCTGCCCCAGTTCTCGGTGTGCCCGTTCGCTGGCACCCCCCAGCTCGCGCATTTCGCCCAGAACGGCCCAACTTCGGCGTACTACCCGCTCGCGCGGGTCATGCGTGGGCCGTGACATGACCACAAGTGCTTCGAGGGCCGCCCGCATCGATTCGGGATTCGCGTTATACGCGTCGTTGACAATGACAGTGCCGGTGGCTGTGCGGTCGACTTCCATGCGCCACCGACTAGCGCGGCCAACCTCACCGAGCATCCGCGCTGCCTCAGCTACCGAAATACCGACTGATACCAGCACGGCCGCTGCCGCGAGTGCGTTCCATATCTGATGCCGGCCGTGCAGGTTGAGATGAACGTGGGCCCGCGCATCGCCATGAACCAGAGTGAAGCGTGCGCGCGCGAGATCATCGAGTGCCACCTCAACCGCTTGCACATCACTTCCAGCCGACTCGCCGTAGGTAAGAACGCGGGCCGTCGTGAGCGAGCGCATCGCGTCAACTCGCGGGTCGTCGTGATTGAGAATCGCCACACCGTCGCTCGGTAGCGCCTGCACCAATTCAGATTTCGCCTCTGCGATCGCATCCTGCGAACCCAAGAGTTCGATGTGCGCCGTTCCGACATTCGTCACAACCCCCACCGACGGCGGCGCGATTGTGCACAGGTACTCAATGTGCCCGTGCCCGCGCATCCCCATTTCCATCACTAGGAAGCGGGTCGTTTCGTCGGCTTTCAACACCGTCAATGGCAGGCCGATTTCATTGTTAAACGAGCCCTCTGGTGCCACCGTGACAGCGACCTGCGCGAGCACCTGGGCAATGATGTCTTTGGTACTGGTCTTTCCAGACGATCCGGTGATTGCGATGACGCGACACTGAGGCAAATGGTCGAGCGAGGCACGCGCAATTGCACCCAACCCGCGCACGGTGTCGTCGACCTGAAGAATCGGACCATCGATGGGGCGCGACACCATCGCGAGAACTGCACCGCGAGCCAACGCCTGTGCCACATGGTCGTGAGCGTCATGAGTTTCACCGACAATGGCAACAAAGATGTCGCCGGGCGCAGTGGTGCGAGAGTCGAGGCTGACGCCTGTGACGACCGTGACTGACTCAACACCGCGAGCAACGCCGCCCGTTGCCTCAACGAGGTCCGCCACTGTCAATGCGATCACAACGCACCGCCCGACGCGCGCGCATCCACCGCTGCCGCGGCCTCAACGCGATCATCAAAGGGGGCGATGACGCCGGCTATTTCCTGACCCGTCTCATGCCCCTTACCGAGGATCAAGACTGTGTCACCGGCGTTCGCGATGGTCACCGCGCGCTCGATGGCGAGCCGTCGATCAGCGAGTTCGACCCACTCGACACCTTCCGGGATGCCGGCACGAATGCTGGCACGAATTTCGGCAGGTACTTCCGAACGCGGGTTGTCGTCTGTGACTACGACGACGTCGGCGGCCGACGCGGCCCTCCCCATGTGCGGTCGCTTGTCGCGATCACGATCGCCTCCGCCGCCGAGAACGACGATGACGCGACCGCTTGTAAACTCGCGGGCCGTCTCGACCACACGCTCGACCGCGTCGGGTGAATGGGCATAATCAACGAAGATGTCGATGCCCGTATCCGCCCCATCAATGCGTTCCATGCGTCCTGGAACTCCCGATGCCGTGGCAAGTCCGGCGACTGAGTCCCCCGTAGCGACACCTGCCGTACGCAGTAGCGCGTGAGCCAACACACTGTTGGCAACGTTGAACCGCCCTGGCAGTACAGTCTCGAGGACCGCGAGGGACCCATCGGGTTGACGAACGTCAATCACCGTGCGGCCGGCCACAGTGCGCGATACCTCGGACACCTGCCAGTCAGCAAGGGCGCCATTCGTCGCCAGCGACGTGACAGAGATACCGGACGTGTCTGCCAATCGGCGGCCCCACCCGTCATCGATGCAGACGATTCCACGACGCGCATGCCCCGGGGTGAACAATGACGCCTTGGCAGCGAAGTAGTTCTCCATGTCGCCATGGAAATCAAGGTGATCCTGCGACAAGTTCGTGAAACCCACGACGTCAAAGACCAACCCGCCCACTCGGTGGAGAGCCAGTGCATGACTACTCACCTCCATCGTGACGCAGGTGACACCGCGCTCACGCATCACGGCAAGCAGTGCGTGAACATCGGTGGCCTCGGGGGTCGTGCGCACCGTGGGCACCGTGCTGTCGCCGATGCGCGTTCCGATGGTTCCGATCAATCCCGTCGCGCGTCCTGTGGCACGCAGACCTGCATCGACGAGATACGAAGTTGTGGTCTTTCCATTCGTGCCAGTGATGCCGATCATCAGCAAGTCTTCGCCGGGATCGCCGTATACCCATGCCGCAACGTGCCCCACGACCGCCCGCGGATCTGCAGCGATCAACAGCGGAGTGCCGGGGACGTCTGCCAGAGCGGCACCTTCTGCGTCAGTCAGCACAGCCACTGCGCCGCCAGCCACGGCTTGCTGGGCGAAACGCGCACCATGAACGGTGAAGCCTGGCAACGCTGCATAAATGTCGCCGGGAACTACCTCACGCGAATCGTGGGTGATACCTGTAGCGGTCGTCGATAGATCGCCCTGCGATTCGAGCGCGACACGGTCAAGCAGTTCGTGCAGCGCCCGCGGGATAGGTCGCGGACGCACTGTCGTCGACACTGTGAATGCCCCCTCTCACCATGTGAGCTTCGTAACGGGGCTGCGCGTGCCAGTGGGCGGAATGCGCTGCGCCTGAAGCGCGAACGACATCACATCTTTGAACACGGGTCCGGCTTCCGCTCCACCAAAGTGACCGTTGCGCGGGTTAATGAGACTCACCGCCACCACCAATTGCGGTGCGTCGGCAGGTGCCATTCCAATGAAGGAAGCGACGTAACCCTTGTAGCACTTGCAGGAAGGTTCGTACCGTTGCGCCGTCGCCGTCTTGCCAGCCACGCGGTATCCGGGAATGCGCACGCCGGCGGCCGTTCCACCTTCGGAGACCACCGCCTCCATCATCGTTCGCAACTGCGATGCCGTTGATGGTGAGATCACTCGCCTAGTGGCGGGGGCCGCTGACTGGTGAACCGTGCCATCTGAATCGGTCGTGGATGCAATGAGGGAGGGCGTGACCCGCACGCCGTCGTTGGCAATGGTCGCGAAGACGCTCGCCGCCTGAACTGACGTCACCGAAAGACCCTGGCCGAAAGCAATCGTGGGCAGTGAGGTTCCCGACCAGCTGGACGGAACTGGGAGGAAGCCCCGCGCTTCGCCAGGGAATCCCATGCCGGTGCGCTCACCAATGCCGAAACGCTTGAGGTAGCCGTAGAGAACATCGGGAGTCAGTTTCTGCGCCACGAGAATGGTGCCGATATTGCTCGACTTTGCGAGAACCCCGGTGAGCGTGAGTTTCTCAGTCGGGTGGTCTTCGGCATCGTGGAAGAGTTTGTCCGCAACCTTGATAGTGGGCGGCACAGTCAGTCGCGTGGTGGGTGTGGCGACATGGCGTTCAAGAACGGCGGCCATCGTCATGATCTTTGCTGTTGATCCGGGCTCGAAGGCCTCGGTGAGTGCGCGGTTATTGCGATCAGCCGGATCGCTACTACCAGGTGAATTGGGGTCGAAGGTCGGAGCACTCGCGAGCGCCAAGATGCGCCCTGTGCGGGGGTCCATGACAACAACGGTCCCACCATCAGCCTTGGCCTCACGGACCCGCTGAGCAATTGCGGACTGGGCCTCGAACTGAATATCGCGATCGATTGTCAAGGTGACATCTGACCCCGCGACCGCGTTAACGCCCTCTTCTTGACCGGTCGGAATACGCCGCCCACCACCGGCGACTTCGTACGTCATTTCACCGTTCTTACCCGCGAGTAAATCCTGCTGACCGTATTCGAGCCCACCGAGGCCGCGTCCATCTCGCCCCACGAACCCGACGACGTTCGCCGCGAGACTGCCCGAGGGGTAGACGCGCTTGGTGGTGCTCTCGCTGAGGATTCCTGGCAACGCGAGCGCCGAGATTTGCTCCCAGACCGCGGGAGTCACGCCTCGAGCAACGTAAGCGAAACGCTTGGTGCCAGCAAGTTTGCGTTCGAGTTCCAGCGGATCGGCGCCGAGAATGGGCGCTAGCGCCTCAGCCTCGGCGGCGGCATCCTTCACCAGCGTTTGATCGACGGTGATGTTGCGGGCGATGACACTCGTCGCGAGAACCGCGCCGTTGGCATCAAGAATCCGTCCGCGCTGAGCGAGGTCTACGGATGTACGCATGCGTTGGCTCTCAGCGAGAGTCGCTGTGCCGTCTGCCGTCACTGCCTGAAGTTCAACCAACCGCGCACCCAGCAACGACATCACAATCAACGTCATCACCATCAACACCGACAGGCGCCTCCGCGATGCACGCGGAGGCGGTGGGGTGGTGCGAGTGCGAGGGGCTGGACGACGTTGTTCAGGTCGCCGTTGGCGCGCGGGACTGGTGGTGCTCACTGGCCGCTGCCTGACGTTACGGGCTTGGCCTGATCACTCACGGCACCACTCGAGCCGCCACCTGCGGCCGCAACTTCGGCGCCCTCAGGAGCCGGGACTGCTGCGTCGCCGGCAGCGGCCTTCTTCTGAGCGGGCGCAGCTTTCGACGTCGAAGACTTCGTGGCCGACGTCGAGCCCGCGGTCGATGACGCGGCAGCTGATGAGGGCGCAGGAGCGCTCGTGGTGACGGTGGGAAGCGCAGCGCGCGTGCCGGGAACAGTCGTCACGTGCCCAAGAACCTTGCCGTCCTTAAGTCGCAGGAAAACCGGCGTATCCACTCGAACCATGCCGAGATCCTCGGCGCGCTGACGAAGGGCTTCGGGAGTGTCGAGCGCTGCAACTTCCTGCGCCAACTGCTGCTGCTGGATCTCCAGCGCCGTCGCCTGCTGCTCAAGCGTGTGAATTGCGAAAGCGCCTTGGGCGAGCACCGTGTTCAACAACAAGACAAGCAACAATCCGACAACGAGCAGCCCGCCCATCACGAGGCCGAATGCTGTAGTTCCTAGGCGACGTCGGCCACC
The DNA here is from genome assembly GCA_903927265.1 of uncultured bacterium. Taxonomy (GTDB): domain Bacteria; phylum Actinomycetota; class Actinomycetes; order S36-B12; family CAIYMF01; genus CAIYMF01. Next base: position 3,910 of record CAIYMF010000056.1, on the reverse strand, counting down.
AGGAATCGCACGCAACTTGTGCAGCGCCCTCTCAACGGGAACTGCCGCATGGTCGCGCGGAGAAAGTGCGGGCGCGGCACTCATGCGGCGTCCCTAATGCGCTCAGCACCACGAAGTCGCACACTGGCAGCTCGGGGGTTGATCTCAATTTCGGCAGCTGATGCTTCCTCGGCACCACGAGTAATCGACACGAACCGAGGCTGCAAGTATTCGGGAACGACAGGTAGATCGACTGGCGCCTTCGACGTGGTGACCTCAACGAGGGCACGCTTCACGAGCCGATCTTCCAGTGACTGGTATGACATCACCACGATGCGCCCATGAAGTGCCAGCGACTCCAGCGCCGCGGGAAGCAGCCGAGTTAAGACGCCGAGTTCGTCATTGACTTCAATGCGAAGGGCTTGGAATGAACGTTTGGCAGGGTTTCCACCAGTGCGTCGCGCGGGAGCAGGGATGCTCGACCGAACGAGGTCGACGAGTTCGGCACTTGAGGTGATGGGTGTATCACCTCGACGTGCCACCACCGCGTCGGCGATTCGGCGGGCGAAACGCTCTTCACCGTATTCGCGTAACACCCGCGCCAATTGATCGCGAGTGTAGGTATTGAGAATGTCGGCGGCAGTCGGGCCCGTTGTGGGATCCATTCGCATGTCCAGATCGGTGTCACGCGAGTAGGAGAAACCGCGATCGTCTTCGTCTAACTGCATGGACGACACACCGAGATCGAGCAGAACTCCCTGAACCGACGTCAGACCGAGATCGGCCAGGATACGCGGGAGTTCGTCATTAACCGCGTGCACAAGGGTGACCCGCTTCGCGACGGCGGCCAACCGGTGCGCTGCGAGATCGAGTGCCTGGGGGTCGCGATCGATTCCCACCACGCGCAAGTCAGGAAACTCGTCAAGCAACGCGGCACTGTGGCCACCAAGGCCAAGGGTGGCATCAACGAGAACGGCACCTTCCACCGCAAGGGCAGGAGCCAGCAGCGCAATGCATCGTTCACGCAAGACGGGAACGTGCCGAGGAACACTCGACTCCGTGGGAGTGGCGGACATGGTCAGACCCACGAGCCAAGGATCGTCGAGAGTCCCACCAGAACGGTGAGGGCGAGGAAGACCGCGAGCAGTAGCACGAGGAATTGCCGGAGGGCCTCGGGTGTGGCACGCACAGCATCGAGGGATCGCGTGCCTCGGGAGGCATGCAGGCTCGTTGCCGGCAGGGTGACCATCTCGACCCGATCTTTCGTGTCAGCCGGCCAAGTGCGCCGGATTTGCTGTGAGGACAGTGCAGGCACCCTCGCCGGGGTGCCTTATTCCGGTGGGCCGTGCGACCCGGTCCCCCACCGCCCGCCCGTCGAGGGATGGGACCCGTTGGAGACCGTGGAAGGTGATGGTCTCCGTCGGGGGCTTCCGGCACCGGGGAAGGTGAGCCGGATGCTCTCGTCGGGGCGCGCCCGGCACCGGGGAAGGTGAGCCGGGAGCACGTGGGCGGGGGGAGGCCGCGTCGCACGAACTCGAATCAGAGGTCCGGGACCACCTCCCCGTCGAGTTCGGAGAACGCATCATCAGAAGCTTCGAGGTAGGTCTGCCAGGCGGCGTTGTCCCAGATCTCCAGCCGGGTGTCCGCGCCCACGACCACGAGGTCGCGGGTGAGTCCGGCGTAGTCGCGCAGCGACGGAGGAATGGTGACCCGACCCTGCTTGTCCGGCTTTTCGTCATGAGCGCTGGCGAAGAAGACGCGGGAGTAACGCCGCGCCCTTTCCTGAGTCGGCGAGGCCGCTCGCAAACTGGCGGCGTAGTGGTTAAAGGAATCGACCGGCCACACAACTAAGCAGCGCTCCTGACCCTTGGTGATGACCAGGCCAGAGGACAACTCATCGCGGAAACGGGCGGGCAGGATCAGGCGGCCCTTGTCGTCCAGACGCGGTGTGTGCGTTCCCAGAAACATGTGCCACCTCCCTTCCACGGTTTCCCCAGAAATGCCAGTGCACGCCATAGTACTCCACTTTGCTCCACCGTCAACCATCTACACCCACTCTTTCTCTCGCCTCATGCCCTGATCACGCCATCGGCGCAGGTCAGGGGCGTGGTGAGAGGTGGAGCGCCCGGGGTGATCGTCGACGCCCATTCGCGCGCGCATCGGGATCGTCGCGGTCGAGATGTCGGATTTGCTCCATTTCGCTGCCCGTAAATGGGCGCGTTGTGCCCTCAGCAGGCATGCAGTCAAGGTTCGTGGAGCGAAGTGGAGCGCCCCGCACCCACGCTTCCGCGAGTCCATCGCTTGCGCGGCAAAAGGGTGGCCCATAGCCCGCGTTACTGATGGACTCGCGGAAAAGACGAGGTGCGAAAACGGCCTCTAGCGAGTGAGCCGGCCGATCACGGTGTGTCGCCAACGGCCGGGCACAACGCGATCAAGCACGACCGAGTCGATCATTCGGCTCGCCGATTCCAGATTGCGCCACGGAAGGCGGCGGGCGATCTCGGGCTGACGTCCGTGCAGGACGTACGACGCAGTCAGCACCAGGGTGGCCGCCACCGCCGCTGTTCGAAGGTTGATCTCGCGAAATCCCGCCGCCGCTGCCATTGCCTGCAGCTCACGGCAACTGAAGACGTGCAGATTGGCGGCCATTGCCGCGAGTTCCCAGAACTCGGCCTCCGGCTCAAGTGGAGTGCGCAGTACAGCGAGCATCCCCCGCACCAGCACGTCGCCGTGGCGCTCAACGATGGGGGTCGGCTCGCTCGAGAGCACCACCGCTCCCCCGGGTCGAAGCACGCGGTACCACTCCGCGAGCGCCCCCACCGGATCGGGAAGATGGTGCAGCACGCCCCTACCGATCACAAGGTCCACCGACCCGGTGGCGATAGGTAACCAGCCGGTTCCGCCACCGGCTTGTCCCTGCATCAGCGGCCACGCACCCGCCGCCCTCGCTCGGTCGAGCATCCCTTGCGACAGATCAAGTCCGATGACCGCTACCTCAGGCGCCGCCCGCCGCACCCCAGCGGCTAGCCAGCCCGTACCGCAGCCAACATCAAGCAGGACTTCGCCGGCACGCAAGGAACGGCCCAGCAAGCTCTCGACCTCGCGCCGCGCACGTCGAGCCGACCGTGCGTCGTGAACGATGGCAAAACGCTCGTCGTAGTAGTGGCATTCGTGATCGTGGAATACCCGGTTGACCTCAACGTCATCCATCGACGAAGGGATGGCGGCTTAGGCCTGCTCGGGCATCGTGAGAGGCCCCGACTTCGCTTGAGGGAAGTAGTTCTGGCCAATTCCCGTCTCGCGCTTCGGAACCATGACTGTACGCAAGTAGGTCATGATCTCGTCGCCCTCCTGGTTGAGTCCGCGGGTGCGCATCGTGATGACACCCATTCCTGGTCGCGATGAACTCTCTCGCTTATCCAGGCACATGCTTTCGGCGTAGATGGTGTCGCCGATGAACACCGGATGGGTCAGCTTGATATCAGTCCAGCCCAAATTCGCCACCGCGTTCTGACTCATGTCGATCACCGATAGGCCCAGCACTAGGGCAACGGTTAATCCCGAATTCACGATGATGCGTCCGCCCGTAATCGGATTCGACGATGCCAGATGCGCATTGAAATGATTCTGATTGGTGTTGCAGGTCAACTGGGTGAACCACGTCGAGTCAGCTTCGGAGATAGTGCGCCCGAAGGGATGTTGGTAGACGTCGCCCACGGCGAAATCGTCGAAGAACCGACCGAGGACGGCGGGGTGAGTAGTCATGCGTACCTCCGATGACGAAGCCAAGGATTCCATCGTGCCGCCCACCCGTTCGGCCTCCGGGAGTGGGGTCAGGTTCGCGGCAGAGCCGGTCTCGGGTGACAATCGGGGGGTGACCGCATCCCCCACAGACGCGACTACCGTCGCCACATCCCCCACAGACGCGACT
>CAIYMF010000055.1 GCA_903927265.1 uncultured bacterium | reverse complement strand
CGCGTTATCGGTTCGTACCAGTCGATCGCGTTCATGATCGCCGACATGGAAATGCGCACGCACGTCGCGCGTACCGCCTATCACGATGCAGGCGCGCGCATGCTCGCCGGTGAACCCTTCAAGCACGAAGCCGCCATCGCGAAGTTGTACTCGTCGGGTATCGCCGTCGACAACGCACGCGATGCCACTCAGGTGTTCGGCGGTAATGGCTACATGAACGAGTACGCGGTGGCGCGCTTCTGGCGCGACTGCAAGGTGCTCGAAATCGGTGAAGGCACCAATGAGGTTCAGCGCATGCTCATCGCGCGCGAGTTGGGGCTTGGCTGAATTGTGTCAACGTCAACGGCGCTAGGCTCGCACTGTGAGTGAAACCCCTGGGCTCGATCTCGACGCACTGCGCGGTTGGCTCGACACCACGCATCCCGGGCTACGCACAGGCGCTCTCACGGCGCACGTGATCGCAGGCGGAAAGTCGAACCTCACCTACCGGGTCAGTGACGGCACCACCACATGGGCGCTACGTCGTCCACCACTGGGTCACGCACTTCCGACCGCGCACGATATGACGCGTGAGTTCACCGTGATCAGTGCACTGTGCGACACCGATGTTCCCGTTGCTACTCCGATTGTGTTGTGCCAAGACCCCGAGGTCCTGGGTGCACCCTTCTACTTGATGTCATTCATCGACGGCGTGGTACTCGATCAGCCGGAAACCCTCGCCACACTCGACCGCGCAACGGCCCGACGCTCGTGCGAGCAACTTGTCGACACGCTGCTCGCACTGCACGCGCTCGAGCCTGCCTCAATCGGACTCGCCGAATTCGGTCGGCCCGAAGGATTTCTTGCCCGCCAACTCAAGCGGTGGCGCACCCAATGGGAATCATCGGAAACCGAGAACCAGCCGGTGCTTCCTGAACTCATCGCCCGGCTGACCGACACTCTTCCTGAGCAAACGCCCCCTGGCATCGTGCACGGCGACTACCGCCTCACTAACGTGATGTACACCCCCGATGTCAGTCGCATCGCTGCGGTCGTCGACTGGGAAATGGCCACCATTGGTGATCCGCTCGCAGACGTGGGCCTGCTCGTCGTGTACCAATCGCTCACCAACAGCGGTGGCTTCACGATGCCGCACGCCGACGCGGCCGCAGGCTTTCTGACGCCCGACGAGATGGTGCAGCGCTACGCGGCCGGAAGCTCCCGCGACGTGAGCCACCTCGACTGGTACATCGGATTCGGCTACTTCAAACTTGCGGTTATTGCGCAGGGCATCCACTACCGGTTCCTGCAGGGCCAAACGGTGGGCGCGGGCTTCGACACGTTCGGAACCTGGGTGCCTCTGCTACTTAATTCAGCGCTCGAAGCACTCGACCATCCCTGATCGACAACGAGGAGCAGCAATGGACTTCACCCACAGTGAACGATCGCGTGAACTGCAAACGAAAGTGCAGGCCTTTCTCGATGAGGTGATCTACCCCGCCGAGCACACCTTCGAAGAGCAGGTGAAGGCCAACAATGCTGCCGGTACGCCATTCCGCACGCCAGCGATCATGGCCGATCTGAAAGTCGAAGGCCAGAGCCGCGGTCTGTGGAACCTGTTCCTTCCGCATTCGGAAAGCGGCGCGGGTCTGAGCGTGCTTGAGTACGCACCGCTTGCCGAGCTGTCAGGTCGCTCGATGGCACTCGCACCGGAAGCGATGAACTGCAGCGCTCCCGATACCGGCAACATGGAACTGCTCGACATGTTTGCCACTGACGAACAGCGCGCGCAGTGGCTCGTTCCGCTACTCGCAGGCGAAATTCGCTCATGCTTCTCGATGACCGAGCCCGCAGTCGCATCATCAGATGCCACCAACATCTCGATGTCGATCGAGACAGACGGTGATGAATTCGTGCTCAACGGCCGTAAGTGGTGGTCGACCGGTGCGATGCGACCCGAGTGCAAGGTATCGATCGTGATGGGTGTCACCGACCCTGAGGCCGATCGCCACCAGCGTCAGTCAATGGTGCTCGTTCCGCTCGACACCCCCGGGGTGAAGATCGAGCGATCGACCAGCGTGTTCGGTTACGACGATGGCGCCCATGGCGGTCACGGCGAGATCAGTTTCACCGACGTGCGCGTTCCGACTTCGAACCTACTCGGCCCACGCGGCGGCGGCTTCATGATGGCCCAGGCGCGTCTTGGCCCCGGACGCATTCACCACTGCATGCGCAGCCTCGGACTTGCTGAGCGAGCCCTTGAATTGATGTGCGAACGCGCCATGACGCGTACAGCATTCGGAAGTGTGCTGGCCAAGCAAGGTGTCATTCGCGAATGGATCGCCGAGTGCCGCATTCAAATTGAGCAGGCGCGACTGCTCACGCTCAAGGCCGCCTGGCTAATCGACACGGTCGGCGCCAAGGAAGCGCGCACCGAGGTTGCCGCCATCAAGGTCGTCGCTCCAAACGTTGCACTGTTCGTTCTCGACAAGGCGATTCAGACCTTTGGTGCCGCCGGAGTTTCGGCCGACACGCCCCTGGCCGAAGGCTGGGCCGGGCTGCGTACGCTGCGCCTCGCCGATGGCCCCGACGAGGTTCACCTGCGCTCGATTGCTCGCGAGGAATTGCGCCGCTACCTGCCCTGACCCGATTCCGTGGGTGACCGTCACCCACGGCAGACTGATCACCACACACACCACCGCCAGGAGGATTCATGTCGTCACGCGATGCTGTCATCGTTGGAGCTGTTCGTTCACCAGTGGGCATCGGCAAGCCGGTGAAAGGCGCGCTCAGCGGAATTCACCCGATCGACCTCTCGGCACACGTGCTGCAGGGTCTGATGGCACGCACCGGAGTCGACCCGGTACATGTCGACGACGTGATCTGGGGTTGTGTCTCACAGGTCGGCGAGCAGGCATTCAACGTCGGTCGTAATGCTGCACTCGCAGCAGGCTTCCCGGAGGACGTCACCGGCGTCTCGATCGACCGTCAGTGCGGATCCAGTCAGCAGGCCGCCATGTTCGCCGCCGCTGGAGTGATCGCGGGCCACTACGACATGGTGATCGCTGGCGGCATCGAGTCGATGTCGCGGGTACCGATGTTCTCGAACGCACAGGGCGGCGACGGCCCCTTCGGTCCGATGATGATCGACCGTTACAACAACACCTTGGTTCCGCAGGGCATCAGCGCCGAGATGATCGCCGCTCGTTGGAATTTGTCGCGCGAAGATCTCGACACCATCGCCGTCGAGTCGCAGCAGCGCGCTGCCGCAGCCACCGAGGCCGGACTCTTCGCCGACGAGATCATTCCGATCACCACGGCTGACGGCATCGTTTCGGTCGACCAGGGCATTCGTGCAGGCACCACGCTTGAGTCACTCGCCGGCCTCAAAACTCCGTTCCAAGAAGACGGAGTAGTTACCGCGGGCAATGCCTCACAGATTTCCGACGGCTCTGCGGCTCTGTTGATCACGACTTCGCAGAAGGCAGCCGAGTTGGGCCTCGCTCCGATCGCGCGCGTGCACACGTCGGTTCTCGCAGGCGTCGACCCGGTGATCATGTTGACCGGCCCGATTCCGGCAACCGCGAAGGCCCTCGCACGCAGTGGCCTGTCACTCAGTGACATCGGCACCTTCGAAGTCAACGAGGCCTTCGCGTGTGTGCTCGGCGCCTGGTACGCCGAGACGGGCGCAGACCGCGCACTCACCAACCCCAACGGTGGTGCCATTGCCCTTGGTCACCCACTCGGTGCCTCAGGTGCCCGCCTGATGACCACCATGCTGCACCGCATGAAGCGCGACGGAATTAGGTACGGCCTGCAGACGATGTGTGAAGGCGGCGGCATGGCCAACGCCACCATCCTCGAACTGCTGTAACGACGCCACTACCTCACAGCGATTCGGCCGCGACCACTCGGTTGCGGCCGTTTCGTTTGGCCCTTTGCATGGCCAAGTCTGCGCGGTGTAACGCTTCACGCGCCACGCTCGACACGTCACCGAAGGCATCCGGTGACACTTCGCAGACCCCTGCACTGAAGGTCGGGTTCAGATGGGCATCGATCTCGGCCCACGGTTCAGAGGCGACAGCCGCTTGTAGCAGAGTGAGCTGATCGAGTGCCGTACGCTCATCAACCGCCGGCAGCGCGAGCGCAAATTCCTCACCGCCGATTCGGCTGACAAACGTTCCCGGCGCGGACGAGCGCGCCAAACGCTGCGCGACTCTACGAATCACCTCGCTGCCGGCAGGATGACCCAGTTCGTTGTTGACCTTGGAGAACTCATCAAGGTCCACAACCGCAACGCACACGAGCATTCCTTGGGTGCGCGCCTGCGTCAGCATGACCGGAAGTTGCGATTCCCATCGTCGCTGGTTCGGCAAGCCCGAACCAGGATCGACATTGCTCGCTTCACGCAAATCGGCTGCCATCTGATCACGTTCGCGCACCGCAGTCGCTAGGTTCGCTTCCCGCTGCGCCACCTCTAATTCAAGGACAGCGTTCTCCTCCACAAGTTTCACGCTCAGTGCTTCGACACGCGCTCGCTCGCGCGCCAGATCGTTCTCCGCTGCTGAGGCAAGGTGCAACTGAACGATCACTCCAACTATCGACAGCACCAGCACGAGCACGGCCTCAACGCTGACTCGCCACCACGTGACTTCATCGCCAGCGACGGTGTCGGGGAAGCGTCCGGACGCCGTGATCGCCGCGAGAACGACGATCATCACACCCGCCGCTGCCACCGAGATCCAGGCAATGGTTCGCGGGGCCGATGCCATGAACGCCAGAGTAAAGACACCGACGAAGAACGCACTGCCGCCGAGTTCGCCGGTCACAATCACCGGAACGAGCAGGGCCCCTGCCGCCAGAACTGCGATAGCCGTCAGTGAAAGCCAGTTGGGAATGCGTTGGGTGAGCGTCCGCACGATTCCTACGGCGGTGCCGCAGATGACACCGACGATGCCCACCGTCTGTGACGTCGGGCTCAACGCCAGAACGACACCACCGGCAATTCCAACGATCGCACCGGCCTCAAGCAATCGATTGCGTACAGCAGTCCGACGCTGACTGTCGAGGCGCTCGACCGCTGTCGTTGCTGACGGCATGACGGCGCTCACAGTGCCGCCTCGTTGGATTCGGTCACCCGATCGCGACCATCGGACTTTGAGTGGAGCAGAGCCGCATCAGCGCGTTTGAGAACATCCATCCAACGCTCGGTTGAGAGTGCTTTGCGATCTGCAATCCCCGCGCTGAGAGTCAGCCGATCCTCGGGGCGCATATCTTTCCACCGGTGCCGACGCGTACCCACGCGAATGCGCTCAGCGACGGCAACGGCCTCGTGTGATCGAGTGTGCGGAAGCAGGACGATGAACTCTTCACCTTGACCTAGCCGATACGGAATATCTCCAGGACGTATGTGGCGACGAATGAGTCCTGCGAACTCCTCGAGTACGCGGTCGCCAATCTCGTGGGAGTAGTCGCGATTCACCGCGCCAAAGTTGTCAAGGTCAAGGGCAATCACGGACACCGGAAGGCCTGTGGTCTTCGATTCCTCGATGACCATCGCCCACTGTTCCTTGTGATGTCGCGCATTGAACAGACCGGTGCGCGGATCACGCACGGCCATCTCACTCAGACTCGCAATCAGTCGCTCGCGTTCGGACACCACCGCGGCAACCGATGCGTCGCAAACGACTGCACGTGCCATGAGATCGGCGCGAACTTGCTGGTGGCTCGTCAGCAGGTCGTCGGTCTTCATCGTCAGACTCTGCACCTGCTGGAGCGACGAGGTACGTTCGTGCACCCCGTACGCCGCAGCAATCACGGTTGCAAGCGACACCAACGCTCCAACTACGAGGAGATCGAGGTAATCAGGAGTAATGAAACCCGATGGTCGACCCACGAGGAGAAGTCCCACGAGGGCGAGTGCGAGCCCCACGATCAGCGCAGCAAAATAGCGTCGCGGCAAGACCAGCAGTCCCGCCGCGGCAATCGGGCCGAGCCAGAATGGAGCGACTCCCAAGTCGCCCGTCGCCAACGGTCCCACGAAGAGCACCAGAACGAAAGCACTGAGTAGTACCACCGCAGCCGCGTCAACGTTGCCGCGACGGGCCAGTACGTAGCCACAGGCCGCTGCGACGAACGAAATCGCAACGACGGCGATCCAGAGCACGACATCGCCGCTGGGCAGCAATTCGAAGCCGGTCATCAGCGCGGCAGCGATCGCTGTTACTGCGATCACCCGCACCACTCGCCCGCGGCGCACTGCCGACTTCATCATCACCTCAGAATGCGGAACAGACACGACAACCCCAGCCCCCAAAGTATCAGCGACACCCCGTGTCCGGCTGCCTACTTAAGGTGATGATCCCCCTCAGCCAACCTCCAGTAACCCTCAAGGCAATATTCCTTCACTTAGTTCGTGTTCACGTCGACAGTGGAAGCAGAGGCACTCAACACACGGTTGAGTGCCCTCCATTCCTCGGGAGACGCATTCCATGGGTACCCAATTCACTCGTCCGCTCATTGCTGTGGTGACGACCCTTCTCACCGTGGGATGCGGGACCGCTGCACAAGCGGTGACTCCGCTCGCCACCACTGCGAGCACCGTCTCGGCAGCCAGCGCTACTTCCCCTGCCTTCAACATCGGCCAAGCAATTTCCGATGGCGCGCAGCTCAACACCATCGCGTTCGATGGACTCGGCTTTCTCACCGGCACGATCGCAAGTGACTCCTTCTTCCCACCCGGCAAGGTGGCCGACTTCTGGGGATTCCAATACCTGCGCGATAACGACCCCAGCTCGATGGGTCACAACACTGACTTCCTGACGCGCGCGTCACTCGCAATGCTGAACACTCTGACGGCCGACCAGCGCGCCCAACTGCTGACGCTGGCGAACGCGCAGGTCTCCGACATCAATTCCTACGGAATGAAGCGTTACGAGCTCATGACCGCGAATCGACGTTTGCTCGCCGGCGATCTACCGGCTGGCACCACGGGGCTCAGTTCCAGCGCCGTTCAAGCATGGTCCGCCAGTCTGTACCAGCTCGATGGAAGCATGTCGGTGGCGCGGGCTCGCGTCATGGGGTCGCTGCTTGCGTCCCTCGACTCTTCGCAGCAAACGACGCTTGACGCGATGGTGGGCAAAGGCATGACGAGTTGGCCCGTGACCACCGAGCCTTCCGACCTTCGTGGTCTCACCCACGATCAGAATGTCGCGGTCATGACCTACGCGGGCGACATGTTCAGTTGGTACGCCGGCTCGGTCACGGCTGACACCTATTTCTGCCCCGAACGACACGGCACGTACTTCGGATCGTTCTACCTCAAAGACGCACCGGCTGTGGGGAACCCTGGGTACAGCATCGGAACGCAGATCACCGGCGAAAGTGGCGCCGCATTCCTTGCAGCCCTCACCCCGGCGCAGGCGAAGACCATTACCGACATCATTCCTGCACAGAGGGCGACGCTTGCAAGCATCGTTGACGTGCGTACGCAGATCTCAACCGAACTCCGCAAGGCGATGACTGGCGGCACTGTTGATTCGTCGGTCGTTGATGCGCTCATGGTTCGTTACGGCCAACTCGATGGATTCCTGGCAGCGACGTACGCCACAGCTTTCGCCACTGTGAACTCGACGCTGACGACAGCCCAGCGCACCACCCTGGCAGCGTTGCGTACCGCGCTCATCGCCGGTTTCTCCCCGACCGGTGGCTACCTGTACGCGACACCGATCGACGTACCGACAATCACCACGACCGACTCCCTGTTCGGGCAGGCAACGATTCTCACTCCCACCACCCCTACAACACCGAGTAAGCCGACCGCGGTCATTGCCACGGCAGTCAACTCAGCGAGCCGACTCTTCGTCGATGTGAACCCCAGCAGGGGAAGCGGCTACTGGAGCTTCCGCGTACAGTCGCTCACTTCGGGCCGCTGGACTACGCGTCCCACCACGTATCGCACGCAGGGGACGGCTGAGACCGCGACCATCAACCTTCCCAAGGGGACCTACCGAGTGATCGTGCTCGCCAAGGGCAGCGTCATCGGTACCTCCGCTCGCGTCACTCTGGTGCGGTAACGATGGTGCGCCGGCGCGCGCGCCATGTGCTCCACGCGCCGGTGCACCACAGGGCCCACACCACCAGCAGTGGCTGGAAGAGCAATCGAATCGCTCGGGCGACATCGGTGTTGAGACCGAAGGCGTCGGTGTGTGTGAGGAACTGCGAGATGTTGCCAGGGAAGACGATCACGAAGAAGGCTGCTACGACCCAGCCCACGTGAGCTCGCCTCCCACGCACAACGAGAAGCGCGAGGCCGAGCGCAATCTCGATGACGCCCGAAATGTAGACCACGGCCACAGGGCCCGGCATCCATGGCGGCACTTGCGCTCGGAATGAGTCGGTGTTCGCGAAGTGACTGACGCCAGCAAAGATGAGGAAGGCACCGAGTACCCAGCGCGCGATGGTTGCCATAGCCGCACGCTAACAGTGAACGACGGCATCGGCGCTTTCCGTGCAATGATCCGGGAGTGCCGCTGCACATCGATCTGAGTCCGTTGCGCGACCTGCGCAACTTTCGGCTGCTGTTTGTCAGCGGTGGAATCACCGGACTCGGCTCGATGATGACGTACGTTGCAATTCCGTTTCAGATGGCGCAGATCACCGACTCGTTTGTCGCCGTCGGATTCATCGGTCTGGCAGAACTCGCGCCACTGATCATCTTCGGCCTCTTCGGTGGCTCGCTATCGGATCGTCTCGACCGTCGGCGCATGGTGGTGTTGACCGAGATTGCGCTCATGCTCACCTCAGTAGTGCTGCTCGTGAACGCGCTCAGCGCGACTCCGAGCACCGCCGTGCTCTACCTCGTCGCGATGACCGTCGCTGCACTTGACGGTTTGCAGCGTCCGTCACTTGATGCCATCTTGCCTCGAGTTGTACCGCACGATCGACTATCTGCGGCAAGCGCGCTGAAGTCAGGTGTGCGCGATTCATCAGCCCTTGTCGGGCCCGCCATCGCCGGTCTCCTCATTGCCGCGTTCGGCACCGCAAGTGTGTACGCCGTTGACGTGGTGACTTTCTCTTTGTCGATCGTGCTGCTACTGCGTCTGCCACCTATCCCGCCCCGTCATGATCACGATGGCGCCTCCGTGATCGCTCATATCGGCGATGGGCTGCGCTACGCGCGGAGTCGACGCGACATCCTCGGCACCTACGCCGTCGACCTCGTGGCCATGACCTTTGCCTTTCCCTACGCCCTCTTTCCCTTCGTGGTCGAGGAATACGATGCACCGTGGGCGCTCGGCCTGCTCTACAGCGCGGCGGCGGTGGGTAGCTTGGTGTTCGCTGCAACGAGTGGCTGGACGCCTCGCGCACGACATCACGGCCGATTCATCGTGTTCGCTGCTGCCACGTGGGGTGCAGCCGTCGGATTGGTCGCGCTCGCCCCAACGATCGGCGTCGTTCTTACTCTCCTCGTCGTCGCGGGATACTTCGACATGCTCAGCGGCCACTTCCGCGGCCTGATGTGGAACCAGACGATTCCCGACGAAGTGCGCGGTCGGATGGCCGGACTTGAACTGATCAGTTATGCCGTCGGACCCACGCTGGGCCAAGCGCGTGCAGGCTTCGCCGCCAACAGGTTGGGTCTGGCGGGTGCGTTCGCAAGTGGTGGAATCCTGTGCGTGGCAGGCGTCGGAATCGCCGCAGCTGCACTTCCCGCACTGTGGCGTTACGACTGTCGTACTGACGCGAACTTCGCTGCGGTCAAGGCGCAGCGAGAACAGGAGGCCTCCGGGGAGGAGACGTGAGCAGCTTCACCGCAACGGAAAGCAGCGGCGCTTTCCTCAGGAGCCCTTCTCGTACTGCACAGATGTCATGAACGTAGCGCCCGCATCCTTCATTTCCAACACCGCGAGACGCGATGTTTCGGCGGCGACTCCCGCGCATAGATCTGACAGCACGATGACCGGAATCTTGCGCGCACACCCATCGAGCACTGTCTGATGTACGCAGTAATCGGTTGCCAGCCCGCACACCACTAGCGCGTCAATGTCATGTGCCTTCAGCACTTCGTCTAGCGACATGCCACCGTCGGTCGACCCTTGGAAGGCCGAATAGGCAGGAACTCCCACACCCTTACGCACGACCAGATCAATCAGTGACTGATCGAGGGCCGGGTGAAGCTCGGCACCGTGGGATTCCTGGATGCAGTGCAGCGGCCACGTGTGCCGCATGTCAGGGGGTGTTCCCGGTGGCGGGAAGTGGCCGCCATCGAGTGAGTTGGGCAGGTGCCAGTCTTGCGAGGCCACGACCAATGCGATGCGCTCTTTGGCGGCCTTGAGGAACACCGTGATGTCTGCCGCGACCTCTGCGCCGCCGGCAACGGCAAGGCTGCCACCTTCGGCGAAATCGTTCTGCACGTCGACGATGAGGACTGCTGTTGCCATCAGGCACCTCCAGTGTCCGGTACCCCCAGTCTGTCAAGGAATCGATGCGCGCCACGGGCATTCGCGAAGAGTGCCAGACTCAAGGCGTGAACCCCACCCGCGCTGTGTTGATTTCCGGGCCTCTCGGCAGCGGTAAGACCTCGGTTGCGATTGCAACAGGCGAACTTCTCGATGAGGCCAGCGTTGCCAGCGCGGTGATCGACCTCGACTGGCTGTGCTGGGCCGGACCCTCGCTGAGTTCGGACCAATTACTCGTCCTGATGTGCGACAACCTCGCCTCGCTTCGTGAACGCTATTCACTCATCGACATCCACACACTCGTTCTCTGCCGTGCCGTCACCACGCGCCATGAAGTGGAAGCACTGCGGCGTGCGGCGGGTGGAGCGCTGGTGGCGATGCGGCTGTCCGTTCCGGCCGACGCGCGCACCAAGAGACTGCGGGCGCGGGCTAACACCGGTGACCTCGCAGAGGCGCAGCGGGTCGAGGAAGCACAGGTCGGATTGCACCTTCCCGCACTGCGTAATCACGGCCGCGATGCCCGCGATACAGCGAGCGATCTACTACGCAGAGTGGGTTGGCTCACCTAACTCCCTGCACAGGCAATCTCCGGGGGAACGCCCGCGCTAAGGCGGCGTCAACGCCTGATCGTGACCACTTGATCTTTGCCCGCTGCCTTAGCGGCATACATCGCTTCATCCGCACGGGCAATGAGTCGGTCCACATCTTCGTGGGGTGTCGCCACCGTCACGCCGATGCTCATCGTCACTCGCACCTCACCCATGTCGGTAGCGATCGGGTCCAGTGCCCTCACCCGTATCTTCTCGGCCACCCGGCCAGCATCAGAAACGTCCCGCACCCCGTTCAGCAGCAGGAGGAATTCGTCTCCACCGAACCGTGCCGCCAGATCTCCCTGACGCACCACGTGTTCGATGCGGTCGGCGATAACTCGCAGCACTTCATCTCCCGCGACATGTCCATACGTGTCATTGACCGCCTTGAAATCGTCGATGTCGCAGAAGAGCAATGCAGTCAAACCTCCCGTGCGAGGTTCATGTGCAAGCGTCGACGCCACGTGGTTAATCGCAACACCGCGATTAACCAAGCCTGTGAGCTCATCATGGTTAGCGCGCCGACTCAAATCCGCTTCAGCAGCAACTTCGCGGTCGACCACTCGCACCGACGCTGAAATCCCGTCGACTACACCGGCCGCGGTAGTGAAACGCTGAGCATGCACATCGACCCAGTGATATCCACCCGATGGAGTCATCAGACGCAACCTGACAGCAACAAACTCTCCGCGATTGAGTCGCTCAACCATCGGATCCACCAATCCCACGTCATCTGGGTGCACAATCTGCATCAGTTCACGGCTCATCAATTCGTCAGGTTCCCACTCCAACACTCGGCTGACCGACGGTGACACCCAGGTCACAAAACCTTGCTGCACATACGCAACGACATCACTGGCGTTATCGATCAGCAGCCGATACCGCTCCTCCGACCGTGCCAGACCCTCCACCCATTCACTACGCACCGAAACATCACGCCACGTGACAGTCACACCACCATCGACTGCAACCGCGCGCACATCAAACCGGGCATCCCCTCCATCGAGTTGCTCCTGAGCCATCGCAACGTTGTCGAGAACCAGCGGATCGCCCGTTTCCACAACATGGCGATACGAGTCGACCAGCGCGCTCGCCATCACCGGCGGAAACAGCGCAGTCAGTCGGGTACCAACGACCTGCTCGAGCTCCCTCGCCAGCCACCCGCACGCAGCATCGTTGGCGTACTCATGAATGAAATCGACAACCAAACCCGACGCGTCCCTATCCGCACGTAAGAACACGACTGGGTCAAGCATCGAATCCAAAACCCGTTGGAAGTTCCGACCCCTGGCCTCAAGAGCGCCCTCCAGATCATGGACATCGGTGATGTCAGTGAAGAAAGCCGCGACTGCGTAAGGATGCGTCTCACCCTCAGCACAGATGGGATCGCTGTTAATCAGAATCCAAGTCAGCGTGCCATCGGACTTGTGCACGCCCATCACCACGTCCCGCAGCGCTTCCCCGGTAGCGAGAGTGACCATCGCCGGGTGCTCACCGCCAGGGAAATCTGTGCCGTCTTCCCGAATAGCTCGCCACCTAGGATCAGTTGACGTTCGTCCTTCGATCTGCTCACCCGTCAGGCCCAGAATGCGTTCGGCTGCCACGTTCGACAGGAAGATCCGACCATCAGCACCCTGAACAACCACGCCCTCACGCAGGTCGTTGAGCAGGCCGACAATGGGAATGTCGCTCGCTTCTGCGTCGAGACGGCTGCGCTGCTCTCGAGGATCCCGCTGGTAGAAGTCAGTCATACTCGTTCCTTTGCCCCGTTTTCTGGTGAGGCTATAACGCGGAACTGGTCGATCTTCGCCCGAAAACGGTTTTGCTCCGTCCGGGCTACCCGCCTCCCACATATCGGACTGGTGGTGTTCGGGAACCTCGGCAACGGACCCTTCAGCGACAGTTTCGCGAGCCGGTTTCCCATCTCCCAAACCGCACTCAACGTGCGGAGTAGGCTCGCGCCAGAGAAGCCATTCGAGCGACTCATCTCCGCGCGGAGGCACCGTGTCTGATCTTGCGATCCCTGAGGGTCCGGAAGAACGAGCCGCCGCCCTTGCTGACTTCGCCACCTACCTCAATCCCCAGAAGGTGCGCGTGATGCGCACCGCCGGTCTCGACATCGTCGAAGGTGAGCGGTCGGGCCCGTGGGTGTGGGATGTCGACGGACGTCGCTTCCTCGACTGCTTCACTTCCGCCGGCTCGTTCAACGTGGGGCGCAGACACCCCGCTGTCGTCGCCGCAGCAAAGGAAGCCCTCGATCACCTCGACCACGGCAACTTTCTTCTGTGCAGCGCGCAGAAGGCACGGCTCGCCGAACGCCTTGCCGAGATTGCCCCTGGAAATCTGTCGTGCACGACATTCGGAACGGGCGGCGGCGAAGCGATCGACTTCGCTCTCAAACTCGCGCGCGGATCAACCGGGCGCCCCACGATCGTGTCAACGGTGAACGGGTATCACGGTCACACCGGTTTCGCCCTCAGTGCCGGTGGCCGCGATGCATTTCGCGAGCCGTTCGAACCCCTGATGCCCGACTTCCGGTTCGTACCGTTCGGCGATGGCGACGCCCTGCGTGCGGTAGTTGATAACACCACAGCCGCCGTGATTCTCGAACCCATTCAGGGTGAGGGTGGAATCGTCGTTCCGCCCGACGGCTACCTCACCGCGGCCCGAGAAGCGTGCGATGCAGTCGGTGCGTTATTGATCTTCGACGAGATTCAAACTGGCATGGGGCGCACCGGAAAATGGTTCGCGTCGCAGCATGAAGGCGTTGTTCCCGACATCATGACGATTGCGAAGTCACTCGGTGGATCACTCGCCGCGATCTCAGCAACGATCTACACCGAAGAAGTGCGCGAGTTCCTGATTCCGCATCCGTTCATTCACCTGTCAACATTTGGCGGCAGCGATCTTGCCTGCGCCATCGCACTCGCAACACTTGAGGTAATCGAAGCCGAGGGCCTCGTCGAGAACGCCGCCGCAATGGGCGTGCGACTGCACGCAGGACTCGCGGAATTGGCGGCCGCACATCCCGACATGATCGCCGAAACCCGCGGTCGAGGATTAATGGCCGGGCTGAAGTACCGCGAAGACTCGCACGGTCCGCGGATGAGTTACCAGTTGTCACAGCGCGGTGTGCTGGCCATCTACAGCGGCAATGAACCCTCGGTGATGCGAGTGATGCCAAGCCTTGTCGTCGGCCCCGACGAGATCGATCTACTGCTCACAGCTCTCGACGACTCAGTGCGGGCCGTGCGATCCGGTGACGGTCCCGCCGATGCCGGCACTACTCGCGCACGTCGACGACCTGAACGCGCCACCACCTGATCCGACTTTCAAGGGAGCATCGAGGACCGCATGGCCACCTGGGATGAATTGCAGGAAGCGCTCGACGATTACACGGTGAGTTGCAACACCAACGAGCGGCTTCGCAAGATGCAGAAAGACTGGACTCGAGTGCTTCACTTCGTGTGCGCGGACACAGCCGAGACCTTCACCATGGACGTGCGTTCCGGTGAGATTGTGAGCACGGGTGCCGGTCACATCGGCGTGCCTGACGTGGTGGTCACCACCGATTCGGAAACCTTCTGTGACATGTTCTGGGGTGACCTCAACCCCATGCCGAAGTATCTGCGGGGAGAGATTCAAGTACGCGGTTCGCAAGAAGACATCATGCGAATTGATGCCATTAGTTACGTCATCTGGCCCGACGCGTGAGTGAGCTGGCACCACCGAGCAGCGAGGCCGAACAGCCTGTAATCGGTGACCACCACCCACACCACCTGAGGCGTTCAGTCGGCGTCTTCACTGCCACCGCCACTTCCGCGGGCCTCGCCTTCGCCGCCATCAACTTCCTGGGCATCGTTTCAGTCAGCACTTTCGCGCTGGGTTCGAGCGCGTGGCTTGCGATCTTGATCGGCGGACTGATCGCCCTCGTCGTTGCCGGTGTGTTCAGCGAACTCAACAGCATGTGGCCCACCGCAGCCGGTGTACGCCTCTACATTTCCAACGCATTCGGTGGCCGCTTCGCACTGATCGCCACCTTCACCTATATGACCACCGTCGTGCTCGTCATTGCCGCCGATGCCTTCCTGATCGGCGCCGCAATTCAGCATGTGTTGAACGAGCCGCCAGCACTGGCCTACGTATGGATTCTGGTGCTGCTCGCCATCGCCACCGCACTCAATCTTCGCGGCATCACCATGGCCGGTCGAGTGCAGTCGGCCGTGACGTACACGGTGCTCGCAGGCACGGTGGTGTTGTCAATCGTGGCAATTGCCAAACCCGGAATGCCGATCGAATCTCCGTTCGCACTCTTCGGAAACGGTGCGCTGTCAGGATTTCAAGCGATTGCGTTTGCGCTGTTCTTGTTCGCAGCTTTCGAATGGGTCACGACCACCGCCGAAGAGGCTCGTACACCGCGGGTGATCACGCGCGGGCTGTTCATCGCACCGATGCTCATCTGGTTCGCCGCGACGGTGTTTAGCCTGGCCCTCGACCACCTCGTGCCTAAAGACGTCGCTCACGGAAGTGCGTACCCGCAGTTGCTGCTCGGCGCGGCCGCACTCGGCCGAGTCGGTGAGATCTGGATGCTCGGTGTCACTGTGCTCACCGCCATCAACACCTTCAACGGCGGATTCCTGGTGGCATCGCGCTTTGTGTACGCAGCAGCACGCGAGGACAACCTGCCGCGACCGTTCGCGCGACTCAATATTCGTGCCGTGCCGTGGCTCGCCGTCGTGGTGCTCGCGGTGACGTCAGCAGTGGTCGGTGCGGTGATCTTCGCGACCGGCCAATGGTTGTTGCTGGTAGCGGTTGGCGCCGCGCTGGAAGCCTCGGTGTTCGCCATCGCATCTGCGGCCCTGCTGAAATTGCGGCGTACGCACACCAAGCCCCGTTCCTTCCGGCTCAGGGCTGCGCCTGTCTTAGCCGGCGGAGGCACCGTGCTGTTCGCCGGACTTGCGCTCGCGAGCGGATTCTCTGATCCCGCTGATCCGACTCAGTTTTCGGCCGCACCCGCGTTGGTCGTGATCTGCCTCGGCCTCGTCGCCACGGCCTACGTGCTGATTGTTGTACCGCGACTTCGTCGTGCTGCGGCCGCTCGTCGCGTGGCCGCGCGTGCCTCAGGTGAACGGGTCAAACGTCGCCCAGAGCGCCCCACTGCTTAGCCGCCACTCTTACGACGGAACTCCCTCTTGCCTCCCGAACGGTTGGGCTGCGCGTGACCCGATGAGCCCGTGGACGTGTGCGATTCACCGGCATGCCCCGACTTACCCTTCTTGGCGTCCAAGGCGGCCTTGAATTTCTCCTTCTGAAGATCGTCAGCACTCTTGTCGGCGTCGCTTGGCGTGGTGTTCATACCGTCAGTGTGACAGTAGGCGCGGCAAGCATGCCGATAGCGTGCGTGGAATCAACTGTTTGCAGGACCGAGGAGATAACTGGTGAAGCTGCGTACCGCAGGCCTCAACGCAGCTGAACAACGCATCATCCTCGGCGTGTGCCTCATTTCTGGTGCGGCTCAGATCTCACTGGCCACGTTCAACTACATCATCGCGCCGATGGTGACCGACCTTGATGCCACCGAGACGCAGCAATCGCTACTGCGCCAGTTGCCCAGCGTCGGCGCACTGATGGTGATCTTCCTCGCCGGAGTACTCGGTCCGCGCGTGGGCGTTCGGCGTTTCCTGATCGGGTGCGGTGCGTTGATGTCACTCGGCTACGCCCTCGTCACGATTGCGCCGACGATGGGCTTGGCCTCGGCCGGACTTCTGCTCGGAAGCATGGGTCGACAAGGACTGTTCGTCATCGTTGTCGGACTGCTCGCCGCCAAGCTCACCAACGACGAAACCCGCGCCTCTGGATTCGCTTCCTACGCAGCGGTCACTCCTCTGGTGTTCCTGGTCTTCCCCACCATCGCCGGGGCTCTTGTGGAGGGGGTCAGTTGGCGTGCCGTCTCGTTGTTGTGGGTTCTCAGCGGAATCGGTGCCGTCATCGCTTCCATCCAGCTGCTGCCACCCGACGATCGCGCCGACGATCGAATTTCGGGTGAACTCTGGACTCCCGCACTCGCCGGCTTCGTTCTTGCCAGCCTCGTCGAGACCCTCAACAACGGCAGTTCCGCGGGTTGGACATCGGCAAAGACGTTGGTCTGGATTTCGCTCGGAATCCTGTCAGCGGGCGCCTTGATCGTGCTGATGCGGCGTCTGAACTCACCGACTCTCGACATCAGCATGCTGCGCCACGGCGGGGTGCGTGTGCTGCTGCTTGTGGTCGTACTGATGATGTTCACCAATGTGTGGTTCTACCTGACCATAGGTTTGCAATACGTGTATGGCTACACGGCATTTCAAACGGCCGTGCTGATGATGCCGTCGCAGGCCGCGGGAATTGTTGGAGCCGCGGTCGCAGCGCGACTCATCAGGAGTCGCGGGCTTCGATTCGCCGGTACCGTCGCACTTATCGCGCTCGCAGTGTCGCTCTTCCTGTGCATGACTCAGACGGTCACGATGCCGGTGTGGATTCCGCTCACCATTGTGTGCCTGTACTCAGCCGCACTCACGGCAGCCGCCATTGCACTCACTAACTCAGTGATGAACCTCGCACCGCCAGGAGCCGAAGGAACCATGTCGGCCTTCCGCGGCGCCTCGAACAACTTGGGTGGGGCGCTCGGCGTCGTCGTCATGACAGCCATCGTCTACGGAACATTCGAGGCATCACTCACCACACAACTCGCGGCATCGGGCCAAAGCACCGCTCAAGTAAGCGAGATTTCGTCAGCGCTACGAAGCGGAGCGAGCAGCGAGGAAGTCGCCTCGGAATACTCAGTACCGCTGGAAACCGTTGACACCATTGACGATGAGCAGAAGCAGTCGATGGTCGATGCGTATCGCGCGCAAGGCCTCGCGGGCGGGATCATCATGTGCGTCGCGGCAGCGACGTTCTACTTCAATCGCAGGGAACTGCCGGGTTCGAACCCTTCGTTACGCCCCAATGCCGAAACGTAGCCACTCGTTATCGCCCGCCCATGAATAATCAACGTGTGACCGACTCGGGACTTGCCAACCTCGCCAACGACCTGATCACCGAGCGTGGGCTCACCCATGTCGCCGTCATCACCTCCGGCACGACAGGGAATGCCGCACTCCGCGACCTTGACCTTCGACGACCGCGCCTCGTGGTTGCTGTGACATACGACGGTGAGCATGGCGAGACTCCCGCCGACATTGCTCATCTGCTGCACGCCATGAATGGCGAGGGCACCTTCAACCTCGTCATTGCCGATCCGCATCACACCTACGAATCGACCACCGCTGGACTCGAGCTCGGCCTTGAGCTGGTGCGCCCGGGGGGAGTGATGCTCGTGCACGATTGTCTGCCGCCACGCGAATTAATGGCCACCGAGTTTCAGTCGGGAGCGTGGTGCGGCGAGTCCTACGCGGCCTTCCGTGATGTGTGCCTGGCCCAAGACCTGCCGTGGTTCACTCTCGATGTCGACTTAGGCATCGGAGTTGTGGTGAAAACCGATGCCGTCGGTTCCACGCGCAACGTCGCTGCTGCAGTGGCCCACGACAGTGACGCCTCACGGGCGGCGTATGAGCACGACCCTTACGCGTTCATGCAGGTGGTGGCTGCGGCTGACGCTGAGGCCGCCTTCGACGGGCTGCTGGCGGGCAACGACATCACCCACCTTCTGGCCTCGTTTAAGGGGTGGAACGCGCCTACTTCCCCTCGGCTGCCCGAGTCGCCGCCGCTGATCACACCGTCGGTCGAGATCGAGTTGCTCGTCAAGCAAGTGAACCTCCTGCGCGAAGAGCGCGATCAGCTCATGAAGCAGCTGTCGTCTGATGCATGAGGCATCACCGCACTCACTGATGCACTCTCGGGAACTACTGGGTGCGCGAGGGGGGAGTTGAACCCCCACGCCCTTTCGGGCACACGGACCTGAACCGTGCGCGTCTGCCTATTCCGCCACTCGCGCCCAACCGGACTGCTTAACCGGCGTGCCCACGCTAGCACCGGCAACGGCGCCGCAGGCACATGGGCCGACGTAACCGATGCCTGCGGCCCTCGCCGGTTACCATGGTCAAATGGGCCTTTTGGACAGCTTCGAGCAGCGGCTCGAGCAGCTCGTCAACGGCAGTTTCGCCCGGGCCTTCAAGGCCGAGGTGCAGCCAGTTGAAATCGCGGCTGCTTTGCAACGTGAGATTGACGATCGCGCAGCGGTCGTCAGTCGAGGGCGCACTGTCGTTCCCAACGTCTTCACGATCGATCTCTCGCCCCACGATTCCGAGCGGTTAATGACCTATCGCGCACCCATGACTCTTGAGTTGGCCGAACTCGTGCGCACCTACGCTGACGAGCAGAAGTACAGCCTCAGTGGCGATGTCGAGATCGCGTTCGACTCCGATAGCGAACTTGAAACCGGAATCTTCCGTGTGCGCAGTGAGGCCAAGGCGTCGGTCACTGCGGTTCCCGATCGACCCATGGCACCCCAACCACCCCTCAACGCCCCGCCGCCCACGGCTCCGTCACCGAGCACCTGGAGCAAGCCGGTCATCGCAGCACCGGCGCGCCTGGTCATTCGCGGAACGGCCTATCCACTCACGCGCGCGACCACGGTGCTCGGGCGTGGAAGCGACGTCGACATTCGCATTGACGACCCCGGTGTCAGTCGTCGTCATTGTGAAATCAGCACCGCCCCCATCGCCGCAGCGCGTGATCTGGGCTCCACCAACGGCACGCTGGTGAACGGCCAGCGCATCGCCGAGGTGGCGCTGGCCGACGGTGACATCATCACGATCGGCTCCACCGAGCTGGTCTTCCACACGGGGTGACGTGGCGTGTCTGATCTCGCACTCACCCTGCTGCGACTGGGCTTCCTGATCCTGCTGTGGGTCGGCGTCTTCGCAATCATCGGAGTGCTCAGCCGCGATCTGCGGGCACCACGCGACGCCAAGCCGGCCGGCACGGCACCCGCCGTGGCAGTAGCGCCACCGACACCTCAATCGAAGAAGTCAGCAAAGGCGCCTAAGGCGGCGAAACCTAAGCGCGGGGCTCCCACCATGCTGGTCGTCACCGAAGGCGCACTCAGCGGAACAGTCGTGCCGCTTGGATCAGCACCCATCACGATGGGTCGCGCCAGCGACAGCACGCTCGTCCTTGACGACGACTACGCGAGTAACCGCCATGCGCGCCTCTACCCGCACGAGGGTAAGTGGATCGTCGAAGACCTCGGCAGCACCAACGGAACCTGGATTGAGCGCACGCGCATCACCTCACCCACCGTCATTCCGAACAATGTGCCGCTCAAGGTTGGGCGCAGCACCATAGAACTACGGCGGTAGTCATGGCACTCGCGCTGAGGTACGCCGCCCGGTCACACGTCGGACTCGTGCGTTCGGGAAACGAAGACTCCGGATACGCCGGCCCGTCGATGCTGGTCGTGGCCGACGGCATGGGCGGTCACGCCGCCGGCGAACTCGCCAGTGCCGCAGCCGTAGCGACCTTTGCGACCATCGATGCCGAGTCCCACCACGACAGCGAGAGTGACGTTCTCACCGACCTCGCCGCAGGCGTCGCCCAAGCAACCGAAGAGATCCGCCGCGTCGTCGCCGACAAGCCACAGTTGTCAGGCATGGGTACGACCCTGACGGCAATCGCGTGGCGTGCAGGTTTAGTGAATGTCGTGCACGTGGGCGATTCGCGCGCCTATTTATTGCGCGATGGCGAACTGCAGCAAATGACGCACGACCATACCTACGTGCAGATGCTCGTCGACACCGGTCGCATCACCGCGTCCGAAGCCCTGACCCACAACCGTCGCAATCTCATTCTCAAAGCGATCGACGGAGTGAACGACGTTGAGCCTGATCTACAAGCGCGCGAAGCGCACCTCGGCGATCGCTTCATGCTCTGTAGCGACGGACTCTGCGGTGTTGTGCCCGAACACATCCTTGCTTCACTGCTTGCCGAAGGCGACCCCACCTACGCCGTCACCGCACTCGTCGATGCCGCCCTTGAGAGAGGCGCCCCTGACAACGTCACCGTGGTGGTGGCCGAAGTTGTTGAGGTCGATGACACTGCCGCCGCCACACTCGAGGAAGCAATGCCGGTGGTCGTGGGAGCAGCGAGTGAATCGCGCACTCGCGAACGACTGGCCTCGGTCACCTTTCCCGCCGATGTCGAGCCGGCACTGCGCAATACTGCTGACCAGTTACCGTCGAGCAAACCGGTCGAACTTGACTTGGGTCACGCGCCCGCCCCTCGGCGTCGCCGTTGGTGGCTGCTCGCCGCAGCGATCGTGGTGCTACTCGTGCTCGTCGCCGCAGGCGTCGCGGGTGTTAACTCGTGGAAGAATTCGCATTACTTCGTGAAGGCCTTTGACGGCAACGTGGTCATCTTCCAAGGCCTCAACCAGACGATTCCCGGCCTGACGCTAGCAACGGTCGCCGAGCAACCAGCGCCACCACTTCCGGTTGCCTCACTTCCTGAGAACGAACGCCTCAATGTCGAACAAGGAATCACCGTAGGAAGTCTGCTGCAGGGTGAGGAGAAAGTCGCCACCCTGCGGGCAGCCGCGTTCTCGTGTGTCGCCCGCTGGGTGCAGGGCTGTCCCGGAGTCGCTCCGACCCCGACACCCACACCCACGCCCACGCCCACGCCCACGCCCACGCCCAGTGTCACCGCCAGCCCCGCCCTGACTAGCCCTGCGCCCACCCCCACCGGACCGTCGCGATGAGCGTGCCGACGGAACTTCCCGCTTGGCAACCCACTCGTCGTAATGCCGAGGCGGGCCTGCTCGTGGTGGCGCTCGTCATCGGACTGGCCGCATGGGCAAACGTCGATCTGGTGATGCTCGGCGAACTCTCACCAACGTTCACGGTTTTTGCGATCGTCGTCATCGCCCTTGCCATCGTCGCTCACCTCGGTGTTCGTTTCGCCGCCACGTACGCCGATCCGGTATTGCTACCGGCCGTCTTCATGCTCAATCTGCTGGGCCTGACCATGATTCACCGACTCGATCTCGGTGAAGATGTGCGCGCCATCTCCAATGGCACCGCCACTCCCTCGCCTGACGTCACCACCCAACTCACCTGGACGGCGCTCGGAGCCGCACTGTTCCTTCTGACCTTGCTCGTTGTGCGTGACCACCGACGCCTGCAGCGTTACACCTACACCTCGCTCTTCATTGGCTTGTTGTTGCTCGTGCTTCCGCTCGCTCCCGGAATCGGAGCCACCATCAATGGCGCAACCTTGTGGGTGCGCGTCGGACCGTTCTCGTTTCAACCGGCAGAGCTGGCCAAGATTCTGCTCACGATCTTCTTCGCCGGCTACCTCGTGGTGAAGAAGGATTCACTCGCACTCGTGCGCACTAAGGTGCTCGGTCTGGAACTTCCGCGTGGACGCGACCTCGGACCACTGCTCGTTGCATGGCTTGTGAGTCTGGGCGTGCTGGTATTCGAGCGAGACCTCGGAACCTCACTGCTGTTCTTCGGCCTCTTCGTCGGCATGCTCTACATCGCCACTCAACGCATTTCGTGGGTGGTGCTCGGCGGCCTGTTGTTTATCGCCGGATCGTTCGGCGCCTACTTCGCCTTCAACCACGTACGCGTTCGCGTGCAAGTGTGGCTCGATCCGTTTGCGTATCAATCCGAGCAGGGCTATCAGATTGTCCAGTCGATCTTCGGCCTGTCCAGCGGCGGCTTGCTGGGAAGTGGCTGGGGCCAAGGCTTTCCGCTGTTCGTTCCGTATGCCAAGAGCGACTTCATCATCTCCGCGTTCGGCGAGGAACTCGGCTACACCGGTCTGGCCGCAATCCTGATGCTGTACGCCATCATCGTCACCCGAGGTATGCGCGCCTCTGTTGCGTGTCGCGATCCGTTCGGAACGTTGGTCGCCGCGGGTTTGTCGATCGTGCTCGCGCTTCAGGTGTTTGTCGTGGTTGGCGGCGTTACCCGCCTCATCCCACTGACCGGTCTCACCACGCCGTTCCTCGCGGCTGGCGGCTCCGCACTGATCGCCAACTGGATCATGATTGCGCTACTGCTGCGCATCAGTGACACCTCACGCAGACCCGATGCCATCGTGCTCTCACCCGACGACGCACTCACGCAGGTGATGCGCTTATGAGTCGCCAAGTGCGTCGACTGGCCGCACTGCTAGGCGTTCTACTCGGCGCGCTGCTGCTGAACCTCACGTGGATTCAGGTACTGCACGCCGATGAATACCGAGCCCGCAGTGGCAACACGCGTCTGATTCTTGAGGAGTACAACCGCGAGCGCGGACCGATTTTGGTCAATCGTTCGCAAGTTGCTCGCAGTGTGCGCACGGACGATTCGCTCAATTTCTTACGCGTGTACAAGCCCGGTGCCGAATACGCCCCCGCAACCGGTTTCTACTCACTCGTTTACGGAGCCACCGGACTTGAGCGCACCGAAAACTCCGTCCTCTCCGGCAGTGACTCCCGCTTCTTCGTCGATCGCATTCAGCAACTGTTCGCGGGCACCAAGACCAAGGGTGGAGGAGTTGTCACCACTCTCAACTCCGCAGCGCAGGACGCGGCATGGGAGGGACTCGGCGGACGTAAGGGTGCTGTCGTTGCCATCAACCCAACAACCGGCGCGATTCTCGCTCTCGTCTCGTCCCCCTCCTTCGACCCCAACCTGCTCTCAAGTCACAAGCCCGACGAGATTCGGGCGTCGTACAAGGCACTTGAGTCCGACCCCGATAAGCCGCTGCTGAACCGTCCCCTCGCCATCACCTACCCGCCCGGTTCGACCTTTAAGTTGGTCACCACCGCCGCCGCCTTGGAATCGGGCAAGTTCACGCCGACGACGATCATTCCGGGGCCGGCCGAATACCAATTGCCCAACTCGACCAAGAAGTTGAAGAACTGGTCGGGCCAGCCCTGCGGACCTGACGGCAAGATCACTCTCGAGGAAGCACTCGCGGTTTCGTGCAACACCGCCTTTGCCTGGCTCGGAAATGAACTGGGCGCCGACGCTTTGCGCGCGGAGGCGGAGAAGTTCGGCTTCAACACCTCGTTCCAGGTACCGATGACAGCCGCCACTTCACGAGTCCCGGCCAACCCCGACGCCGCTCAAACCGCGCAGAGCGCGATCGGGCAATTCGATGTACGCGCCACCGCGTTGCAAATGGCCATGGTCGGCGCAGCGATCGGCAACGGCGGCGTCACGATGAACCCTTACCTCGTCGATCAGATTCTCGCCCCCGACCTGTCAGTGCTGTCGCAAACGCAGGCCTCGGTGTTCGCCCAAGCGATGAGCCAAGTTAACGCGGCGGCCGAACTGGCCATGATGGTCAACGTCGTTGACCACGGCACCGGATCGAATGCACAGATTCCAGGTGTGCGCGTCGGCGGTAAGACAGGCACCGCTCAAACCGGAAATGATCTGCCGCCCCATGCCTGGTTCGTCGGTGTCGCACCCGCAGAAGCACCCCAGATCGCTGTTGCTGTGGTGGTCGAAAACGGCGGCGGCTCACCCGAGATCAGCGGAAACAAGCTCGCCGCACCTATCGCCCGCGCCGTGATCGAAGCGGTGCTCGGAAGTTAACCCACATTCGTCAGGCATGATGGAGTCACACAGTCAGGAGGGCTCGTGGACGAGGAAATGACCGCGCTCGGCGACCGGTACGAAATCGGTCCGGTGATCGGGCGTGGCGGCATGGCCGAAGTTCATGAGGGCCGCGATGTGCGACTGGGTCGCCGCGTGGCCATCAAGATCATGCGCGCCGATCTCGCTCGCGACCCGTCGTTCCAAGCCCGCTTTCGGCGCGAGGCGCAGTCTGCGGCTGGCCTGAACCACCCCAACATCGTGGCCGTCTACGACACCGGCGAGGAAATCGTCGGTGACGGATCGCAGGCGATTCGGGTGCCCTTCATCGTCATGGAATACGTCGATGGAATGACGCTGCGCGAACTGCTCAATAGCGGTCGGCGCCTGCTTCCGGAAAGGGCTCTGGAGATCACGGCCGGGATTCTCGCCGCGCTCGACTACAGCCACCGACATGGCATCGTGCACCGCGACATCAAGCCCGCCAACATCATGCTCACCCGCACCGGCGAAGCCAAGGTCATGGATTTTGGAATCGCCCGGGCGCTGGCTGACTCCTCCGGCACAATGACGCAGACGTCTGCTGTTCTTGGAACGGCTCAGTACCTCTCGCCCGAGCAAGCACGCGGCGAAATAGTCGATGCCCGCAGCGACTTGTACTCCACCGGCTGCCTACTCTACGAATTGCTCACCACGCGACCTCCTTTCACCGGTGACTCGCCGGTTTCCATTGCCTACCAGCATGTTTCGGAAGCGGCGGTTCCGCCGTCGCAGGTTGATTCATCGGTTCCTGCGGCCGTCGACGCCGTGGTGATGAAGGCGCTGGCCAAAGACCCCGGTGATCGCTATTCCTCGGCCGCTGAAATGCGTGCCGACGTTGAACGAGCAATGGCCGGACTACCAGTCACCGCTGCCATGGTGCCGGCTGTGCTGGTGCACGAACCCACGATGGCGATGGCTGCCGTGGGCGCCGCTGCGGCGGCTCCTCCCCCCGAGCCCAGGCGCAGCCCCTGGGTGTGGATCGGAGTCACGATCGCTGTGCTTGCCCTGATCGGTGGCATCGCGCTGCTCGGCCTCAAACTCTTCGGTTCTCCCGAGGTCAAGAAAGTGGCCGTCCCCTCACTGAGCGGACTCACCGTCCCCGAAGCGCGCGCGAAACTCGCTACCGCGGGGCTGGTGCTTGGGCAACAGACGCCGGCCACCTCACCTGACAAACCGAAGGACACGGTCATCGGCCAACAGCCGGCGGCGGGTGAACAAAGCGATGCCGGTCAACCGGTCAACGTCACCGTCAGCACCGGCAAGGAACAGACCACGGTGCCCAACTTGGTAGGGCTCGCGTCAGTCAATGACGCTCGAGCGGCGCTCACCAACAACAAACTCATTCTCGGCAAGGTTACGGCGATTAATTCCGATCAGCCCGAGGGTTATGTGCTCTCCTCCGATCCCTCATCTGGAACACAGGTTCCGGAGGGCTCCTCGGTGGCGATTTCAGTCTCCAACGGCAAGGTCGCTGTTCCTGATGTTCAAGGAAAGACCGAGGCTCAAGCGCGCAGTGATCTGGCCAATGCGGGCTTTGAGGTCAACGTGGTGAACCAGGAAGACGGAACAGTTCCGGCAGGCACTGTGCTATCGCAGACACCCGACCCGACCACCATGGTCAAGAAGGGGTCGCTCGTCACGATCACGGTGTCGACAGAACCTCCGCCGCCACCGACGCCCACACCGACGCCCACACCTACGCCGACACCGACGCCCACTCCGACGCCCACACCCAGCGCAAGTTAGTAGGCCTTCAACGGTTACGCGTGGTGCACGACGGGCGCTAGTCCATGGCTTCGCTCAACCGCGCCTTCGTCTCCACACACGACAAGCCAGTTGGCGAGCATGCGGTGCCCGCCCTCAGTCAGCACCGACTCGGGGTGAAACTGCACACCTTCAACCGCGAGTTCGCGATGCCGCACCGCCATCACGATGCCGGTATCAGTGTCGCCGGTGATCTCAAGTTCGGCCGGCACGGTGTCACGTTCGACGGCCAAGGAGTGGTAGCGCGTGGCCGTGAACGGGTCGGGTAGTCCGGCGAGGACTCCCTTTCCAGAGTGGTGCACGAGCGACGTCTTTCCGTGCAGCAATTCGGGCGCGCGTGACACGACCGCGCCATAGGCGACAGCGATGGCTTGATGTCCGAGGCACACGCCGAACAGCGGCACTTTTCCGGCACACTCGCGCACCATCTCCAGGCACACTCCGGCTTGCTCGGGGGTACCCGGACCAGGTGACAAGAGCACTCCGTCGTAAGTCAACGCCTGGCGAGGAAGGACGTCGTCATTGCGCCGCACCGTGACCTCAGCTCCCAATTGCGCGAGGTACTGCACGAGGTTGAATACGAAGGAGTCGTAGTTATCGACGACGAGGATGCGGGGCACGTACCCATCTTCTCACTGTGGGCAGGTACTCTCATGGTGTGCCAGAGTCGAAGCCGCGTCAGAAGACCCCCTACGTGCCGCCGCCCAAGAAGAAGGACCCGGTCAAACTGGGGCCTTCCCGCTGGGTAGCCCCCACCATGGTGGCTTTATTTGTGCTCGGTCTGATCTGGATCGTGGTGTTCTATATCGCCGGATCCGACGTCACCAGCGTCCCTCTCATGGGCGCGATCGCAGCGTTGCCCCACGGCAACCTGTGGAACGTTTTGGTCGGATTTGGTCTCATCGGCGGCGGTTTCATCGTCGCGACACGCTGGCGCTAGTCGGGAAGTGCGTCCCTGAATCACACCGTTGTGATTCATCCCCAGCTGTGGATAACCCTGTGGATAACTCTTAGGCGGGGATTCCGGGAATCGCGTCGAGCATGGCGTGGAGTTCGGCCGTTCGCCACATCGTGATCATGACCAGCAGGCCGAGAATCGCCAGAACTCCCAGAGTTTGCCACAGCAGCCTGCTCGCCCGCGGGGCGTAGACCATCACGGCGGCAACGGCGGCTCCCGTTGCCAGACCACCCAGATGCGCCCGCCAGTCGATTCCGCCACCAACGAACCCAATGGCCACGTTGATGCCGATCAGGATCAGCACCTGACGAACGTCGAAGCCCACCTGACGTCCGGCCACCACCAAGGCACCCATCACACCGAAGATCGCCCCGCTCGCTCCGACGCTGAGGGTGAGGGGTGCAGAGAATGCGTACGAGGCCACAGCGCCACCGAGACCGGCCACCAGATACAGCACGAGGAAGCGCCCGTGACCCAGAATCCGCTCGACCTGCGGCCCGATCGTCCAGAGCACGAGCATGTTGAAACCGATATGCAGCAGATTGCCGTGCAAGAACATCGAGGTTGGCAATCGCCAAATCTCACCGTTGAGGGCAATGTCCGGCGGATACATACCAAAGCGGCCGGTCACCTGGTCGACGCCAATCAGGAACTCGAGCGCGAACACCACCACGCAGATTCCAACCAGCACCATCGAGACGATCGGCTTCTCGCCGATGGGAGCACCAGCGGCTGTGGTGGGCATCCGCTGGGTCGCTCGGCCTTCGGACACACATTCGGGGCACTGGAACCCAACCGAGGCACTGATCATGCAGTCAGGGCAAATGGGCCGACCACATCGGGTGCACGAGATGTAGGTCTCGCGATCGGGGTGGCGGTAACAGTGCGGTGCCGCGCCAAAGGGGTTGTTGCCTGGCATCGGCGTGGTCACTGTGGGCCGTCTTCTCGCTCGCGCAACGCGTTCTTCTTGTCCGTCAAGTCTTTGAAGAAGTCCGAATCAGTGATTGCTGCCGACTCCTCTGCCACTTTCTGCCGATCAATGACCACCGTCAACTTGGTCACCTGCTCACGCAGTTTGCGCTCACGTTCGACAATCTCAGTTCCCATGCGTTGGAAAGCACGCGCCAGCGTACCGACCTCATCGCGCCGAGCGGCGGCATCATCGAGCATCGTCGGATCAAAGGTGTCTTGTTCAAGAGCGGTCGCCGCCTTCGTCATCGTTTCAACCGGACGAACGATGCGTCGACTCGCCAGCAAACCGATCAACAGTCCGAGCCCCAAGACGCCCAAGCTCAGCAGCGCCTGCCGCACCGCCTGACTGTTACCCGGCGCATCAACCTCCGCTTGCGGTACGGCCGACACGAGCGTCCATCCCAACTGCGGGAATGACGACACATCCATGCTCCACTGCTGTTGCGCACCGGTGAATGCGGCTTCTTGGGTAGTGCGCACAATCTGCCCTGAGTCTGCAGGCGCTTGGGCCACCAGACTCGAGGCCAACGCCTTGCCCCAGTCGGTGGTGTTCAGCGACGACAGATCACGGTCGCTGGGCTGCACCACCACCTGGCCGTTCTTGTCAAGAACGAACAGCAAACCGTTGTCGGTGAAATCGATCTTGCTGAAAGACTCACCCAGCGCCTGCTTGGTGGCCTCGAGGCGCGCGGCAGCTTCCTTGTCGATGTCATCGACGTAGACACCGGTGCCCACCATCCAATTCCAGGGTGCGTACTTCAGCACGTACCCAACCTTGGCTGAAGGATTCTCTTCGTTGAGTTTCACCCAGGCGTAATCGAGATACCCGCTGCCCTTCTCATTGGCGATCTTCAGCAGATCGCGCACGACGTAGACCCCATTGGGATCCTGCATCGACAGGAGGTTCTTGTCTTGGAATTTGGGGTTGGGGTGCGCGATCGCGGTGCCGTTGCTGTCGTAGGCGAAGAAGTAGTCGTCTTTCCGGAATCGCACGCCCTTAATGACCTCGAGTCCGGCCTTCTGCGCCTGCGCCTCAGTGAGAACGCCAGCAGCCACCTGCGCCCGCAACTGGTCGAGTGCGGTGACGATCGGCGACGCGACGTCCTTGAGTTCGGCCTTGCGGGCATCCATCGCTGTCGTGCGAGCGCGCTCAGTATCGGCGTATGCCTGATTGATGAGCAGCACCGTCGACCGCTGAGCATTGGCCATCGCATCCGCGGCATCGGCAGCTGAGGCATTACGCGCAGCAAGGGCGGAATACACGGCCGTGACCAGACCGCTCAGAATCAGCACAATCGCAATGAGCAACGCCAGTCGCGACGACAGCGACGACCAACGGGTACCCCGCGAATTTCCGGTCACCCCGTCATCGGCCACTCGGGCATTGTGTCATGTGCCGCTCTGGAATCCTCGCCGCCAGTCCCTTCCCCAACCGCATGGGGGGACACTCAGCACGCATAGGCGCAGTTTTCCTACCCCAGCACCTCGCCAATGCCTCACTGGGCGTGACTGTGACAATGCAACGTGACTACTTTCGTACTTCTCCACGGCGCCTGGCACTCCGGCTGGTCGTGGCTGCCCATGCAATCAGAATTGGCGTCCCTCGGATTCCACTCCATCGCCCCGGACCTTCCAGCTGGCGAGCCTGAGGCCGGAGCTGACCGGTACGCCGAGGTGGTCGCGGAAGCCCTCTCGACCGCGACCGACGACCTCGTGGTCGTCCCGCACTCACTTGCTGGCCTGTACGCGCCCACGGTGGCAACGCGCATCGGCGCTATCGGAATCGTCAATCTCGCAGCCCTCACCCCACAGCCTGGCTCGTCAGGACTCAAGCAAAGCAAGGCACTTCCTGGCATCTACTGCGAGGAATACCGTACGGCCCCGATGACGCGGCACGACGACGGAAGCACGTCGCTTCCCGAGGACATCGCTCGCGAGTTGATGTACCACGATCTTGATGAGCCGCAGATCGTCGAAGCGCTACCGCACCTGCGCCCCCAGTATTGGACTCCGTGGGTCGAGCCGTGTCCGCTGAGCCAATGGCCGGCCGGCCTTCAGTACTCACATGTTGCCTGTGAAGGCGACCGGGTACTCGGCGCCGAGGGGATGCACGATGGAGCCGCCCGCACCGAAGCTCCGCTTACGTGGATCGCGGGCGGTCACATTCCGATGCTGTCGCACCCACGCGAAGCAGCAGCGGCGGTCGTTGCGGCGACGCGCGACTGGTGACTCTCCTTCCGCGCGACTTGGCTGGCCCGGTCAGTCTGCGTTGCTGCTGCAGGCGTTCGACATGGTGCGCAACGGCACACTGAGTATCGACATCGAGAAAGTGCCGCTCGATGACGCCGAATCTGCCTGGGACCGCATGTCGGCAGGAAGCGTCGGAACCCGCCTCGTTCTCGTTCCCTAAGGGCAACGCGCTACTGATGGGGTAGGAAAACCGCGTCTATGCGTGCTGAGTGTCCCCCCATGCAAGAAGGGTTCAGTCGGTGACGGTGATCTCGACTGAGTGCAGCACCACGTCGTCGAGCGGCTTGTCGCCACCGTCAGTCGACACCTTCGCGATGGCGTCGACCACGTCTCGGCTGTCTTGGTCGGCAACCTCACCGAAGATCGTGT
>CAIYMF010000054.1 GCA_903927265.1 uncultured bacterium | reverse complement strand
TGCTGAGCGCGGTGTGCGCACACAGACGTTGCGCCACCTCACGATCTGTTCGCTCATGGGGGTGCGTCACGCGGTGATCGCAGTGAACAAACTCGACTCGATGGGCTTTGCCGAGTCGGTCTTCGACGGCATCGCCAGCACATTGCTGCCCACGGCTGACAGGCTCGGGATCGAACGAGTCGACGTCATTCCGGTGAGCGCCCTCGAAGGCGACAACGTGCTGGAGCGCAGTGGTCGAACGCCGTGGTACGACGGCCCGACACTGCTCGAGATTCTTGATCAGGCCGATGCCCTCGCGAATGCTGACGCCGGCTTACGCCTGCCGGTTCAGACCATTGTCCGTGCTCCCGGTTTCCGAGGTGTCGCGGGAACGATCGCGACCGGAACCGTGCGGCTCGGCGATCGTCTGGAGGTGGCGGGTCGTTCCCTTACCGCCACTGTCGCCGAAATCGTGCAACTGGGCGCAGTGCCTGAATCGGCCGAGGCGGGCGAGGCAGTCTGCCTACGACTTGAGCCTGACGTCGATGTCACCCGGGGCGATGTACTGACGGCGGTTGACGACATCTGTCACCCCGCCGATCGATTCTCAGCCGAGTTGGTGTGGTGCGGCGACGAGCCCTTGGCACATGGGCGCTCGTATCTGTTGGTGTGTGGCCCTCTCACTGTTCCGGCGGTCGTCACGGCAGTGCGCCACCGACTTGATGTTGAATCAGGCAGCCTTGAAGCCGCGCGACTACTTGCGCTCAACGACGTCGGCCGCGTCGATATCGCGACGGACGCGCCCGTACCCCTCGACTCCTACGCGCGCAGCCGTCACACCGGAAGTTTCCTCCTTGTCGATCGTGTCACGGGCGACACCGTCGCTGCAGGAATGGTGCGCTTCGCCTTGCGCCGCGCTGAGAACATCACCCGCCAGGAATATGTGGTCGATCGCGAGGCCCGACGCCGTATCAAGGGACATCCTGCGGGCGTGGTGTGGCTGACAGGCCTGTCCGGTGCGGGTAAATCAACGATTGCCAATGAAGCCGAACAGCGTTTGCACGCGCTGGGCGTTCACACCTACCTGCTCGATGGTGACAACGTGCGTTTCGGCCTCAACAAGGATCTTGGTTTCACACCCGAAGACCGTGCCGAGAATGTGCGACGCGTGGCCGAAGTTGCTCGCCTCATGGTCGACGCGGGTCTTGTCGTTCTCGTCGCCCTTGTCTCGCCGTTCCGCGGTGACCGAGAGGCTGCGCGCGAACTATTCGATGAGGGCGAGTTCATCGAAGTGTTCGTCGACACCCCGCTCGATGTGTGCGCGGCACGCGACCCGAAGGGTCTGTACGCACGCGCAGCGGCCGGGCAATTGCCGAACCTCACCGGCGTCGGGCAAGACTACGAGCCGCCGACGCATGCCGAACTTGTGCTCTCGGGCACCGATTCCGCCGAGGTATCTGCGGCAGCAATCGTCGCCGCTGTACTTGCGGAGTAAGTGCGACTACGCGGTCACCAGGTCGAGAACCAGAGCTGCCACGATGGCTGCCCGCTGTGGCATGGCCTCGGCAAGCACCCATTCGTCGATGGCGTGCGCGCCACCGCCCACGGCACCGAGGCCGTCCAGTGTCGGAACTCCCGCCTCGGCGGTGATGTTGCCGTCGCTGGCGCCACCCACAGCGCGAGCACCGGGATACGGGATACCGAGAAGGGGGCACAGCGCATCTACTCGCGACACCAGTGACAGCGCCGCCGATTCGGGCATCGCATGTCGGTTGATGCCGCCCTCCACGTCAGCGTGGGCACCCTGCATCAACGAGTCGTCGGCGATGAGAGCCCGTACTCCGTCGTCGATTCGTTGCTGATCGGCAAGCGACCACGCGCGTACGTCGAGC
The DNA here is from genome assembly GCA_903927265.1 of uncultured bacterium. Lineage (GTDB taxonomy): Bacteria > Actinomycetota > Actinomycetes > S36-B12 > CAIYMF01 > CAIYMF01. The sequence continues at coordinate 20,615 of CAIYMF010000054.1, read as the reverse complement.
ATCAATGTGGCGTGATCGGGCACGGTATTTCCGGTGGTGCCAGCCGACGCCAGCGTCGGGGTGACAGTCGACTCGGCTGCCTGATCGGCAAGGCTTCCAACGGCGAGAGCCAGTCGCGCCATCGCGAGCATGGCGTTGATGCCACTCGCCGGATCCAGTCCTGCGTGCGCCGCGCGACCATGCACGGTGATCTGGTACCACGAGGTTCCCTTGCGAGCATTCTTGAGTGCGCCATCAACAGATGGTTCGAGAACAAGTGCGGCCTCTGCGCGCGCGCACGATTCCAAGATCAGCGCTTTGGAGCGTGACGATCCGATCTCCTCATCGGTGGTGAGGAGCAGTCCCACGTCGGCCGTCGGAAGCTGGGCCAGCACTTCGGTCAACGCGTAGATTGCCTGAACGGCGCCGGCTTTCATGTCGAAAACACCGGGTCCGCGCAGCACAGTGCCACGCTCTTCCGCGGTCACTGACCAGGGAATGTCGCGCAATGTTCGGAATGGCCAGACGGTGTCGAGGTGACCGAGGAGAAGTACGCGCGGTGCGTCCGGACCCCAGCGAAGAACCGACCGCCCTTCGTGCGTCTCAACCCGCGCAGGGGTCGGAAGTCGCTGTCCGCAGAGGTGTTCGGCCACCACGATGGCTTCGCGGCAGGCCTCGGGGTCGGACGACGGTGACTCAACCTCGACAAGCGCTCTCGTGTCGTCAATCATCTCGGCAAGGCGGGTTTGGAGTCGCGTTACCATCTGCGTCGCTTCGGCTTTCTGCACGCCACTACCGTAGGGCCATGTCTGACCCGACTGATGACGCGTATGTGGAAGCGGTCGCAGCGGCCGAGGCGGCCGCTGCCCAAGCCGGTGTTGTGGTGCGCTCGTTGCACACCATTCCCGACCTTGAGAAGGCACGCGTGGTCTTCGATTCGACGTGGCCGTTGCCCGGGGGTGGAACGACGATGGAGATGAACCTGCTGCGCGCATTCGAGCATTCTGAGTGCTACGTGTCGGCTGCCTTTCCGGTCGAAGAGCCCGACGGTGATGCCGTGGGTGCCGCACTTGCATTCTTGGGGCGGCACGAGGGTGATGATGGCGAGCGTGAATTGCATCTGCATTCACACATGGCCGCTGCACTGCCTGCATGGCGCGACCGCCACGTCGGTACCGCCCTGAAACTTCATCAGCGCGCGTGGGCGATTCGCCACGGCATCTCGGTTATCGCCTGGACATTCGACCCGCTCGTACGTCGCAACGCTCGCTTCAACCTGGTAAAACTCGGCGCCGAAGTGTCGGAGTATCTTCCCGACTTCTACGGCGTGATGACCGATGCCATCAACGCTGGCGACCGCACTGATCGACTCATGGCGTGGTGGGTGGTCGACTCTGAACGAGCACGCATCGCAGCGCGAGGGGGGCTCGCCCCGGTCGCTGTCACTGAGGGTGCGCGTGTGGTCCCATTGCCTGACGACATCGTGGCGATTCGTGCCGCCGACCCCGATGAGGCGTTGCGCTGGCGGTTGGACGTTCGGGCCGCCATGGTCGAGGCACTGAACGAGGGGTACGCGGTCGGCGGAGTTGATGCCGACGGTTCGTACGTGCTGCTACCCCCGGAGTGAGAGGTCAGCTCTGGTCGTTCTCAGCAACCCCTGTAATGCGCGCGAGTGCAAACGAGCGCACTTCTTCGTAGCGGTGGTCATACGCCGTAAGAAAGCCGCGACTGATTTCGATCGGATCGATGATGCGCTCGGTGGCGCGCCCGTCGGTGTCGGCGTACCCGATCCAGACCGATCTCTCGTCGGTAATGGCCGATCGGATGGCAGCGATGGTGTCGGCGGGAGCAGAGACGGGAATTGTGCCGAGTCGATCAGGCCCGCCCACCGGCCTGCTTCCGGTGGCGATGCGATCGCCCGCTCGTAGCGCTTTGACGGCCGAGGAGACCAAGAGCGGATCGGGCGTCGTGGGGTCGGTGCTTCGATAGGTCGCACGCGGGCGTGTAGGGGCTCGGCGCGAATCAGGTCGACGAATCACGACGGTGCCATCGGGGGCTTCTGCGGCAGGTGCCAGACCGATTGCACGCAGCGTCGTCAGTGCCTCATCAACGGTTCCTTGAAGTGCGAGTACTCCTGGGGCGAGTCGAACAGGGCGAAGGTGAGCAGCTCGCCGGTCGGCCATGATGGTGCCGATTGCGACCTCGTCATCGCACCGCACATACGAGCCTGCCGGCCCCACTCGCACGACTCCGTGTCGTCGCGCGACGTCCTCAATGAGATACGAGAGCGGCTGGGGAATCGGCGTGCGCGAACGCTTCTCGAAGAAGCTCAGCACCTCGTGCGCTGACCGTCCGGCGTCGAACGCGCGCCGCAGACTCTCGGCCGAAATGCGGTACACCGTGGCTCCGCCGGTGCTTTCGACATCGGCGACGAGCCCGAGTTCGCGTGCGAGGAAGGATTCGAGGGGCCCAGGCGCAACCACGGTGAGATCGGCTTGAAGTAGTACGTAATCGAGCGGAGTCGGAAGAAGAGGAGCGAGAGTTGCCGCCAAGGGTGACACGGATTTAGTTGACGATCGCCGAGGAGTTTCGTCGGAGTTCAGCAGTGCCAGACCTGGCGCTGACATCACCGCAAGACCCGTCACTCCGAGGAGTTCGGCCTCGCGCAATGTCGACTCGATGACCAGATCGCGCAGTCGACTGCTGCGACGTGGACGCTTCCAGTTCAACTGTTCGCGCATAGCGTCGGCCGTGCGGGCACCGGCGGCGCATGTGTCGAGCACGAGTCGCCGCACGTCGGGAGCATCGGGTCGGTCGAGGTCGGCCGAGAGAGCGTTGACGCGTTCATCGCGTTCATGCACGAGTGCGGGCACCCGCTGAAGGGCGAGCCACGCCATTGCGAGCAAGCCCCATCGTTCGGCAATGTCGAGGCCAAGCCACACGTCGTAACCGGATGTGGGCAGCCAGACTGGGCGCTCTTCCTCGTCAGAAGCGAGGAGTCCGGCCGCATGGGCTACCTCGATGATCATCGCTGCGGAGGGTTCATCGGTGTCGAGCAGCCGCGCGGTGGCCGTCAGATCACGCACGCCCAGTCCGCCCGAGCGAAGTTGGCCTGGCGGTGCGATTGACCAGCGATCGAGGAGGTCTTCAGTCAGTCGTACGAAGTTGAAGGCGCTCTGTCCTGCCGTCTGGGCCACCGACATGGCGTCGCTGCTGCTGGCCGACAGAGTCGGGGGCTCGGGCTCAGGTACCCGCAAGAAGGCCCCTCCGCGAAGTGGCAGTGCCACCTCACGAGGAATGGCGACGGTGGCGTTGTCGACTGGAACAAGCAGAGAGCGGGCGAGAAGCCATTCGATGGGGGTGCGCGCACTGTGCACTGTCACCACGCGCTCGGCAGACGGGACCTTGCCGATGGGGGGTCCCCACATCAGTTGGTCAATGACGGCACGCGCGTCAGCAGGGGCATCCTTCATGGCCTCGAGCACGGCCTTCGACGACAGATCGGTCAGACCTGCCGGGTGCAACCCGCACGGCCACGCGCCCACAGCTTCGCGCACCGTGCGCACCAGATGCAGGTCGTCGGTCCCCCAGACGAGTGCCCGCTCGCGCAGCGCTGCGAGTGCCCGCTCGACATGGTGTGGTGCGACGTCAGAAACTGCCTTCAACAGTTTCGGCACAGGGCACGGATCGGGAAGCGCCGCGAGAACTTCAGCGATCTGCAGAGTCCACGCATCAAGTCGATCAAGGGCGCGGGCCGTCGAGACGGACGTGCTGGCGCGTGACACGAGAGCGGTGAGGTCTGGCGGAACTGGGTGAATGAGGTCCGGTCGTTGCCGCAGGAGCGCTGCGAGTTCGTCGTCGCTGCGCTCGCGGAGGTCATCGGCGAGCGACCGGGGTGTGGGTGTGTTGCGGCTGGCCATCCTGCTGACGCTACGCGAGAACACGCCGTTGCCCAAGTCGAGGGCACATAGGGTCGTGACATGGCAGTCGTTGGCTTCGATCTCGATATGACCCTCGTTGACTCATCCGAGGGGATTACTCGGTCATTGTTGGCCACGTGCGAGAGATTTGGCGCGTTCCCGCCGGCGGCCGAAGTCACTGCCACCATCGGCCTCCCTCTGACTTTGGTCTTCCCGCTGTGGATTCCAGATATTCCCTATGACGAGGCGCTCGAGGCGTATCGAGCCCACTACCGCGTGCACGGCATTCCAACGACTCTTCCCATGCCTGGCGCTCATCGGGCCGTTGACGTGGTGCGATCGGCGGGTGGCACAGTGCTCGTAGTGAGCGCCAAGAAACCCGATTTCGTCGAGGCCGTGCTGAACGTGGTGGCCATTGAGGTGGACGTCATCGTGGGTGATCTCTTCGCGGAAGGCAAAGGTGCGGCCCTGCTGAGCTACGGTGCCGGGGTCTACGTAGGCGACCACCCGGGTGACATGGTGGGTGCGCGAACGGCAGGTGCAGCGGCTGTGGGAGTCTCCACCGGACCAGCGTCAGCCGATGATTTGTGGAAGTCGGGGGCCGATGTCGTCTTGGCGTCCCTCGTTGAATTCCCGGGCTGGCTTGGTGCCCGGATCGACCAGACAGGGTGAGTGCGGATAACCTTGCACTGCAGGGGATTCCCGCAGTGACCCGATGGTCGGGTTACGCACGTGAGTAACTAATGATCCAGGAGTGATGACGGTGCCTACCGGCAAGGTCAAGTGGTACGACGTGGAGAAGGGCTTCGGCTTCTTGTCTTCAGATGAGGGCGAAGACGTCTTCGTCCACTCCTCGACGCTCCCCAGCGGTGTTGAGGCACTCAAGCCCGGCTCACGCGTTGAGTTCGGAATCGTCGACGGTAAGCGCGGCAAGCAGGCGCTGTCGGTCGTTGTTCTCGATCAGCCCCCGTCGGTCGTGAAGGCGCAACGCAAGCCTGCAGATGACATGGCCGTGATCGTCGAAACGCTGATTCGCCTCCTCGATGACACCGGAAACGACCTGCGTCGTGGGCGCTACCCGAAAGACGACAAGGCCCACAAGGTAGCCCAGGTGCTGCGAGCGGTTGCCGATGACCTCGATGTCTGATTCCGGCGTTGTGACACTCACCGACGACGTGTCTGTTGTGGTGCTCGATCAGGTCTGCGCGGATGCTGTGGATGAAGCGCTGGCCGTTGCGCGCGATATCGCCGAAGAAGTTGACCATGTCGGTGCTCACGTAGGAGTCACCGCGATCGATGAGCACACCGTGGTGCATCGATTCGAATGCCGTAACCCCGGATACGGCGGCTGGCAATGGGCAGTCGCAGTGTCACGTGCACCTCAGAGCGCACCCACCATCGATGAAGCGTGGCTCGAACCGGGCGACGGCGCTTTGCTCGCTCCGCCATGGCAGCCCTGGAGCGACCGTGTGCAACCGGGCGACCTCGGTGTTGGTGACGTCTTTCCGACCGCCGCTGACGACCCGCGCCTCACGGCAGGATTCACTGCCGCTGATGATCCCGACGGATTGGTGGCAGATCAGCCGCTACACCCGCTGCAATGGGAATTAGGACTTGGTCGCGAGCGCGTGCTTTCTGTTGAGGGCCGCGACGAGGCTGTTGAGCGTTGGAATTCTGGTGACTGCGGCCCTGATTCGCCATTGGCGCGCGCCACGTCTGATCGGTGTGCGACGTGCGGTTGGCTGCTGTCGATGGGTGGCCCGCTTGGTCAGGCCTTCGGGGTGTGTGCGCAATCGATGTCGCCGTCCGATGGCCGCGTGGTGTCGTTCCAGCACGGTTGCGGGGCACACTCGCAGGTCGTTGCCGAGCCGTCGCAACCCGAGGTGGTTGAGGTGGTGCTCGATGAATTGGGATTTGACGAACTTGCTCTGGTGAGCGATGACGAGCCTGTGGTGATCGTCGATCAGGAGTCGGAAGACTCGCCGTCGTCGACGGTTGAGGCTGACGCCGATGTGGTGGCCGAAGCAGCTGCAGAGCGGTAGACCGCGCGCCTGCGGATGACGTAGGGCAGCCCCATCACTCCAAGTACAAGACCGCTGACGCATACCCACGTGATCCACGCGTTGCCCGATTCGACCAGTGATGGGTGCCACATCAGCGTGACGACCAGGGCGACAGCCCACAGCACCGTGCCGATAGCAACGGCGTTGACACCATCAACGTCGAGGCTGGCCACCTCAACCGCGGAGGTTTCGTCGGTGGGATGTGCATCGCGGGCCATGTCAGCAGCCTAGACAGTGGCGCAGGAGCACTGCAGTCCTGTGCACGATTGGGTGAAGGGTAGTCACCGAGAGTAGTATTTTGAGGTGCTATTCACCCACTAGGATCAACGCAGAGTTGATAATTCGGACACTGTGGGCTGTTATTGTCACGTGGCGTCATCACTGCGTGCGACACGCACACCCCTCGTAGTGGGTGCGGCGTGTGTCGTGGCGGCGCTCACCGTGCTGGCGGCACCTGTCACCGGTTCCCACGCCACCGCGTCGATGCCTGACTCCGAGTGCGCCACCAATCCCACTGCCGCGCGTCTAGCGGTCAGAGATGCACGCGACAGTGGTGACCTCACCGCAGCGCAGGCAGCCGCGATTGAACTCGACCTGCGGGCGCGACTGGCAGCCCGCGCGCCTTCGTCGACCGGGCTACGAACTCGCGCCTCTGTCTCTACGCTGAGCCTCGCCGCTTCGTCTGTCACGGTGCCGGTCTACGTGCACGTCATTCGCAGCGGCACCGCCGCGTCGCAAGGCAATCTCAGCGACTCGATGGTGAGCGCGCAAATTGCGGCGCTCAACACGGCACACCGCAATGCGCGCAGTCCCTTCGTGTTCAAACTGGTCTCGACCTCGCGGACCACCAACAGTGTGTGGTTCACGGCGACTCAGAACAGCGTGGCCGAATCGGCAATGAAACGATCGTTGCATCGTGGTGGAACGAACGCCCTTAACCTCTACACACTCAACGTGCCTGGGGTGCTCGGTTGGTCGACCCTGCCGTCATCAGCGTCATCGAACCTGCTCAATGACGGCGTCGTGGTGCGGTTCACCACGCTGCCGGGCGGAACGTATGTGGGCTACAACTCCGGTGACACGGCGGTGCACGAGGTAGGCCACTGGTTCGGTCTGTACCACGTGTTCCAGGGCGGTTGCTCGACGACTGGCGATTACATCAGCGATACGCCGGCGCAGGCCTTTGCGCAGTATTCCTGTGGGTTCAGTGACACGTGTACGGCGCCGGGAACTGACCCGGTCAGTAACTTCATGGGCTACACCCCCGACTCCTGCATGTACACATTCAGTGCGGGGCAGGTCACGCGCATGTCCGATGCGTGGGGGGCCTACCGGTCCTGAGGTGCCGTGTGTACCTCAGTGTTTGAGACAATGAGTTCATGCTGACTCGGATAGCGCGCATGGCGGCGGTGGCGAGCGCCGGTTGTCTTGTGGCGACCGCTGCTGTTGTGGGGCCAGTTCAAGCTATGCCAGCGCCGCAATCGGTCAGCCGCGTAGCACCGCTGGCCGGAGCTACGCTTCCCACTCAACTCATTGGTGTGGGCTCTGCTCAGCAGTTGATTGTCGTCACAGATCCCACGCCGACGAGGTATGCCACGCTCACCGCGTACCAGAAGGTCGGTTCGGTGTGGCACCGCATGCTCGGTCCTATGACGGCTCGCATTGGGCGCAATGGATTTGTGAAAGCGGCCACTCGTGTTCAGGGCACCGGCACTACACCGACCGGCTCGTTCGCGTTGGGGCCGTCGTTCGGCAGTGGCGCCTCTCCCGGAACGGCCATGCCGTACCGCACATTCGATTCAACCGATCGTTGGGTGTACGACAAGTCCGATCCGTCGACGTACAACACCTATCAACCATCTGGTAACTGGGACAACCAAGAAAAGTTGAGCCAAATCAAGTACGGCCAGTATCGATACGCCGTGGTGATCGGTTACAACCACCCGGTGATGTCAATGTCAGCGAGTACGCGACCGCATGCGTCCGCTGGTGTGAACACCAGGCTCGGTGGCGGGATCTTCTTGCATGTCACCAAGTACATTCCGGGCAACTCGCACTCAGAGCCCACCGCGGGGTGTGTGAGCGTTGACGCGCCGCAGATGAAGGCGCTCCTGAAGTGGCTCAAACCCGCGAAGAATCCGCGCATCATTATCGGTTCACGGTCAACGATCGTTCGATCGTCGGCGCTCAATGCGTCATCGGCGGTGAAGCCGCTCATGACCACGCGCACCATAGGGTATTCACGTGTGGGTCGTGCGATTCTGGCTTACCACCGGGCGGGGTCGAGTCCGACTCGCGAACTGGTGGTCATCGGGGTCATCCATGGCGATGAGCGCAAGGGTTTGGCGGTGACCGCACTGCTCAAGTCGATGAAGCTTCCGACCAATCTTGGCGTGTGGATCATCCCCACCATGAACCCCGATGGCATGCGTTCAGACGTGCGCGGAAACGCGCGGGGCGTTGATCTCAATCGGAATTTCCCCTACTCGTGGCGCAGCACGAATGCGGGCACCTCGCGTTGGTCGGGACCCTCTGCGGCAAGCGAACCTGAGACGAAGGCGGTGAAGTCCTTCCTCGCGAAGGTCAAGCCGAAACTGGTCGTCATCTTCCATTCGCCGCTCTACGGTGTTGACAGTTACGGAGCCAAATCGCTGGCAACAGTCACTCGGTTGGCGAAGGCGGCTGGCTATCCGGTCGGTTACTTCGACTGCACCGGTGGCTGTCACGGCACGCTCACCCAGTGGTTCAACCATTCGTACAGCGGTCAGGCAATTACCTTCGAGTTTGGTTCGTCGACTCCCTCACCGACGGTGGTCCGCCGTGTAGCCGCTGCCCTCACGTCGGTTGCCTCCTCGCTCTAGGCTCGCGGAATGAGCCCTCGCACCCGTCGGATTGCCACCATCGTGGTGCTACTGAGTCTGCTCGCGGCGGTCGCGGTCGCGGCACTTCGCTGACCGTACTGGCCTCAGACCGCACATCAGGGGTGCTTCCCGTGGCATGCTGAGGCGGTGGATGGCGCCGAACTGCGCGATCGCATGCGGGAGATCCTCCTCGATCAGCAGGCCCTCGTGCGCGCGACTGCAACCGGACGTGCGCCCGGGGCTCACCCTGCGTGGCGTCGGGTCGAACTACGCCCTGTGACGTTGAAGGCAGGCGCCCGGCTTCAAGTGACGACCTACTCTGCCACTCAGGCCTTCGCGTCGAATCATCAGTGGGATACCCCCGAGACCGCTGAAACGGTCGATGCGTTGCTCGACGGAGGCTTTGGTGAGTGGACCGTTGACTCGGTGGGAGAGCGCGTTCGCCTCCGATCCGGCGCGCGAGGTCGGGTCACCGGTTCGGTACGGCAGCGCGACGAGCCGTTGAAGGTTGACGCAGTGCACAACCGAAGCAAAGAGCGTTTGCTACCGCTCGATCATCCGGTGCTGCGTAGCCTGGGTCTCACCACAGCTGATGGGCAGGTGAAACCAAGTCGCAATGACAAATTGAGACAGGTCGATGAGTTTCTGCGCATTCTCGATGCGTCACTTGCCGATGCGATGGTGCTCGATTCGACGCGACCACTGCGCATTGTTGATCTCGGATGCGGCAACGCCTATCTCACCTTCGCCGCGCATGCGTTTCTTTCATCGCGAGCAATACGGTTGCACGTGGTGGGTATCGATGTAAAAGAGCAATCACGTGAGCGCAACTCTCGGTTAGCGAATGAAATGGGCGTTGGCGGCGACGTCACGTTCGTGTGCTCGAGTATTGGTGCTGCTTCGACCATGGTCGACGAGCATGCGCCTGACGTGGTGATGGCATTGCATGCTTGTGACACGGCATCCGATGATGCGATTGCGGCAGGTGTGCGATCAGGTGCAGCACTGCTGCTCATCGCCCCCTGCTGCCACCATGACATTCAGCGGCAGTTGAGCGCTGGATCGACCCCCGCGCCCTACGCGCTGCTCACCCGACATGGCATCGTGCGCGAACGTTTCGGGGATGTCCTGACCGATGCTGTGCGCGCTGAAATCTTGAGGCTGCTTGGCTACCGAGTCGACGTGATCGAGTTCATTGGTTCTGAACACACACCGCGCAATGTGCTGTTGCGCGCCGTCAGAACTGGCGCCCCGGCCGATGTCGAGCGCTGGAACGACTATGCGGCCCTTGTGTCTGAATGGAACATTGTTCCGACGTTAGGTGTCCTGCTGAGCGACGAGCTCGCTGCTCGTCGGCCGGAAGAGGCGGGCGTATGAGGAATCTGAGGTGGGCGGGGGCGGTTCTGGTAGTGACGGCGCTCGCTGGCGCGGCCTATTCGCCGGCCATCGCTGCTGGCGGTACGCCCGAGAAGCTCTGCACCTTCGACGTCAAGGAACTTCCCGAGGTCTCGGGAATGACTCCGAGCATTCGCCACAAGAACGTGGTGTGGGTTCACAACGATTCGTCGGGTGGAGCCGTTCTCTATGCGCTCGACCTGTCGAACTGCAAAATCCGCTCGCGACTCACGTTGGCTGACATGCCCGGACGAGACCTTGAAGCAATCGCAAGCGGCCGCGATGCGTCCGGTAACCCAGTGCTCTGGGTCGGAGACTTCGGTGACAACCAAGAGTCGTGGGAGTTCGTGCGCATCTACCAAGTGCCCGAACCGAAGACCTTGACCGATCAGACCGTGCCGGCGCGCGCGTGGCGCTTTGCGTATCCGGATGGTCCGCACGATGCCGAGACTCTCCTGGCTGACCCTCGAAAGCCGCAGCTGTGGGTTGTGAGTAAGCAGTTGGCCACCGGAGTCATTTACAAACTTCCCGCGCTGCCTCCACTCGAATTGGGAGAGGTATGGAAGGAGCCGCTTGTTGCCGAGCAAGTGAGCGACACGGACGGGCTGGTGAGCGATGGCGCCGTATCGGGTGATGCGAGCCGCTTCGTACTGCGCGACTACCTGAACGCGCGTATCTACTCGGGATTGCCGCCGGGCAAGCTCATCACCAGTATTGAACTTCCCACCGAGCAGCAGGGCGAAGCCGTGACCTGGGCGCGTGACGGTCGCGCACTTCTCGTCGCTGGTGAGCGAGAGGGCACTCTCTGGTCTGTGCCTCTTCCACCCGAGGCGTGGACGAAGAGTGCGCAAGATGCTCAGGCGTCTGCAAACAGTGACCCCGGATCTACCTTTGATGAAGGCGGTGGGGATTCGGAGTCGCCGCTCTCATTTGGAGCGCTGATCGGTGTCATCGCTCTCGGGCTACTGATCGTGGTAGGGCTTGCGGGGGCTCGCTTCTTCCGTCGCTAATGTGCGTCGGTGGGAGCTGCCGAGGACGCATCGAACGGAACACCATTCACCCGCACCAGAATCAGTGCGCCGATGAGAAGCAGTGGAATGACCGCGAAGGCTGTCGTGATTCCGAATGAGTCAGAGGCCCATGCCAGCACGAAGGGTGCAATGGCAGCGCTGGTGCCGGTGAGCGCGCAGGCATAAGCAACGGCAACATCGGCGTGATTACCCGAAGCACGCACCGCGCGCGCGATTCCGAGTGGCCAGTGCATACCGACGCCGCAGCCTGTGACCACGAGCATCGTGAGGACCACTGCGGGGTTCGAGCCACTCCACGCGAGTAGGAAGCCGACGAGCGCCAACACAATGACGAACACGAGCAACTTCTCAGGGTTGAATCGACGAGTGGCCACTGACCCCGTTGCGCGACCGATCGCCATTCCGGCTACGACCGCGGTGACTGACAGTGCCGCTGCCCCAGCGCCCATGCCCGTTCGTGCGCGCAGCAATTCACTTGACCACAGCACGAGGCAGAATTCGACGCCGACCAGCAGTGCCAAGGTGGCGCACGCAAGCCAGTAACGCCGGGGAAGTGGCGTGCGCTCTGGAATCGCGTAGTCGGACTCCTCACCGTCGTTGAACGACGTCAGAGGGCCGCGAACAAACTCGAGGATGATCGTGGCGATGGCGGCAACCAGCATTCCAGGACGCCAGCCCCAGCCGATCGCAACTCCGATTCCGAGTGCAATCGGGGCGATCATTCCTGAGACAGCGCCGAAAGTGTTGGCTTCGGCAAGTGCCGATGGCGCAGCGGTTCCCTGATGGGCATTGATGTGAGCGTTGGCGAACACGATGACGAACCCCAAGCCGATTCCCAACAGGAATGCACCGAGGTAGGTCACCTGCAAGGGCAGGCCCGAGCAGTAGACGACCAGGCCGAGTGCGGTGAACGCACTGCCCATGCGAAGACACTGACCGCGACCCAACCGAATCGCCAGACGCGGTCCCGACAGAGCCACGATGATGCCGCCGATAGCGAACAACGTGCCGTGCAGCGAGGCCAACGCGTTGGTGGTGTGTTCGTCGTCGCGCATCAACGGAACGCTCGGACCGAACGCGTAAAGGACCCAGCCGTAAACTCCGATCTGGGCGTAACTGACCAGCGACGCGTGATCGCGAGTGGGACGTGTGCTGGTCTCGGTACTCACCCGAGGGTGGTTACGACGTGGTCGATGCACTGGGTGAGAGCCTCGACATCGGATGGCTCGACCGAGGGGAACATCGCGATGCGCAACTGGTTGCGGCCCAACTTGCGGTAGGGCTCGACATCAACGATTCCGTTGCTGCGCAGGGTTGCGGCGACCTCCGCTGCATCAATGGACTCATCGAAGTCGATGGTGCCGATGACCGCTGAACGCAAGGCTGGGTCGGTGACGTAGGGCGTGGTGTATGACGTGCGCTCGGCCCAGTTGTAGAGGATCGATGAGGTTTCCGCGGTACGCGCGACACACCAGTCGAGTCCGCCGTTGGCGTTGAACCACTCGATTTGCTCGCCCATCATCAAGATGGTCGCGAGAGCAGGGGTGTTGTAGGTCTGCTCAAGGCGGCTGTTGTCGATCGCCGTCTGCAGATCGAGGAAGGCAGGGATGTAGCGCCCAGATTCGGAAATCTCAACGGCGCGTTCGATTGCGGTGGGCGACATCAGTGCAAACCACAGTCCACCGTCGCTTCCGAAGCACTTCTGCGGTGCGAAGTAGTAGACGTCGTACTCAGAGGGATCGACAGCGAGTCCGCCAGCGGCTGATGTCGCATCGATGAGCATGAGGGCACCCTCGTCAGCGCCGGCAACGCGTTGCGGTGTGATGGCCACACCGGTGGATGTTTCGTTGTGTGGAGTTGCGTACACGTCGATGCCTGCCTCGGCGCTGAACGACGGCGCCGAGCCTGGGTCGCTGGTGATCACTGTGGGCTCGCCGAGGAACGGTGCGTGTTTCACAGAGGAGGCGAACTTCGAACCAAACTCACCGAAGGTGAGGAACTGAGCGCGATCGCGCACGAGCCCGAACGCGGCAACTTCCCAAAACGCGGTGGATCCGCCGTTTCCGAGCACGACTTCGTAGTCGGCAGGGAGCGAGAACAACTGACGAAGCCCGTCGCGCACGCGAGCAACTTCACTGCGTACGCGCTTCTGGCGATGTGACGTGCCCAGGTAGGACGTGGCCACTTCGGCGAGTGCGGCAACCTGTTCAGGCCGCACCTTGCTCGGTCCGGCTCCGAATCGCCCGTCGGCTGGCAGGAGGGTAGCGGGAATGACGGGGTGCGAAGACACGGAGATTCCTTCTGTGGTGGGAGTTAGGACGGGTGGTAGCCGGAAGGGGCCACCATTTCGGCGTCCCAGCCGGGAACGGCTTCGGGACGACGCGGAGCGGGACCGACGTAGCGGGCGGAAGGACGCACGAGCCGGCCGGTCTTCTTCTGTTCGAGAATGTGCGCGCTCCATCCGGCCAGACGCGCACAGGTGAACATCGACGTGAACATGTGCGCGGGAACTTCGGCGTAGTCGAGCACGATGGCAGCCCAGAACTCCACGTTTGTTTCGAGCACGCGGTCGGGGCGGCGGGCGCGCAATTCCTCGAGAGCTGCCTGTTCGAGTGCGACAGCAACTTCGTAGCGGGGCGCATCCAATTCGAGCGCGGTGCGTCGCAGCACGCGGGCACGAGGGTCTTCGGCGCGGTAGACGCGGTGGCCAAATCCCATGAGTCGATCGCCACGATCGAGCACGCCGCGAACGTAAGCACCGGCATCCCCGGTTCGTTCGATTTCCTCGATCATGCCAAGAACGCGCGACGGTGCACCGCCATGCAGCGGTCCACTCATGGCACCAATCGCTCCGGAAATGGCTGCCGCGACGTCGGCGCCGGTGGAGGCAATCACCCGCGAGGTGAACGTGGAGGCATTCATTCCGTGCTCAGCTGCTGAGACGAAGTAGGCATCGACGGCGCGCACGTGGTTGGGGTCGGGTTCGCCGCGCCAACGGATCATCATGCGCTCGACGACCGTGTCAGCCTTGTCGATCTCGTGCTGAGGAATCATCGGAACGCCGATGCCGCGCGCCGACTGGGCAACGAACGACATGGCCATGACAGACACGCGAGCGAGATCCTCGCGTGCCTTGGCGTCGGAGGTGTCGAGTAGCTGCTGCAATCCCCAAGCGGGGGCGAGCATCGCGATCGCCGATTGCACGTCGACGCGCACGTCGCCACTGTGCACAGGGATCGGAAACTGCTCGGCGGGGGGCAGGCCTGGGTTGAACTCGTTGTCGACGAGCAGTCCCCACACGTTTCCAAACGACACGCGGCCCACGAGGTCCTCGATGTCGACGCCCCGGTAGCGCAGGGCACTACCCTCGCGGTCAGGTTCGGCGATTTCTGTTTCAAAGGCGATAACGCCCTCAAGGCCCGGTACGAAGTCCGCCATCTCTCACTCCGAACTGCTCAATGACTCATTGCTGGATTTGCTCCATTCTTACCGGTGAGCAGAACTCTGGTCGAGGCGACCCCGACTAGGCTCGGAGCGTGACTGATCCCGCGGAGGGCACTCCACTTCATGCGATGCGTGTCGGTTACGCCGATCAACCCCTGCGCGAGAGCGACCTTGCCGATAACCCGCAGGACCAGTTCCAGACGTGGCTGGCGGACGCGGTGGCTGCGGCCCTTCCCGAGCCCAATGCCATGGTGCTTGCCACCACGAATGGAACGGAGCCGTCGGCCCGAACCGTGTTACTCAAGGGCGTCGACAGTCGCGGCTTCACGTTCTTCACCAACCGCGGATCGCGCAAGGCCTCCGACCTGGCTTCCGTTCCGATGGCCTCCTTGGTGTTTCCGTGGTTCGCGATGTCTCGGCAAGTGATCGTGCGTGGGCCGGTGGTCGAAGTGCCGCGCGAGGAATCGGCCGAGTACTTCGCATCACGACCGCGTGGCTCGCAGTTGGGTGCGTGGGCGTCGCAACAATCGTCGGTTATTGATGGAGCGGATGCGCTCGAGCAGGGGTATGCCGACGTTGCTGCCCGGTGGCCCGAGCCGGAAGTCGTGCCGCTACCCGATCACTGGGGAGGGTTCCTAGTGATGGCGACGAGCGTGGAGTTCTGGGCAGGGCGACAGTCGCGATTGCATGACCGCCTGCGCTACCTACGTTCAGGTCCGGCACCTACTGCGTCCGCCGGTGGTGCGCTGCTCGATGACGCGTCACGGTGGTCGACGGTCGAACGCTTGTCGCCTTAGCCCTCAAGCCAGGCGCGCACGAGCATCGCCAGCACATCGTCGCGTGAGTACCCCTGCTCGTCGGCACGCTTGTCGAGGGCCTTGCGTTGCGCCTTCGGAAGCAGGAACGTGATCTCGACCTGTTTGCCGTCATTCTTCGGGGCCTTCCGCGCAGTCGTCGCCTTCGCATCGGCGCCTGACTTGGGCTTCTTTCCCTGCTTGCCCTTGGGTACCGCCCACGTGGGAACGGCTGAGAGCGCATCAACCGCGGGGACATCAGCGGCGTGCGTGACCGCGGTTGCCGGGCTGGTTCCGGAATCGGGCGCCCGTTGCAGCGCTGGTCGAGGCTGGGGATTGGTCATGCGAAACCTCCGGGTTGTGAGCGCGCTGCGGTGAGCCTGCTGTCGATTGCGCTCAGCAGTAGGTCGAAATCGCGACTGATATCGCGTGCGCCAGCCCCGGCCCAGGCCTGAATTGGAACACCGGCGCCCTGACTGGCCGGCACACTCACTCGTTCGGTCAGGACCGGATCTAGTAGCAAGTCCGGGTAGGCCGCGCGCAGTTCAGCGAGGCGGAACACCTGCTCGGTCGAACGCGAGCGCACGCGGTTGACGACTATCCCGACTGCTATCAGCCGCGGATTGGTGGAGGTTCGCACGATGTCGAGCGCCTCCACGGCCTGCGCCGCGCCCGTGAGGGCGAAATACGAGGGGTCGGTGACGATCAGTGCGGCGTCAGCGGCAACGAGGGCGTTGCGGGTGAGTTCTCCGAGGGTGGGCGGGCAGTCGATGAGAGTGAGCGTCTGGCTTCCCGTGACCTCGTGCAGCACCCGGCTCAGGCGCGCGCTCGAACCGGGCGCTGTGCTTGATCGATGTTCCAAGGAGCGTTCGGAGGGAAGAACCAGTACCGGCCGGACTCCGGCGGACACGGGCCAGGTCGAAGGTACGAGAGCGTCGGCCGCAATGCCGCGGCGACCGTCGGCGAGGGCGTCGCTCACCGTGAGCGGTGGGTGGTCGATACCCAATGCTGCGGTCGCGTTGGCCTGAGGATCGAGATCGACCACTAAAACCTCACGCCCCCGGGCCGCAGCGGCTCCCGCGAGTCCGAGAGTCACCGTGGTCTTGCCGGTTCCGCCCTTGAGCGAAAGAACGGCGATGCGGGTCACGTGAACAGTCTGTCGTACGAGCGGCATTCCTCGCGCCGGAAACTCACTGTCGCGGAGGCAGGGCCGCCAGCCGACGAAGCGATTCCTCGCGTTCCTCCGCGTGGTCGACCACGCGTGCGGGGTAGCCCTGCGAGAAACCGTCGATGACAGTCCACGGCTCATGCGCCGCAGAACCGGCGAGGTGTCGCAGTTCGGGAATGTAGCGGCGCGCGTAGTCACCGTTCGGATCGAATCGCAGGCCTTGGGTCACGGGGTTGAACACGCGGTAGTAGGGCGAGGCGTCTGTGCCACATCCGGCGGTCCACTGCCAGCCATGGGTGTTGCTGGCTAGGTCTCCATCACGCAGGTGCTTCATGAACCACTGAGCACCGCGCCACCACGGCAAGTGCAGGTCCTTGATCAGAAATGACGCGACCACCATGCGGACTCTGTTGTGCATCCAACCTTCGGCGATGAGTTGGCGCATGCCCGCATCGACAAAGGGATAGCCCGTACGTCCCTCACACCACGCAGCAAAACGCTCGTCGGCAACGGCACCCTCATCGACGGCCATCTGCTCGAACCGCGAATCAAGGCTTGAGTTCACGCTTGATGGATGGTGTAACAGCACGTCGGCGTAGAACTCGCGCCACGCAATCTCCTTGCGGAGAACCTCGGCACCTTCCGAATCGTCGAGATCGGACAGCAGAGTGCGGGGATGAACCTCACCCCACTTCAGCGAGGCTGACAACAGGGTCGTGCCATCGAGATCGGCCCGATTGCGGTGCTCGCCGTACTCGGCAACTCTGTGCTCGCGGAATGAGTCCCAGCGCGCTAACGCTGACTGCTCACCCATCGGCGGCAAGAGTGTGCCGACGAGTTCAGGGGCGGTTGGATAGCCGTCGCAGGCGATCGGCATCCACCAGTCGACATCGCGTGGACATTCGTCTGCGGGGGCACGCCAGCCGTGGGCGAGCCAGGCTCGATAGAAGGGCGTGAATACCCGGTAGGGCGTCTGATCGGCCTTCATTACGCGTCCTGGCGCCACTGCATAAGGGGACCCGGTGCGCTCCAGGGTGACACCGAGTGCGGTCAGGGCTTCCTCAACCGTCGCGTCCCGCCGTTGACCGTACGGACCGAAATCCGCGGCACAGTGCACTGAGCGGGCTCCAGCGGCAGCGGCGACCCGTGGAACGACCTCGGCTGGCGCTCCGTGCGCGATCAGGAGGTTACCTCCGAGGGAGGCACCGAGGGAGCGCATCGACGCCACCAGGGCTGCCTGCCGCACGGCACCCGCGTTGGCCCACAACACCGGGTCAAGGGCGAAGAGGGGAACAACCCGACCGTCACCGTCAGCCCGCGCCTGAGCCACCGCGGCGAGTAGCGCGGGGTTGTCGGCGAGTCGAAGATCGCGTCGAAACCAGAGGACGGCGGGCATGGAGGCTCAGCCTAGGCGACAATGGGGGAGACCGCGCCCGCACGGGCGAGGTGCCTCGCCTGAGGTCATGGTCGGAAGGAGCGCCGCGTGAGCGACCTGATCGATACCACGGAGATGTACCTCAGGACGTTGTATGAGCTGCAGGAGGAGGGCATCGCGCCGATGCGGGCACGTATCGCGGAGCGGCTCGGCCAAAGCGGACCAACCGTTTCGCAAACGGTAGCCCGCATGGAGCGGGACGGACTGGTCACGATTAGGGACGACCGCCATCTTGAACTGACTGACACCGGACTTCGCTTGGCGACTCGCGTGATGCGTCGTCACCGAATTGCTGAGTGCATGTTGGTTCAGATACTTCACCTTGACCTCGCGTCAGTTCATGCCGAGGCGTGCCGTTGGGAGCACGTCATGAGTGACATTGTTGAACAACGCATTCTTGAGATCGTGGGGCATCCCTCGGTGTCACCTTTTGGAAACCCGATTCCGGGTGTGCCCGTGAGTGAAGAATCAGTCGACACCAGCGACCTTTCGCCGATCTCTAAATTCGGAAGAGATGGATCGGAGTGGGTGACGATTCATCGCATCGGTGAATCTGCGCAAGATGACCCGGCGCTGATGGAGCGATTCGCTAAGGCCCGCGCCCTCCCGGGTGAAACCGTCAAGGTTGCAGCTTCCGACGGTGGCACTCTCGTTGGCAGTGCAGGGGAGTACGTCGAACTCACCGCGGCTATCGCTGCGCATGTGTTGGTGCGTTCCGCCAGACAACCTGCCTCAGACGGATAGCGTTAGCCTGAGTAGATGAGCGCACCTACGTCACCAGAGGCAGTCGCGATGTTCTCGAGCGACGCATTCGCGGGTCGCCGGGTGTTGGTGACCGGCGGGGGTAGTGGCATTGGCCGCGCCACCGCGTTGCTCTTTGCCGGTGCGGGGGCACACGTTGCTGTGATGGGTCGGCGCATCGAACTGCTGGAAGACACGGCGAGATTAGCTCAGGCGCGATCTCTTCCCATCGTGCCGGTGGTGTGCGATATCCGCGAGTCTGACGAAGTCGATGCGGCACTCGATCGTATTCTCGCGGCCGACGCACTCGGCGGACTCGACATCCTCGTCAATAACGCGGGCGGTCAGTTTGTAGCACCCGCTGAGCAGATCACTGCCAAGGGTTTTCGCGCGGTAACTCGGTTGAATCTCGAAGCGGTGTGGTACCTCACCACTCAGGTCGCCGTGCGCGCGTTCATTCCGCAGAACAGCGGTGTGGTCGTCAGTGTCACCATGACTCCGCACCGCGGCATGCCGGGTATGTCCCACTCATCGGCAGCGCGCGCGGGTGTTGAGTCACTGATGCGAACGCTCGCTGTCGAGTGGGGTCGCTACGGAATCCGGTGTGCCGCGGTGGCGCCTGGCATCGTGCACACCGAGGCGTGGGAGCGCTACGGCCTCGAGCCTGCCGCTGTGTCAACCGTGATTCCGATGGGTCGATTGCAGACGGCCGATGAGGTGGCGTGTGCCATCGCGTTCGTCGCTTCACCCGCAGGTGGGTACATCACAGGTACTACCCTCACTGTCGATGGGGGGCTCGACGTCAGCGGTCCCGGAGCGCTTCTCGGGTCCTGATTCCATGCCGGGTTCACTGGCGCCGCTCACGGACGGGTGAGCGAGGGGTTGCAGAGCGTGTGCAACGGGTAGTATGGCGACCTGCCCAATGGTTCAGGAAAGGACCACGCGAATGCGGTCAGTGCGACCAGCTGGTGTTGTAGCGCTTGGAGTGCTGTCGTGCGCAGTTGTTGCGATGGGGCTCGCTGCCCCCGCAAGCGCCTACGAGTTGGTGCCGCCACAGCAGTTGCGAAGCCATCACGACCAGCATGGTGAGCACCACCTCCGCGGCGCGAACAACCGAGCCCTCACTGGTGTGCAAGGTAGTGGACTGCTGACCTACCACGGCGGAACCGGTGGCATCGGCGTCACCACGGGCGCTCCCAAGGTGTACGTCGTCTTCTGGGGTAGCCAGTGGGGTACCCAAGGCACTGATGGCAATGGCAACGCAACGTTCAGCAACGACTCCCTCGGAGTGGCACCGCGTGTGCAAGCGTTCTTGAAAGGTGTTGGAACGAACGGTGAGTTGTGGTCAGGAGTCATGACCCAGTCATGTGAAGGCGTGGCAGTCGGAGCGACCGTGTGTCCTGCGAGTGCGCCCCATGTCGGTTATCCCACGGGAGGTGCGCTCGCGGGTGTGCGTTATGCCAATGCGACCGCCGCCCCCACCACGGCCTCTGACACAGAGATCGCTCAGGTCGCGGTCGACTCCGCGGTTTCATTCGGTAACACGACGGCCGCTTCCAATCGCAATGCCCAGTACGTGGTCGTGAGCTTCAGCGGACTGCACCCCGGTGGTTTCAATGCTCCGCTGCAGTGGTGCGCCTGGCACGACGGCACGGGTGGCTATGGAGTCACCAGTGGAGCGGGTGGCCCCATTGCGTTCACCAACCTGCCGTACCTCACTGATGCTGGCGGCTCGTGCGGTGCGAACTACGTCAACAGCGGAACAGCGGGCGCTCTGGATGGCA
>CAIYMF010000053.1 GCA_903927265.1 uncultured bacterium | reverse complement strand
GCGCCATCGCTTGAGACGCTTCCGCTGCCCGACGACGTTGAGGGGTTCGCGCCGGAAAGTTGCGAGAGCAGGCCGTACGCCAAGTAGTACGCGGGTAAGGCGATGATGCTGCTCGGAAGTGTGATGAGAGTGGCCAACAAGATTGGCCACGGATTGGCGAGCGCGAAGCCAACCGACGCGAGTAGTCCGGTGGCGATGACGTACAGCGTGCTCGCAACTGACCACCGGCGCGTCATACCTTGAGTGTGACCTACGTACGAAGGCCGAGGTGGTTGCCATTACTTCGGCTGCCCCTTTCTGTGAGCAAAAAGCGCCCGATTCGGGTCGTTTTTGCTCACAGAAAGGGGCTTCGGCGGGGATGTTACTGCGGGATGGATTCTGCGGCTAGGTGCGCTGCGTGGAATCCACGGGAATCAGTAGCGTCAACGCAATGGCGATCACGGCGCCGACGATGGTGTCGAATCCTCGCCACAGCAGAGCTTCCCCGAGTGGCGCGTGAACTTGGGAGTAGCCGAGAACGGCGACGAGACTCACTCCGAGCACTGACAGCGTGTAACTGCGGCGCAGGAACGCGACCGTGATCACGATTCCAGGTGCAAGCGCGATGAGCCGCACACTTCCTGCGGGTATCGCCGCATCAATGACCGTCAGCACGACCATCGCGATGGCAGTACCGCCGAGTCGTTGCAACACGCGATGAATCGTCAGAGGCAAGGCTGGTGGAATGAGCGCGATGAGCGTCATCAGCACCCACACAGCATCGTGATTTCCAGTGGCGGCAACGATGGAGGCGCCGATTCCGAGGCCTATCGCCGAACGTAACGTCGTGCGCTTGAGTCGCGACAGTTGGGGCTCGTCGACAAGGGCGAACCGATGTCCGGTCGAAGGGGCGCTCGGTTCATCGGTGGCGTGGACGCGCGGCGGGGCGCGGTGATGTGGAACGAGTGCAACGATGCCACGCAATGCGATAGTGCACACCACCATCACGACAAATCCGAGAGCAAGGTATCCGAGGGGTACGCCCTTGCCAGCTCCAAAAACGAATGGCAGGAAATACATGTACAGCAGCACGTTTCCGAGGGTGGCGAATGGTTCGCCATGCCATGCCAAGAAACCTGCGCCTGCCACTGCCGCAGCGAGTGTCACACCCGAGGCGATCGGCCACTCGCGCACCACAATCGCGACAAGAGTGAGTGGCAGTGCGACAGCGGAAAGGATGGCTGCGCGTGCAAGACCGCTGCGTGTGCTGCCGCCGAGCGAGCCGAGAAAAGCGAAGATGCCGCCGAATACCGCGGGAAGCACAGCATGGGTGAGACCCTCGTCGGGATGCCCGGCCGCCACCAGTACCGTTCGCACGACAATGAAGACAACGATGATGTCGATCAAAACCGCAATACCGGTGCGCAGTAGCACCGGAGCGGGATCGGGCTTGAGGACTGGCTGCAGTTCCATCGGCTAACTCCCGATGTCTGGAAGTCGGACGTTCCACTCCATCCGAACCTCCCCTGGCGCCGTGTACTCAGGCTATCGGCAGCGGCTCACCCTCCGCTGCTGTCTGCAAGATCGTGGTACTCGAATGCATCGCCACCTTGAACTGATGCCCCTGACGTTGTTCCGGGCATGATCTCGAAATTTGGCTCAAACTCGGTGAGCGCAGCGGCCAAGGTCATCAGAATCGAGGGGTCGCCCTCAATCGCGGCGGTTCCGTCAGCGACCTGCTGTTGCAAAGGCACGATACCGATCATGGCGTTCTCAAGGTCAGAACGATTAAGCGTCAACGTGAGGTCGGGTGTGGGGGAGAGGAAGCCTTGCAGGCTCGTGAGTGTTCCGTTACTCAACTCGACCACGAACCTCTCATCGTTGTCAGGCGTGATGAGATTCATCGTGAAGTGCGCGCCCGCAACGGCCGCAGAATCGAGGCGAATGCCCAGATAGTCCAAGAACTGCAGAGTGCTCAGTGCGCGCACCAGATCAGGGCCCGTGCTCTTGGGCGCCACGCCACTGGGAATACCTGATCGCAGTTCGAGAGCGGCGGCGAGAAAACTGTTGCGCACGCTGGG
>CAIYMF010000052.1 GCA_903927265.1 uncultured bacterium | reverse complement strand
GTGTTCGCCGATGTAGGTGTCGTACGACAGTCCCCAGCGCACGGGTGCTTGCGACATTTCAATGTGGGGCGCGAGTCGACCGCCGTCGAAGATGGCGCAGCCCAGGCCAGTTCCGAGGGTGAGCATCAGTTCGTAGCCCGCTCCTGACACCGCACCAGCGCCGTGAACCTCGGCGTCGTTGAGCACGATGGTGGGCATGTCGAAAGCCTCAATGAGTGCGCGTCGCGCGTCGAAGCCGTGCCATTGCTCAACGAGTGCGGGATCGATGCGACTGCGCGGGCCGCGCACGGTGACGTAGTGCGGTGTCGACACGACGACACCGTGGCGCACCATTCCGGGTAGTCCGACGGTGGCACGCTGCGCGTGCGGTAGTTGGCTTGCGAGGTCGGCCAGGGTGGCGACGAATCGTTCAGTTGTCAACGGGTACGGCGTGGGTACACGAATGGGATGCGCGCGCATAGTGCCGGCTTCGTCGAGCACCGAACCTTTGATGCCGCCGCCACCGCAATCGATGGCAAGCGTTGAGATGGTGTCGCTGCCGGAATGGCCCGTGGTGTGACGTGCGGCGTTCACGTGTCAGTCCTTCTCGTCTGCCGGCGTGCGCAGTGCGAGTGATGCGGCGTCTGCGGCGGCGCGAACGGCAGCAATAGCGCCCCAACGTGCGGGTTCGTCGAAGCGGTAGACCGGCCCGGCAGTTCCAATGGCAGCCACGACGCCAGTGTCGTCGCTGATGGCGGCGGCGCAGCCCCACACTCCTTCGTCGAACTCGTCGAATGATTCGGTCCAGCCGTTTTCGAAGACGCGCGCGAGTGCTTCGTCGGACAGTGCCTCGATCATGCGATCGTCGGTGATGGTGGGAAGCACGTCAGCGAGGTAGCTGGCGCGTCGATCATCGGGAAGAGCGGCGAGTAGCACGCGACCAGCGGAGCCAACGTGCATAGGCATGGTCTGACCAAGTTCGACTTGCAGACGAACGGGGTGGCGACTCTCGGCCCGATCGATGCACACGATCGCGACTTCGCCGGCGCGGCGCATCAGGATGGCTGACTCGTCGGAGGTGTCACGCAGCGCCTGCAAGTGCTGGCGCGCAGCGTTGACCAGCGAGGTGTCGGTGTCGACGGCAGCGCGGCCGACCGCGTTGGCGCGCGGGCCGAGCCGGTAGAGATGGTCGCCACCGGGTGCAGACTCGACGAGTCCTTCCTCACGAAGCAGCGTGATGTAGCGGTAGGCGCTCGACAGTGGAATGCCTACGTGGGTGCTGAGTTCGGACACGGTCCAGGTGGGTCGAGCGGTGTCGAAGGCGAGTAGAACCCGCAGCAGCTTCCTGCCGCTGCTTCCGTCGGTTCGGCGGGCGCTCACGGCGGTCAGCCTATCGGCGGAAGGCGACGGCGGGGTCTTTGCCGGCCATCCAGCGTTTATCAGTGAATTCACCGGAATCGGGACTAAGGTCCTACGCGGCGAGTCAGGTCGTGGGTGACCATGAGTTCAACGGCCCATTCACGAACTGAGGATGCTGATGACCCCACGCGTTCGTACGGCCGCTGCAGCCGCTGTCACCGTCATCGCTCTGCTCGGCTCGGCAGTCGTGCTGCCTGCCTCCGCGGTGGCGCCGGGAGCGCTGGGCGCGAAGCGAGCCGTCAGCAATGGTTCCTCGGCTCCTGACGGAGGCGTAGCGCCTGCCGTTGCGACTCTGCCCAGTGGTGCAACGGCCATTGCGTGGTCGAGCGCCTCTGGTGCCGCGCTGTACCTGCGGGTGCGAGCATCGGGCAGCACGACCTGGGGGGCCATGAAGGAGTACGTGCCGAGTGGTGGTTACGGACTCTATTCAGACATCTACCAACCCGTGGTGAACCTCTTTCCGCTCGGGTCAAGCAACTTCCTGCTGGTGTGGAAGGAGCAGAACGGGAGTAACTACCGTGTGCAGGCAGCCCGAGTCGCGGCCGCCTCCGGGTCGATTTCGCCGTCGGTGATCTCCGGAAGCGACACCGATGGTGAGACGGTGTCGGTGTCAGTAAATGCTGCCGGCCGGGCAGTCGTGGCGTGGCGGAAGAGTGCAACCCAAGCGGCTCGCATTGCGGTACTGGCAAACCCCACGTCCTCGTGGAGTACGCCGGCGACTCTGGCACCCTCCAACGTTTACTACCCGCAAGTGGCAGTGGCGAAGAATGGAACGTTCTGTGTGCAGTGGACCGAGCCCCTGAGTGGTTCGACCATCAAACTCTGGGCGCGGTGCCGCACGTCAACGGCGCCGCCGACGAGTCCTGCAACGTGGGTCACG
>CAIYMF010000051.1 GCA_903927265.1 uncultured bacterium | reverse complement strand
GAGCGTGTAGGCATGCGACGTACTGTGGCGGTCGCGGGACGAAGAACCGATGTGGTGGTGCCGACTGTGCACGACCACCCGCCGGGGGGCCTTGTGGAAAGTCGTGAGTCCGAATGCTGGGGTGCTGCGACGCGCTAGGTGCGCGCTTGGGTGCCCCCGATGCGGAATGGGAGGATGGCGGGCGTGACCACCGGGCAAGAGTTACTGCAGAGTGCGGGCGTTCCCGTCGTGTTGGCGCCCATGGCCGGAATCACCAACCGGGCTTTCCGTCGCTTGGCCCGCGAAAGTGCGGCTGCGGTGATGCCAGGGCAAACGGGTGGCATCTACGTTACCGAAATGATCACCTCGCGCGCTCTCATCGAGCGGCACCCGGAGACTCTGGCAATGACGACGTTCGACTCGGACGAGTCGCCGCGTTCGATGCAGCTGTACACGACCGATCCGGTCACGGTGGCCGCGGCCGTGCGCATGGTTGTTGAGGAAGATCGAGCCGATCACATCGATCTCAACTTCGGCTGTCCCGTTCCGAAAGTCACCAAGAAGGGTGGCGGAAGCGCACTGCCGTGGAAGCGCGACCTCTTCCGCGCCATCGTAACGGAGGCCATCCGAGCCGCCGACGGTCGAGTTCCAGTGACCGTCAAGATGCGCATGGGAATCGACGACGAGCACGTGACCTACCTCGATGCGGGGCGAACAGCGGCGGAAGCGGGCGCGGCATGGGTGACGTTGCACGGACGCACCGCGATTCAGTCGTATTCGGGAAAGGCCAATCGCGACGCCATCGCGCGATTGGTCGAAGAACTGGCGCCATTAGGAACTCCCGTGCTGGGCAATGGTGACATCTGGACGGCTCGCGATGCACTGTCGATGGTCGCCGAGACTGGGTGCGCAGGGGTGGTGGTGGGTCGCGGATGCCTCGGCCGACCGTGGCTGTTCGGTCATCTCACGGCAGCGTTCAGCGGCGTGCCGATTCCACCCGAGCCCGACCTTGGCGCAGTCACGGCGGCGATGAGCCGGCACGCCCAACTGCTAGAAGACGTCCTCGGCCCAGGACGCGGCATTCGAGACTTCCGCAAACACGTGGCCTGGTACCTCAAGGGATTCGTGGTGGGTGCGCCGACACGCCACGCACTAGGTCTGGTGTCGAGTCTTGATGAACTCGATGCGCTGCTTGCCGGGCTTGATCTTGATCAGTCGTATTCGGTGGAAGCGGCGACGTTGCCGCGCGGGCGTACGAGCCCGCAGAAGCGTGTGGCCCTGCCCGATGGCTGGCTCGAATCGCAATCGTGGGAAGGCGTGGTGGCTGAGGAAGAAGTGGCGGTGAGTGGCGGGTGAGTGCGCGCCGAGACCGGGTCGCCTGAGCACGCTAGGTGCGCGCTTGGGTGCCCCCGATGCGAAAGGTGTTCCGCGGAGAGGGACATTGGGACTATCGGCCGGTCCGTACACGCTTGCAGAGTGTCACGATGCATCATGGCCCTTTCACGACCTGCCGCATCGTTCCCGCCACCCGTCACTGAGTATGTGTACGACTTCGATCGGGGTGATCGATCGCAGCGTGACCTGTTAGGTGGCAAGGGTGCCAACCTTGCCGAGATGACCCGGTTGGGCCTGCCCGTTCCGCCTGGATTTACCGTGACAACTGAGGCCTGCCGCTACTACCTCGACCACGGGGAAGAACCGTCGCAATTGCCGGCGCAGGTGACCGAACACCTGCGCCAATTAGAAGCGGCCATGGGGCGGCGACTCGGCGACCCGGCCGATCCACTGTTGGTGTCAGTGCGTTCGGGAGCCGCATTCTCGATGCCCGGAATGATGGAGACGGTACTCAATATCGGCCTGAACGACGAGAGTGTCGCAGGTCTGGCCAGCATCAGCGAAAACCCTCGGTTCGCCTGGGACTCCTATCGACGGCTGATTCAAATGTTCGGTAAGACAGTGCTCGACATTCCTGGTGAGCGATTTGAGCATGCTTTGGAATCGGTGAAGCAGGCCAAGGATGTCGTCAACGATCTCGATCTTGACGCTGACGACCTGCAGAAACTTGTGGGCGACTACAAAGCGATCGTTCATGACGAAACGGGTAAGCCGTTCCCGCAGGTTCCGCGGGAGCAACTCGACCTCGCGGTCCTCGCTGTTTTCCGTTCATGGAACACCGAGCGTGCCCGCATCTATCGGCGGCAGGAGCGTATTCCGAGCGATCTCGGAACGGCGGTCAACGTGCAGGCGATGGCATTTGGAAATCTCGGTGACACCAGCGGCACGGGCGTCTGTTTCACGCGTGATCCGGCGACGGGTGCGCGCGGTGTCTACGGCGACTATCTGCAGAATGCTCAGGGCGAGGATGTGGTTGCGGGTATTCGCAACACACTCTCGCTCGAGGCTCTCGGCGAAATTGATCCGGCTGCCTATGAACAGTTGCTGTCGATCATGAGCATCCTCGAAGACCATTACCGCGACCTCTGCGACATTGAGTTCACTGTCGAGCGGGGCAAACTGTGGATGCTGCAGACGCGTGTGGGTAAACGCACGGCGGCCGCCGCATTCCGAATTGCATCCGCGCTGATCGACGAGGGCGCTATCGATATCGACGAGGCACTCGCGCGGGTTTCCGGAGTGCAGTTGGGGCAGTTGATGTTCCCTCGCTTCTCGACGCGTGCGAACAAGAAACTCATCGCCAAGGGGATGAACGCTTCTCCGGGGGCCGCTGTCGGTGCTGCTGTGTTTGACTCAGCCACAGCAGCTCAATGGGCGGCGGCCGGGCGCAAAGTCATCCTCGTTCGCCGTGAAACCAACCCCGACGATCTGGCGGGAATGGTTGCGGCTGAAGGAATTCTCACGTCACGCGGCGGTAAGACCTCACATGCCGCCGTTGTTGCGCGGGGAATGGGTAAGACCGCCGTATGCGGTGTGGAAGATCTCGTGGTTGACACGCACCTTCGATCCATGACGGCGCCCAAGGGCGTGGTGATTAACGAGGGCGACCTCATCTCGATCGATGGCACTACCGGCAGCGTCTACCTCGGCGAAGTCCCTGTCGTTGATAGTTCGGTCGTCGACTACTTCGAGCAAGGACTCGAGGCGGCGATCGACGGTGTTGATGACGACACTCGCGAATTGGTGTTGGCGGTCGACCGCATCATGACGCGAGCGGATGCTGTTCGAGTGCTCCGAGTGCGCGCGAACGCAGACACTCCTGATGACGCAAGTCGTGGTCGTCGTATGGGTGCTCAGGGAATCGGACTATGTCGTACCGAGCACATGTTCCTCGGCGAACGGAAGCACTACGTTGAGCGGCTGATTCTTGCTGAAGGTTATGAAGACAAGCAGGAAGCGCTCGATGCTTTACTGCCACTGCAGCGCAAGGACTTCATTCGCATTCTTGAAGCGATGGACGGGTTGCCGGTCACGATTCGGCTGCTCGACCCCCCATTGCATGAGTTCTTACCCGACATCACAGAGTTGTCTGTGCGGGTGGCGGTCGCTGAAGTACGCGGTGAGACCGACGAGAATGACCTGCGGTTGCTGCAAGCGGTGAACCGGTTGCATGAAGTCAACCCGATGTTGGGATTGCGCGGTGTTCGCCTTGGTTTGGTGATTCCGGGTCTGTTCGCTCTTCAGGTTCGGGCGATTGCGGAAGCTGCGTGCTTCCGACAGCGGCTGGGCGGCAATCCACGAGCCGAGATCATGATTCCTCTGGTGGGCTCTATCCAAGAGCTCGAATTGATTCGCGATGAAGCCGTCGCCGTAATCGATGAGGTTGCCGCGGTGAACGGCTGCACGCTGAAGTTTCCGATCGGAACGATGATCGAATTGCCGCGAGCGGCACTGACCGCCGGTCAGATCGCCGAGTCGGCCGAGTTCTTCTCATTCGGCACCAACGACCTGACCCAGATGACGTGGGGCTTCAGCCGCGATGACGTGGAAGCGGGCTTCTTCTCGAACTACTTAGAGAAGGGCGTATTTGGTGTTTCCCCGTTCGAATCACTCGATCGCGATGGCGTGGGGCGTCTTGTGCGCACCGCCTGCGAGGAAGGTCGTATCACCCGGCCCGAATTGCATCTGGGCGTGTGCGGCGAGCACGGGGGAGATCCAGACTCGGTGCACTTCTTCCACGAGGTCGGACTTGACTACGTGTCGTGCTCGCCGTTCCGAGTTCCGATTGCCCGGCTGGAAGCTGGTCGGGCGGCGATTGGTGCCGGTGGCAGCGAGAGTCGGTAACCAAGAGCGTCCGACCTGTCCCGAACATGAGTGTGGGGTACCTCAGCGCGCTAGGTAGGCGCTTGGGTGCCCCCGATGTGGTGGGAGGGTGAGTGCTTAGTGGGCGCTGGGGCTAGCCATCGCGTTGAGCGCCTGGAAGGCGGCCGAGTCGGCGCTGAGGAGAACCGCAACCTGCACCGGGCTGGCGTCCCAGCGGTAGACAACCTGAGCGGCGAAGCCCATGAGGTGACCGTCGGCGACCATGCGCTGGGCGAGG
>CAIYMF010000050.1 GCA_903927265.1 uncultured bacterium | reverse complement strand
TGGTACACGACCTCAATACCGAGATCGTTCGCTTGCTTGGGCCCGGTGACCTTGACCGAGTGCCCTTCGAACAAAAACTCACCACTGTCGAAAGCGTGAATCCCCGCGATGCCCTTGATCAGGGTGCTCTTACCAGCACCGTTGTCACCAACAAGTGCGGTGACTTGGCCTAAGTGCACGTCGAGATCAACTTCACGCAACACATGGACAGCGCCGAAACTCTTATTGACACCACGCAGTGAAAGCAGCGGGGCCGAGGAGTGGGAAGCCGAGTCGGTCATGAGGACTCCTTGCCGAATGACGGGAGTGATGGTCGAAGAGTAGCGGCGGGGCGAGCCGACGGCCCGGAAATCTGACCGTCGACCCGCCCCGAGTGCTGAACTAGGAAATACCGAGCTCTGCGCAGGCCTTCTTCGCGGCCTCCGTCGTGCAAATCTTCGCAGCGGTGGTGAAGGCGTCGGTGATGACGTCCTTCACGTTGGCCTTGAAGATCGCCTGGGGCTCGAGCAGCACTGACGGAACGTCCATGCCACTGACCGAGTCCTTGACGGTGCCGTTGGTCTGCGGGGTCTCACCCTTGGCAAGGGCGATTGCCGCAGCAGCAGCTGCATCGGCTTCCTTCTTGATTGCCTTGTAGACGGTCACGCACTGCGTGCCCTCGAGAACGCGGGTCAGACCCTCGTCCGTCGCGTCCTGGCCGGTCACCGGGATCTTGCCAGCGAGACCGTTCTTAGCGAGAACGGCGATAACAGCGCCACCGAGACCGTCGTTCGCGGCGTCAACACCGACGATCTTCGGGTCCTTCGTGAACATCTGCTCGAAGATGACACCACCCTTGGCGTTGTCCCAGTCCGGAACGGCCTGGTCCTCACCAATGGTGAAGCCGGCAGCCTCAATGGCCTTCTTGTAGCCTTCCTTGAACAACGTGGCGTTGTTGTCGGTGGGCGAGCCGTTGAGCAGCGCGACCGTACCCGTGGTGACGCCAGCGTCCTTGAGGCACTTGACGAGTCCATCGCCTTCAGCCTTACCCACAGCCACGTTGTCGAATGACACGTAGGCAGCAGCGCCGCCACCGAGGGTCAGACGGTCGTAGTCGATCGTCTTGATGCCCTGGGCTGCAGCCTTCTTCTCGCAGGCAGCACCGGTGTCGCTGTCGAGGTTGACGATCATCAGGACGTTCACGCCGCCGGTGATCATGCTGTCGCACAGGGTGGTGAACTTGGCCTTGTCACCGCCAGCGTTCTGGATGTCGAACTCAACGCCAGCAGCAGTGAAGGCGTCGGTGAGGTACTTACGGTCGGCGGTCTCCCACCGAGCTGATGAAGCCGAGTCGGGCAGGATCACGCCGACCTTGGCGGCCGCCGCAGCACTGGAGCTGGCGGGGGCGCTTGAGCTGGCAGGGGCCGAGCTGGAAGCAGCTGAGCTCGAGCTTCCGCCCGAGCTGCTGCCACCACAGGCGGCCAGAACGAGGGCCGACGTCGCCGCGGTGACGACGAGGGCCAGACTGCGTGTACGCATCTGTCTCCTTGAGGGTTGGTAATGCTTGACGGTGCATGCGACGGAAGCCGTCCCCCGGCGCATATGTTGTCTGCTGCAACATATTCAGATTTGGGGTGCATCCGCAAGCACAGACAGGCTACGAATCGACCAATGGCGATAACGATTTAGTCACAGCGCGGCAACCCGCTCGCAACCTCAGCGCAGTGCGTCGGTTACCTCGGCGTAGCGGGCTCGCACCTGCGGTGCCTGAGTTGCAGTGACGATGCCTGTCGACGACGCGTTCCAGCGCGGCGGTTCGGTACCCCCGCGCAAGATCCAGGCAGCCTGGCGTGCCGCGCCAAGGGCCACGTACTCTCCCGGTTCTGGAACCGTCACTTCCCCACCAAACAGCGAAGCCGCCACCAGCTGGACTGCTGGCGAAGCAGCAGCTCCACCCACAAGCAGGAATCGGCGAGGAACAACTCCCTGCGCCTTCAGCGCATCCACTGCATCGGCCAAGCCGCACAGCATTCCCTCAACCGCAGCGCGCGCCAGGCACTGCGGCGTCATGTTGTCGCGTGTCATGCCGACAAGAGTGCCGGTGGCGTCGGGAAGGTTCGGAGTGCGCTCGCCATCTAGATATGGAACGAGGGTGAGCCCGCCGGCGCCAGCAGGAGCCGTCAGTGCGAGGTCACTGAACTGGTCAAAGTTCACGCCGAGCAGTTGCGCCGTTGCAGTCAGCACACGCGCGGCATTCAGCGTGCACACCAGAGGAAGGAATCGTCCGGTCGCATCAGCGAATCCCGCCACCTCACCGCTCGCATCGTGAGCGGGCGTTTCTGACACAGCGAATGCCGTTCCGCTGGTGCCGAGCGAAATCACCACATCACCGACTTCGGCACTCACGCCCAAAGCGGCTGCCGGGTTATCTCCGGTTCCTGGCCCCACGGCAATACCGGCGGACGTGTGGCCGACAAGGTCCGACGGAGCAGCGACCCGGGGTACGCCAAGTTCGCGACCCGCGGCCAGAGCCAACACATCGTGTCGGTACGTGCCGGTGATCGGTGACCAGTAACCGGTGCTGCTCGCATCACCTCTGTCGGTTGTGGCGTCGAAGCAACTGCCCCCGGTGAGCTGCCAGGTGACCCAGTCGTGCGGAAGCATGACCATCGCGGCGCGCTGCAGCGCATCAGGCTCGTGTCGGGCCATCCAACGCAATTTCGTGACGGTGAACGAAGCAACAGGAACGCTGCCCACGGCATCAGCCCATTGCTGTGCACCACCGAACTCGCCAATCAGATCAAGGGAATCCGCAGCAGACCGGGTGTCGTTCCACAACAGAGCCGGCCGCACCACGTCGCCAGATTCGTCAACCAGCACCATGCCGTGCTGCTGACCACCGACGCTGAGCGCCTCAACGCCTTCGAGCAGCCCATCGGATGCCTCGAGGAAAGCCGACCACCAGGCGGACGGCGGACATTCAGTGCCATCGGGGTGTGCTGCACGCCCCTCGCGCACCACCTCGCCTGAGTCGGCGTCGACAACGAGCACTTTGGTCGATTGGGTGGAGGAGTCAACACCGGCAACGAGCGTCATGGCCACACCGTAGACGACGCGCCTCCCCCACCCCCGCGATTCCTACGTTGATGCAGGTTTTTGGTGCCTTGTGAGGTGTATAGACGTAGGAATCGCGCGAGAAGAAAAATGGGGTGTGTTACGCGCTCTCAGAGCCCCTCTAGAGCCGGGGATTCCAACGCGTGCCGGCAACCGCCTCATCGACAAGCTGTACCTCACGCAGTGTCGATGCAATGCGTGCCCCTTCAGATTCGAGGGCAGCGAGGACTTCCACTAGGGACTCCGGTGGCAGTGCGTCGGCAAGTTCACGCCGGGCGTTGGCATAGGCTGCGCGCGCCCCATCAAGGGTCGCTTGACTGTGGTGGACGGCAAGCCTCGACAGTGCGCGCGGATGACGTCTCAAGACATCATGCGAGCGGTACTCAGGGGGACAACGGTCGAGCAGCCACGGCACCACGGCTTCTGCGAACCGAGGCGATTCGGGTGCCTCAAGGTCGCGCGGCCAACCCGTGGGTACTGCTCCCATCGACTACAGCAACGACCGCAGGACGTAAGGCAGGATTCCACCGTTACGGAAGTAGTCGGCCTCACCTGGAGTATCGATGCGCACCAGTGCGGTGAACTCGATAGTGGTGCCTTCGGCCTTGACCGCTTCGACCAGCACATCGCGCGGGGTCACCCCGTCATTGAGCGCCTCAATGCCGCGAATAGTGAATACTTCTTCACCCGACAGGCCGAGGGAACGCGCCGTCTGACCCGGCTGGTACTGCAAGGGCAGAACGCCCATACCGATCAGATTCGAACGGTGAATGCGCTCGTAACTTTCGGCGATGACCGCTTTGACGCCGAGTAGGGCCGTACCCTTGGCCGCCCAGTCACGCGAGGAACCCGAGCCGTATTCGGCACCGGCCAAGATGATGAGGGGTACGTGGTGCTCTTGGTACCCCATCGAACCGTCGTAGATCGTGACTTGGTCGTGGTCGTTCGTCATGAAGTCGACCGTGTATCCGCCCTCAACATCGTGCAACAGACGGTTGCGCAACCGGATGTTGGCAAACGTGCCGCGAATCATCACTTCGTGGTTTCCGCGACGCGATCCGTAGGAGTTGAAGTCAGCGCGGTCGACACCGTGCTCCTGCAGGTACGTGCCCGCAGGGGAATCAGCCTTGATCGAACCCGCCGGCGAGATGTGGTCGGTCGTCACTGAGTCGCCGAGACGAGCCAGTACTCGCGCGCTCGTGATGTCACGCACGGGCGAGGGTTCACGCTGAATTCCGTCGAAGTACGGAGGCTTGCGCACATAGGTCGATTGGGGATCCCACTCGAAAGTGTCACCTGTGGGAGTTTGCAGCGACTGCCACCGCTCATCACCGGCGAACACGTCGGCATACCGATCACGGAACATGTCAGCGTCGATAGACGAATCGATCACCGCCTGAACCTCCGCTGCCGACGGCCAGACGTCGGCAAGGTAGACCGGCTCACCATCACTGCCGATTCCGAGCGGCTCAGTGGTGATGTCGATGTCCATGCTGCCCGCGATTGCGTAGGCAACCACCAGCGGCGGCGATGCCAAGTAGTTCATCTTGATATCGGGATTGATGCGACCTTCGAAGTTTCGGTTACCCGAGAGCACCGCCGTGACAGCGAGATCGGCCTCGTTCACTGCAGCACTCACCGGCACCAACAGCGGGCCGCTGTTTCCGATACACGTGGTGCAGCCGTAACCGACGACGTCGAAACCGAGCGTGTCGAGATACGGGGTGAGGCCGGCGCGGTCGTAGTAATCGCTCACGACCTGAGAACCGGGAGCCAGCGTTGTCTTGACCCACGGCGCACGGGTGAGTCCGCGCTCGACCGCCTTCTTCGCAAGCAAACCAGCCGCCATCATCACCGAAGGGTTCGAGGTGTTGGTGCACGACGTGATGGCGGCAATCACCACGGCGCCATGACCGATCGTCACCTGCTGGCCGTCAAGATCAGCAACCGCCGTAGCACTGGGGCCGCTCGTGTAACTGGTGAGTGACTTCTGGAATGCTGACTTCGCTTCGCTCAGAATCACGCGATCTTGCGGGCGCTTTGGTCCGGCGATTGAAGGCACCACGGTCGACAGGTCGAGTTCGAGGTACTCGGAGTAGACCGGCTCATGCGATGGATCGTGCCAGAGTCCTTGCTCGCGGGCATACGCCTCAACCAAGGCCACCTGTTCGTCACTGCGACCGGTGAGTCGTAGGTAGGCAAGCGTTTCGTCGTCGATCGGGAAGATGGCAACGGTCGAGCCATATTCGGGGCTCATGTTGCCGATGGTTGCTCGGTTTGCAAGCGGAACTGCGGTGACGCCATCGCCATAGAACTCGACAAATTTGCCCACGACACCGTGTTGACGCAACTGCTCGGTAATAGTGAGAACCAGGTCAGTTGCGGTGGTGCCAGCAGGCAACTGCCCGGTGAGCTTGAATCCAACGACTCGAGGAATGAGCATCGACACGGGCTGACCCAGCATGGCCGCTTCGGCTTCAATGCCGCCGACGCCCCAACCCAGTACACCAAGTCCGTTGACCATCGTGGTGTGCGAGTCGGTGCCCACGCAGGTGTCGGGGTACGCGCGGGTCACACCGTCGACCTCGCGCACCATCACCACGCGAGCGAGGCGCTCAATGTTGACCTGATGCACGATGCCGGTTCCGGGTGGCACCACGGTGAACTCGTCGAACGCGCTTTGACCCCAACGCAGGAACTGGTAGCGCTCACGATTGCGCTCGTATTCAAGGTCAACGTTGCGCGTGAGCGCGTCACCGGTACCGAAGAAGTCGGCAATCACCGAGTGATCGATGACCAGTTCGGCAGGGGCCAGCGGATTGATCTTCGAGGGATCGCCACCGAGGTCGCGCATTGCCTCGCGCATCGTGGCGAGGTCGACAACACAGGGAACTCCGGTGAAGTCCTGCATGATGACGCGTGCGGGCGTGAACTGGATTTCGTCGGTCGGGTCAGCAGCAGGATCCCACGATCCGAGCGTGCGAATCTGCTCGGCCGTGACGTTGGCACCATCCTCGGTGCGTAGGAGGTTTTCGAGCAACACGCGGTGTGTGTACGGCAGACGTTGCGAGCCTTCGACCGCAGCGGTGCGGAACACCTCGTACTCGCGCCCTCCGACCTCGAGAGTGCCCTTCGCTCCGAATGAATTAACGCTCACCATGACTCCTCCACCGGGCCCAGACGCCATAACTATCTCGATATCAAGATACCTGAGCCTACCATCCGAGAGTTAGTCGTGGTGCGGGACAAACGTCGCAAGACACTCGACGTGGTGCGTTGTCGGGAACATGTCGAAGGCACGCAGCGACGTGAGCGTCCAGCCCAGATTTGACAGGAGCCGCACGTCACGCCCCAGCGACGCAGGTCCGCACGAGACGTAGGCAATCCGACGCGGCGAGAGGCGCACAATCCGCTCAAGAACCTTCGGTCCAGCCCCAGATTCGGGTGGATCGAGCACCACGAGATCGCACCGTCGTATCGATCTCGCCGCGAGCCAGTGATCGGCCTTGTCTTCATGAATCAGGACGTTCGGCCGGGCGTGTGAGGTACGTCGAGCAGCGGCGCACGCAGCCGGATCAGACTCCACCGCCTCAACCCGCCCCCCTACCCCCACCACGTCGGCGAGTGCCACGGCAAACAAGCCAACTCCCGAGTACAGATCAACCACGTGATCTCCGGGGCGAGGCTCGAGTGCTTCCATGACCGCACGCGTCAACAGTTCCGGAGCTCCCGGATGCACCTGCCAGAAACTCCCGGCGGCAACCGTGTACTCCGTACCCGCCACCGACTCGTGTAACCGGCCCGTGCCCCGCACTCCCACCACGGCAACTGATTCGGGAATGCCATCGAGCAGGCGCGCGCGATCGGTGGGTGCGGGTGGCATCGGCTCAACGGTGACGGCCGACTCCCCCGTCGACGTTGAGACAACCGAAACCGAGCGAGCCTTCGGCCAGCGTCGTCGCGTGACATCGGCTGCGTCGACCGCATCAGTGACCAACAGGCAGCGTTCGATCGGAACCACATCGTGGCTGTGGTGACGCAGCAGCCCCGCGTTTCCGTCAGAGTCGACCGAGTACGTCACTCGGGTTCGCCAGCCAAGTCCGTCGTGATCGCCGACCACCGACTCGACATCGACGGCGAGGTCGAGTCCTCCTTGACGCAACATCGCTTCGGCGACCACCTGCGACTTCATGTGTCGCTGCGCCTGAGGGGTGACGTGCTGCCAATCGCACCCGCCACACCCACCCGGTCCCGAATAGGGGCAGGGAGGCTCACGTCGATCGGGCGACGCGGCGAGCACCTCGACCGCATCAGCTAAGAGGAACCGCCGTCCCGACCCCACGGAAGTCACCTCGACGACGACTCGCTCACCGGGCAGTGAGTGACGAACGAAAATCACCTGGCCGTTGTGTCGGGCGACACAGTGACCACCGTGTGCCACTGCACCGACTTCGACTTCAAATCGGTCGCCGACAACTGGACTTGCTGCAGCATCGTGCTGCGCGGTCACGGAGTGCGACCGGGCTCAGTGGCCGCTGACGCAGTGGGCGCGTCAAATTCAGCACCCACCGTGGCTTCGGCCACTGCTGCCACCGGTTCACCACGGCGCGTGGCGCCTGGTCCTTGCGACAGCGGCTTCTCTGCCGCTCGTTCACTTGATTCAAGTTGCCACGGCACGGACACCATCATCACTCCTGGGCTGAACAGCAGACGTGCCTTTAACCGCAGTGCACTCTGGTTGTGAAGCAGGTGCTCCCACCAGCGACCCACGACGTATTCGGGTACGTACACCGTGACGAGGTCACGTGGACTTTCACGACGGATACCTCGCACGTACTCAACGATGGGTCGAGTAATTTCGCGGTACGGCGAGTCGAGCACTTTGAGTGCCACCGGGATATTCCTGGCGTCCCACTCTTCAATCAATCGATCCGTCGATTCGGTATCAACATTCACGGTGACCGCTTCGAGCACAGTGGGTCGAGTAGCTCGGGCGTACGACAATGCGCGCAACGTCGGCTTGTGAATCTTTGACACCAGCACAATGGCGTGCACCCGACTCGGAAGCGCCATGACCTCGTTCTCGTCAGGGGTCAGTTCACTCGCGACACGTTCGTAGTGGTGGTGAATCGCTCGCATCAGCAGGTACAGCAACGGCATTGCCACACAAACGATCCACGCACCCTTGGTGAACTTCGTCAGCAGCACGATGATCAACACAGAGCCGGTCATGATGAATCCGATGGCGTTGATGACGCGGCTGCGCATCATCTTTGCTCGCTCACCACGATCGACGGTCGAGAGTAAATGGCGGGTCCAGTGTCGGATCATGCCGAGCTGGCTGAGCGTAAATGAGACGAAGACTCCAATGATGTAGAGCTGAATCAGCCCCGAGACCTCCGCTTGATACACGACGATCAAGATGATGGCGGCAAGTGCCAGCACCAAAATCCCATTGCTGAATGCCAATCGATCACCACGCGTGTGCAACTGACGTGGCAAGTAACCGTCGCGCGCCAACACTGAACCCAGCACCGGGAATCCGTTGAACGCAGTGTTGGCTGCCAGGGCCAGAATCAACGCGGTTGCCACGGTCAAGAAGAAGAAGCCGAAACGGAAATCGGCGAACACCGCATCTGCTACCTGCGCAATCACCGTTTTCTGAGGTTGCCCTGGTGGCAGGCCAATGAGGTCCGCATCGTTTTCAGTCACCTTGACGCCAGTGCGCAGCGCCAGCCAAGTAATCGACGCGAACATTGTCGTGGCGATGACACCGAGCATGAGCAGGGTCGTAGCTGCGTTCTTCGACTTGGGTTCCTTGAACGCAGGTACGCCGTTACTGATCGCCTCGATACCGGTCAGGGCGGTAGTACCGCTCGAGAAAGCCCTGGCCACGAGGAACACGAGAGCCATTCCTGTGAAGGTCGCCTCCGGATTGATCGTCCAACCGGCACTTTCGGCTTCCATCACTTGGCCAGTGAAGGTCTTGACCAGCGCGAGCGCGGTCATGGCGTAAACGCCGATCATGAATCCGTACACCGGAATCGCGAAAGCACTGCCGCTTTCGCGCACACCACGCAGGTTGACGAGTGTCAACAGAATCACGATGACTACAGCCACAGTTGTGCTGTGGTCATGCACGGTGGGGATCGCCGACGCAATGTTGGCGACGGCCGACGAGACGGACACGGCAACCGTGAGCACGTAGTCGACCAGCAGTGCGCTTGCGACGAACACCCCCGCCCTCGGGCCGAGATTGGTCGACACTACTTCGTAGTCGCCACCACCCGAAGGGTAGGCATGCACGTTTTGGCGATACGACGCCACGACCACGAAGAACACGAGGATGACGGCCAGTGCCACCCACGGCGCGAACGCGTAAAACGCAAATCCACCCAGCGACAACACGAGCAGGATTTCCTGCGTCGAGTAGGCGTTGGATGAAAGTGCATCGGAGGCAAAGATGGGCAGAGCCAGCCACTTGGGCAGCAGCGTCTCGCCCATGCGATCGCTGCGCTTGGCGCTGCCGACCATCAGGCGCTTCACAGAGTCCATCAGCGACACAGATTGATCGTAGGCCCCCGACCCCTGAACCTCGCGCAACGGGGCGTGTAGCGTTGGAGGTCGAGGATCCGCCGGGCTCGCGATGGGAGGAACAGTGCACATCGTGATCATGGGGTGCGGCCGTGTTGGGTCGGCTCTCGCACACGATCTCGACGCAATGGGACATTCCGTCGCCGTTGTCGATATGGACGTGGATTCCTTCCGAAAACTCGGCCACGACTTTCGCGGCACCACCGTCAAGGGAATCGGCTTCGACCGTGACGTTCTCATCCGTGCGGGCATCGAGCGGGCACATGCATTTGCCGCGGTCAGCAGTGGCGACAACTCCAACATCCTCGCCGCCCGAGTGTCTCGCGAGACTTTTGGAGTCGAGAACGTCGTGGCACGCATCTACGACCCCCGACGCGCCGAGGTGTACGAACGACTGGGCATTCCGACAGTCGCCACGGTCGCCTGGACTACCTCGCAGATGATGCGCCGGCTCCTCCCCTCGGGCGCGCTTGAAGAATGGCGTGATCCGTCGGGAGTACTGGCTATTGCTGAGGTTCACGTCGACCCCGCCTGGATCGGTCGCCGGGTCTGCACTCTTGGCGATGTCTCGGGTTCGCGCATCGCATTCGTCACCCGCTACGGCGAGGCGATCGTCCCCGACGATGCCACGGTGATGCAGGAAAACGACCTCGTTCACGTGTTGTACCGGGTCGGCGATCGCGAGCAGGTCGAATCGATCTTTGGCTCACCCCCGGGAGGAGCCCGATGAAGGTTGTCATCGCAGGCGCCGGCAAGGTCGGTCGATCGATCGCCCAGGAACTGCTCAGCAACGGTCACGAGGTCTTGTTGATGGACAAGGACCCCGCGCTCTCCCAACCTGATGTCGTTCCCGGCGCTGCGGTATTGCTGGCCGACGCCTGCGAAATCTCCGCTCTCGACGAGGCTGACCTCACGTCGTGTCAGGTTGTCGTGGCCGCCACCGGAGATGACAAGGTCAACCTGGTGATCTCGCTACTGGCCAAGACCGAATACGGCGTACCCCGCGTTGTTGCCCGAGTTAACCACCCCAAGAACGAGTGGATGTTCGACGAGTCGTGGGGCGTTGATGTCGCAGTGTCAACACCGCGCATCATTTCGGCATTGGTGGAAGAAGCCGTCGCCGTGGGTGACCTCGTACGGCTGTTTAGCTTCCGTCAGGGCGAAGCCAACTTGGTCGAGCTCACGCTTCCGCCCGATTCCGAAGTTGTCGGTCGTCGAGTCGGCGATGTGCCATTCCCCGTCGATACTGCGCTGGTTGCGATTCTGCGCCATACGCACGTCATCACGCCGACCGCCGATGACACCCTCGAAGTCGGTGACGAGTTGCTCTTTGTGGCAGCGCCCGATCAAGAGGGTGCGTTGCAGGAACTACTCGCCCCCTGAACCGGCTTCTGAAGTCTGTGCTTCGTCAGCGGTTTCGAGTCGGTGCTTCGAGAGCGCGGGCTTAAGCACGCGGTACGTGACATACGCGGCCAACAGATAGAGCGGCCAGCCCATCGCGATTTTGGCGATACCGAGCGGACCGAGCGCTTGGCTGGCGCCCGAGCGAGCCCACAGGTATAGCGGTACTTGCACTGCGAGCCTGAGGCCGAACACGCCCACCCAAATCCAGGTTGCCGCGGCATACGCGCGTCGCACCGGAGGATTCGTTCGCCACGCGGTTCCTTCGCCCGTCAGCATTCCAATCACGACACCGATGAGCGGCCAACCCACCAGTACCGACACCAACAACGCAACCCCGTAGACAATGTTGATCAGCAATCCGGGCAGGTAGTAATCCTCTGCTTGGCCGGTTCGCGACGCGACGTAGGCGGAGACTGCAACACCGGCGAATCCGGCAGCAACTTGCTGCAGGCTCTCGCGGCGGACGAGGCGTACCACTGCGATCACAGCTCCGACAATCACCGCGGCCCAAATGGCCGTGGTGAGCTTGCTGCCACTTACGAGGTACACCACGAGGAAGACCGCGGCGGGCAAACTCGAGTCGATCATTCCTCGCCAGCCACCGATGGCGCGGGCCAGCATGGCTCGCTCGGCCGGAATGTCTCCCGCGGTCACGGGCTCCTGCTCACTTGGTGACTCGTGTTCGGAACTGCTCACCCCTCGACCCCTGGTCGTAATTGGTAGCGCGGATTAAACATCGTGGGCCGACCTTCGTTTTCAGTCACCCGTCCGGTGAGGCTGATCATGCGTCCGGGAG
Source organism: uncultured bacterium (assembly GCA_903927265.1). GTDB lineage: Bacteria > Actinomycetota > Actinomycetes > S36-B12 > CAIYMF01 > CAIYMF01. The sequence goes on along the minus strand of CAIYMF010000050.1, from coordinate 24,407 downwards.
TCACGCCGCCGATTCGCCGCCTTCCGAGCCAGACCACACGTAAGAAGCCCGAACCGTCGTAGATCTCGGCCTCGTACGCCGGCATCTGGTCGCGCGGTGGAAGCGTGACTGAGCGCACAGTGCCGCTGATGACCACTCGCTCGCCGGTACAACACTGATCCACCGGAGTCGCACCGGACACGAGGGTGTCGGCTCGCAACTCCGCTGCTTCGATGTCGTGCAGGTTGCCGCTGAAGCGATGCCGCAATCGGTGCAGCCAGCCGTTCGCCTCAGTCATGGCCCCAGCCTACGTGCAGGGATGGCGTGTGGGGACACTTGGCAGGTGTCGAAACGCACCCTCGCGCTGCTGCTACACGGCAGCGGGTCGAGCGGACAGTTCATGCGCAGTGCCTGCCAGACCGCGGATCTGGGCGTCGACGATGTCGTGGTCCTCGACGACCGCGAAGGTGATGTCGAATCCCTTGTCGATGCGATCGACTCAGTGATTCACAGCGTCACGGAATCAGCAGACTGCGTCACCCTCATCGCGGGAGTGTCATTGGGAGCACATGCGGCCGCTCTCTGGGCGGCACGGAATCCCCACGCCGCCGAACTCGTTGAGGGACTCCTGCTCTGCCTGCCTGCATGGACCGGCGCCCCTGATTCCATTGCCGCGGCCACCGCCCGCGCGGCCGAAGACATTCAATCGCGCGGATCATCGACGGTGCTCGACACCCTGCTTGCCGAACACCCGCATGATTGGGTTGCGCAGGCATTGGCGCAGTCGTGGCCCGACTACGGCGACGAGTCGCTAGTGCTGGCACTGCGCACCGCCTCGTTGTCACCCGGGCCGACCGACGAACAACTACGCGACATTGTGCTGCCGTGTGCTGTCGTGGCCCTCGCCGACGACCCGCTGCACCCGCTCGCGGTCGCTGCGCACTGGGTCACCCTGATTCGGCGTTCACACCTAGTTGTTGTGCCCCGCGATCTCTACGGAGAGGGACCACACGTGCTTGGCCGCAGTGCATACTCAGCGCTACAACACGCGCGGCGGATCAGCGAATCTCAGTAATCTCAGGGCCACGTTCGAACGGGCTGAGATCCTCTCGCTGCCACACAGCACCGTCTTCATCCTCGTCGCCATCGGCGTGATCGACCACGTCGCCATCGACTGGAAGTGCCGGAACGGCTTGCTCGGGAAGGTTCATGGGCAGGAGATCGCCAGGCGCACGCGCTTCGTTATCGCGCACCACCACGATGCCACGAGCGATGCGCTCGACCGACGCGGCCGCTGCGGCGTCGGTCGCGGCCGGACCGAGGAAGACCAGTCGGAGGAACCAGCGGGGTCCGTCGATTCCGACGAAACGCGCTGGCTGCGACCCTTGAGTTCCATCGGGCATTTCGGCTGGGACCTGAGTGCGAATCTCCGTTCCCCACGGACCTTCCACCTCGTCAACGAGACCGCCGCCCGCGGTGATCGAGGCGCGCAACTCGCGGCGAACATCTTTCCAAATGCCCTCGGTGCGCGGTGCAGCCAATGCAAGGACAGCGACCGCGCCAGCTTCCGTCACACAGGTGACCCCCATGACGGCATTGGTCGTTTGATCGACGTCGAGTCGAATCTCCATTTCCTCGGTGGGCGTGAGCCACACACTGCCGAGGTCAAGGTACTCACTCGACGCGTCGATTTCAGAAATGTCGAACGGGCCGTCAGGCCGCGGCGTGAGCTCGGACACCGAGTCGTCAGCGACGTCGATCTCGTTGTTCTCATCGACCTTCTCGCCCGCGTCGACCTCACCGAGCTCGAGTTCGCGATCGATATCAGCATCTTCTAAGGATTGACCCTTACGACGACCAAACACGCTTACTCCCTGATCTTAAGGTGGGTTCTACCGTACCCGACTCAACTCGAACGTCCGGTCGACCCGAACCCTCCCGAGCCGCGGTGACTTCCGGGCAACCGTTCGACCTCATGCAAGACGGCGGCAGAGACGGGGGCGATGACCAGTTGCGCGATGCGATCACCGCGTACCACCGACACCGATTCGACCGGATCAAGGTTCACCAAAGCCACACTGATCTCACCGCGATACCCGGCATCGATCGTGCCGGGAGCGTTCGCAACAGTCAGTCCGTGTCTCAATGCCAACCCCGAACGGGGATGAACAAAAGCCGCGTAGCCCTCCGGAAGCGCAATGGCAATGCCCGTGGGCACTACTTTTCTCTCTCCCGGAGCAAGAGTGGCATCAACCGTGGTGACAAGGTCGAGTCCGGCATCGCCCGGATGTGCATAGGTCGGAAGGTCAATGTCGGGGTCAATCCGTTGGATCAGGACATCGACCGCGTGTGTGGGACGAGGGCTCATGGGTTGAGTTCCAACCGTTCGAGCGCCCCCTTGACCTGTCCAGTTCGCACTGCGGCCTCCAAATCCTCCTGGCGACCATTGTCGCGAAAGTGCGCGAGGTCGACCTGTACAAACAGAGCGGCCGCCGTGAGCGCCACCGGTCCGTCGACTGAATTCAGTCGCCCCACGCCGCGCGTGTAGACCTTGCGGCCAGCCTGGCCAATGATTTCGGCTTCGAGGTGCAGTACCGAGTCAACGGGAACAGGCCGGCGGAAATCGACTTCAAGTCGTCCGGTGACCGAGGGCATGCGCAGGAGCCAGTTCAACGATCCCAGCACTTCATCGAAGGCGGTCGTGAGCAGTCCACCGTGAGCCAACCCCGGTGCTCCTTGGTGGTGTTCGGACACTCGAAACTCACCGTGCACCGTGAGGCCTTGCCCCGCGGTGACTACAAGGTGCAGTCCGGTCGGATGCCGCACCCCGCAGCCGAAGCATTGCTCGTAGTGGCTATCAATCGGTTCGCCGGGCGCCGGAGCCGCTGGGTGCCGCTCGGGAATGATCGCATCGTCAGGCGGTGTCGTTGCGGGCGCGCGTCCTCGAGACTGCAGCGACGTCATTCCCTGACCCTACTGGGTCGCCCCTCGAGCCTCATGCGAGTCTGGGACGCATGGCCGCAGGTGACACCACGTTGTTGTACGTCGAGCGATCACGACCGAACCCCTTGTGGTTGGCGGCGGGCGCCTTCGTCATTGCCTGCATCGCCATTGCATACGGGGCGATGCTGGGGCGCACCGCCGGAACGCTGGTCGTCATTGCCGGAATAGCAATTCTTGCTGTGATCCAGATGCTCGCGAGCTGGAATATCACACTCGACGACACCGACCTGCGCGTCGGATCAGCGAGCGTGGCGGCCTCACACATCGTCGGCGCGGAGGCTCTGGACGCGCAGGCGGCGCGCCACCTCGCCGGCCCTGGAGCGGACGCTCGGGCAGTTTTCAAACTGCGCGGAGGCAAGCCCGCCGTTCGCATTGATCTCGATGACCCGCGGTGCCCCTACTGGTTGGTGACCTCACGAACACCTGACGCATTAGCGGCCGCGGTGGCAGCACTGCAGCGACACACCGCCCCGTAAAGACAAGCACTGCTCCCACGCGGCACAATAGGCACGAGCCCGGTGGGCTCACCCGATCTCGGGCGCGAAATACTAAGGAGTCGGCATGGCCAACGCTTCGACGGTCAAGATGATCGCCCCGGTTGTCACCATCGCGGGCACGTGGGTCGTCAGCAAAGGTCTGCAGACCAGTTACCGCGTCATGACTGGAAACGAGCCCCCCAAGGCAAGCGATCCCGACACATCATTGCGCACGGCCATCATGTGGGCTGCGGCAACGGCCGTGGCTGTGGCCATCGTGAACGTCCTGATCGAGCGGTGGACGGCCGATGCCGAGGCGCCTGCCGAACTCGTTATCTAACCAGCGTCGTCGTTAATCGCGGCGAGGCGACTACGCACACTCGCGGCAGATCGACTCGCCCTTCACCTCACGTGCCAACTGGCTGCGGTGATGTACCAAGAAGCACTTTGAGCAGGTGAACTCATCGGCTTGGCGCGGAAGTACGCGGACGGTGAGTGATTCATCGGAGAGGTCCGCTCCGGGCAATTCGAGGTTTTCGGCGAGTTCGACCTCGTCGACATCGACAGCCGAAGCTGACTTGTCGACGCGTCGGGCCTTGAGCTCCTCGATCGAGTCAATGGCCTCTTCGTCGTCGGTCTTGCGCGGTGCGTCGTAATCAGTTGCCATGTCCTGCTGCTCCACGTGACGAGTAATGGGCTCTGTGAAAGTCACAACAGCGGGCACCTCAGATTCATGCCCGCAGCGAGAGCAGTGTGCACCACCGAAGCCGCCTTGCGACACCCGACTCGCCCATTCACACCTGTTCTCTGCGTCCTAAGTGACCGGAATCACCTGAATCGGGCCTCAATCGGCCCCGTTGACCCCTCTCGCGCACCCTCGGGAGGGTTTGATGGGGCCGTGGCTATCTACGCGCTCGGCGACCTCGAACCTCAGGTTCATCCCACTGCTTTCATACACCCTGATGCCGTCGTGATCGGCAGTGTCGTGATCGGAGCCGAGAGCACCGTCTGGCCGGGTGCGGTGCTGCGGGGTGATCACGGCTCGATTCGGATCGGCTCTCAGACCTCGATTCAAGACGGTACCGTCATTCACTGCACGGCCACCCTCGACACCGTGGTGGGAGATCGCTGCGTCATCGGGCACCGGGTCCATCTCGAGGGCTGCACGGTTCACGACGACTGTTTGGTCGGATCTGGATCAATCGTGCTGCACAACGTCGTCGTCGGCCGCGGCTCACTGATCGGAGCTGCGGCACTGGTACCCAACAACACCGTGATTCCTCCGCGTTCCCGCGCCCTCGGAGTGCCCGCCCGCATCACTGAGGGAGTAGTCCCGGAGGGCGAGTTCGAGCGATTCGTGGAGACGTACGTACATAACGCCCACCGCTACGCGGCCGAACTGCGTCGCCTTGATTAAGTCAGCCCGAATCTGCGCCTAGTTCTGCAAGCAGGTCATGCAACGCAGGGAATATCGCGGGAACCGCGCTGACGAGGAGTTCATCGGTGATCGGCTGAGCGTGCAGCCCTTCGACGCGCGCACCTGCTTCGCGCGCGATCAGCGCACCGGCCGAGTGGTCCCACGGATGAGCGCCTCGCTCGTAGTAGGCGTCGACTCGCCCGGCCGCCAACCAACACAGATCAATTGCGCACGAGCCGAATCGACGGATATCGCGTACTTGTGGCAGCAGTTCAGCAACGACTACCGCTTGGGCCGCCCGTCGTTCGGCTTGGTAACCGAATCCAGTCGAAACGAGCGCGGACGCAAGATCGTGACACGCCCGCACGTGCAGCGACTCATCACCCTGCGCTGTCAGTAGCCGCGCTCCTCCACCCAGAGTGCCCACGAACGTTTCACCCAGCACCGGCGCATGCACCACGCCAACGATGGTCTCACCAGTGAGTTCGAGCCCAATCGACACAGCCCAGTTCGGCAGCCCGTACAGGTAGTTGACGGTGCCATCGAGAGGGTCGACCACCCATCGCAGCCCTGACGTTCCCGCAATCGACGAACCTTCCTCGCCCAGGATTCCATCGTCGGGTCGCGCGCCGAGCAGGATCTCGTTGAGCAGCGCCTCCGACGCATGGTCCATTTCGGAAACCACGTCAGTGGGCGACGACTTCGTGTGGACCTTCAGCGTGCGCAGTTGCCCGTCGAGGAGCAACTCCCCGGCCGCCCGCGCAGCAGAGAGTGCTAGTTCAAGAAGGGACTCGTATGTGGGTGAGGTCACCCCCTCATCATCGCGTATCGACGAACCACACCTTGGAGCCGATAGCGTCGGGGTGTGCTGACTCCCTACATCGACGTTCTACGACGGCCTGGGGCATTGGCCTTCAGCGCTGTCGGGTTACTGGGGCGTCTACCCATGTCAATGGAAGGCCTCGGCGTCATCCTGCTGGTCAGCATCACGCAGGGCGCTTACGCCCTAGCCGGAGTTCTCTCGAGTATCTTGGCGCTCAGCGCGGCATTTATCAGCCCACTCACCAGTCGCTGGTCCGACCGGTTTGGCCAGGCGGTGATCCTGCGCATCATCGCACCAGCACAGGCAGTGGCCCTCACGCTGATCGTGGTGGCCGTTCGAGCCGACGCACCGACTGCCGTTCTGGTCCTGCTCGCAATACTCGGTGGAGCCTTTCAGCCCAACGTCGGATCGATGGTGCGAGCCAGGTGGGCAGCGATGCTCTCGGGCACTCCCCAATTGGGAATTGCCTTCGCACTCGAGAGTGTGCTCGATGAGGTCATCTTCATTCTCGGACCTGTCTTGGCTACCGGACTCGCCATCGGCGTGAGTCCCGGTGCTGGCCTGCTTGCCGCGGCCGTCTTGGTGACTGTCGGCGGACTGTCTCTTGCTGCCCAGCATCGCACCCAGCCAGAACCCGTTTCGGCCGCCCAGGCGCTCCTCAACCGCGACCGAATGGGCTCCGCCGTTCCGATCGTCGGGCTGATCTTCTTGTGTCTTGGCATTTGCTTCGGCAGTTTGGAAGTAGGCGTCGTGGCTTTCAGCACCGAAGCGGGAATCCCCTGGGCTAGTGGAGTACTGCTCGCGGTGTTCTCATTGGGTTCGGCGGTTGGTGGCATTGTGTTCGGCCCTCGAGTCGCAGGTCGCGATCTGCCTCGTCAACTACTTTTCGTGCTCGCTGTCAGCATCCTCGTCACAATTCCACTCGTCCTGGTGCGCACCCCTGTGCAACTTGCTGTCGTTGCGCTCATTGGCGGTGTCGTCATCGCTCCGTCGTTGATTTGCGGCTTCACCATCGTCGAAAACCTCGTTCCCTCCTCCCGGCTCACCGAATCGATCACCTGGGTCTCCGCGGGCATCGGAGTTGGCTTTGCCATCGCCGCTGGTATCTGCGGGGTCCTGATCGACGCCCATGGAGCGACCGCGGGTCTTGCCGTGGCAGTGGTCGGAACCGCGCTTGGCGCCCTCGCCTCGCTGGCCACATTCCCCGCTCTCGAGCGCCTGTGGCACACCCGTCCGGCCGCCCTCGACCCCGCCGCCCATGACTTCACGGAGTGATCATCCACGCCGAATCGCCCCGGCAACCACGCTCACGGCCTCAGATGTGAGACGGTAGGGGCATCATTACGTCGGTTACGCAGGAGGCACTGATGGACGAGGGGCTGCGACCCCGCGACATCCAGTCGCGCATCCGTTCCGGGCAGAGCTCGGCACAGATCGCGGCGGCCACCGGCATGCCGCTGGAGAAGGTCGCTCGATTCGAGGCACCGGTGCTCGCTGAGCGCGCACACGTGGCAGATAAGGCACGCCGTATTGAGGTTCGCAGCGCTGGTGGCGGCCGCACGGTCGAAGAACTCGTACGTCTGTCATTGCGCGAGCGCGGAATCGATCCCGACACTCTCGAATGGGACTCGTGGCGGCGCGACGACGGTCGCTGGACTGTCTCAGCGCAATTCGGCCCCGAGGATGCACGCCGGTTTGGCCAGTGGACCTATGACATGGTGGCCCGCGCTGTCATTGCTGATGACGATTCATCGCGCGCACTACTTGACCCCTCCTCGCCGATTCCGGCCGAAGAGCGCCCTCGCTTGGTCTCAGTACCCGTAGGCCCCGATGAAGTATTCGATCTTGAAGCAGTGCAAGAGCGCGCCACGGTCAGCTCCTTCGATCCCGACGATGACGTGGTTGTTGATTTTCCCGTCGAGAGCCCCGTGCAGCTGGTTGACGTTGCCGAACCCGCAGTGCCCACCGAGGCAGACCACGTCCGCGAACCCGAGCCCGAACTACCAGCTGAACCCGAGGTTGTCACTCCCCCGGCACCTCGGGCGAAGCCGGCGCGGGGCAAGCGAGCCAGTGTTCCGAGTTGGGACGAGATCTTGTTCGGCGGTACGGAGGGCGAATAGCCCACCTACGCTCGCCACTGCAGCAGCGGTATCGCAAGTTCGTCTTTGGTGACGGCCCCGTGTTGGCCAACGAGAGCTGAACTACGCGCATCGACTGACTGACTGGCGAGCACCGTCGATCCGCGGGCGACGACCACCACATCGCCGATGCGGTCGGCCAGATCGGGATCGACCTCACCAAACAGCCCTTCCGCGACCGCCTCCTCACGCCCCAGGATGGTGGCACGGTTACCAAGTGCGGCCTTCCACGCGGTCGCCACGTCGTCAGCAGCCCCCGGCCGGGTGTAGAGGTGGCGTACCCGAGGCTCCCCAGCGATGTGTGTCACCGACAGATGCAGATCACGGTCATCGTCGATCTCAAACCGATCGTGAGCCGCAGTATCAAGCATCCCGTGGTCAGCCGTGACCAGCACGGTCGTGCCGGTGGGAGCCACCTCGACGATACGACGGATGAGCAGATCGACCAGTTCTAGTTCGGCGCGCCACTCAACTGAGTCAACGCCGTGAACGTGGCCGGTCTTGTCGAGGTCGCCCCAGTACACATAGGTCAGAGATCGCGCGGACCTCCCTAGCGCACGCGCCGTCTGCCCCACGCGCTCACCGAAGGAGTCCGCACCGACGTACTCACCGCCGCGCAGCACCGCGCGGGTCAGTCCTGATTTCTCATAGGCGCGCGGCGAGATGCTGGTGACCTGCACGCCTGCTGCGGCAGCGTCTTCAAGGACGGTCGGTTCTGGCTGTACCGCGGTGGGGTGCGGGTCGTCGCGCCACGACAGGGGCCAGAGCACGCGCCCGGTTTCGGGAAGCACGAAGGACGCACCCACGAGTCCATGGCAGCCGGTCGACAATCCGGTGCCGAGGGATGCCAGCCCCGCGGGAGTCGTTGACGGAAAGGGTGACGTAATCACCCGGCCCGTGCCACGCCCCGCTTCCAGGGTGGGCAGGTGGAGGTCGGCGCGACTCAGCGCTGAATCGAGTGGAACAACACCGAGTCCATCGACCAGCAGGACCACGACACGATCCGTGCGATCAAGGGACAGCACGTTATCGAAGCCCGCAACCTGCAGTGCCGCAACCGCGCTCGGCATCACGTCTTTCAATGCCCCACCAGACGGCGGGGCCCAATGCTTCATGATCAGCGCGGCCGTACTGCAGTCGCCTGCGACAGCGACGCGGCAAACGTCAGTGCCTGCGCGACGACCTCGGCACCGTCGGCAACTTCCGAGACGCGCAGCGAGAGATCATCGTTGCTCGACGTACCCGTGTACCCGTGGTCGGCGTCGCACTCGGGGTCAGCGCAGGCGGCAGGTTCGAGATCAATACGGCTGACGGCTCCCCAACCGATGGTCAAGACCACTTCGTGAACGGGTCCACCGCTGAGGTGTGTGGCGGGCTCACCCACCACCCGGGTGACCACCACCGAGTCAACTCGCTCGAGCCGAACGGCTTCCGTCGAGGACGTCGCGTACGGACGGTTACTGCTCTCATCCGGCGGATGCTCGTCAGTATGGCCCACCACCAGTCGCGAGGGCGTGAGAGCAAGCACCGTGATGTGACGACGCAGTTCATCGCGACCATCGAACGTCGCCTCATGATGAACGAGGTACGCGAGCACCGGCTCGGAGGCCAAGGCAGTGGACAGGGAATCGAACACCAGCGCCGGGTAATACCCGGTGCGTTCGATGTCGGACCGGAGGTTGGCCTCCAGGCTGCGCGACGATATCTCCGTCATGACTGTGATCCTGCCATGCCGCCGCTCGCTGTGGCACGACCATCCTCAACCGGAGTCAACAGCGATCGCAAAGTGAGAGCCACGGCCGACCCTGCCAGACACCCCACGAGCAGGAGCGCGACCCATACTCCACCGAGTTTGGCGCCAATGAGCACACCCGCAACGGCTGGTCCGATGGCGCTCCCCAGGCTCCACGCCCACGCACTGACAGCGTTGTACCGTCCTCGCAGGTGGTCGGGTGCTAATTGGTTGAGCAGCGCGGGAGCGACCGGTGACCACAGAGTCTCTGCCAGGGCGAAGATGAGCATTCCCGAGCAGAGCCCCAGAATCGCCACTCCTCCAGCAAGAAGCGCCGACCCTCCCATGACGACCCACGACACACCCCACATCACGCCGACGACGGCCATTAATGTCGAGCGTGACCGACCGTCAGCAAACTTCAGCACCCACCACTGGGCCACAACGATCACACCGGTGTTGACGGCGAACACGATTCCTACGATGCGTACCGGCATGTCCGCGATTTGGGTGAGGTAGGCGGCCAGACCACCGTCGAGGCTGCCGTAGCCGAAGGTAACCAGAATCACCGATGTCAGGGCCAATCGACGCAGTCGACGATCGGAAAGTACCTCGCGGTAGCCCGCTTGAGCTTCATCGTCAGTGAGTTCGGTGCGCGACACCTTCGGCGGCCGCACCATGAGCAAGACAACGACGTAGGCGAGGTACGAGAACGCGTCGAGCAGATAGAGGCGCACGAACGTTGAAGGATCTGACAGGTCAACCATCGAAGCCGCAATCAACCCACCGATACCGAGTCCGAGATTGAGCAACATGAACTGAATCCCGAAGACACGCTGTCGGCCTTCTTCGTCGGTGAGCTCAGCGATGATCGTTGACTGCGCTGGCCAGATCATGGCTCCGCCGGCAGCTGTCAACGTGGCGACGGCGAAGGCCAACGGTGCCGACGTCACCAGCGCGAACATCCCCACACCGATGCCCTCAATAGTCAGCGCGCCGATCAAGACCCACCTCGCCCCGAAGCGATCGATGAGCCAGCCACCGACGGGCCCCAGAGCCAGACTCACCACCGCAATCCACGACAACACCAAACCGGCGACGGCTGTCGGAATTCCGCGCACCGAACTGAGGTAAACGATCAAGAGTGACAGCGTCAGGCCGCTTCCGATCGAACTAAGCAGCATGCCCGCTAAGAGCAACCGCACTTGTCCGCTGAACGCCGCCCGAGCAGACGGTGGCGATGTCACTGCCGCATCACATCGTTCGCCGATCCGACGATGCGACGTTTCCGGACGTGCCTACCACCACGATGCCGTCAACAATTGATAGTCCCGATTTGTGCACCAGGACGGTCAGATCAAGCCCCTCAAGGAGTGCCACCGCGTCAGCGGCTGCAGCAACCGCGAGCAGCAACTCCTCAATTGCGGCCATGTCGAATCGACTTCCACCACGCTCACCGGTGAGAAGGGGCGCCGCTTTCGGGCTGCGGGCTAAGTCGGCGGCTTCACCCTCGGTGAGTGGTGCACTTGCGTAGGCAACGTCAGCGAGCAGTTCAGGGATATCGCCCGCCAATCCAAATGCGACGACAGGCCCGAACAGTGGATCGGTCAGCACGCGCACGCGGCAAGCAACGGATGATTCGGAGTCGACGTGCGACACCGCTGTAACCGGAGCGAGGCCGAGAGCCACGAACAACTCCCCCGCATCCTTGGCCGCCACCGTGACTCGTTCGGCAGAATCGCCGAGCATGCGGGCGCAATGGCCAAGCGCTCGCTCCTGCGCATCGTCGGCGAGGCGACGCGGCTCAACCTGATGCACGCGTTTCCACCGGCTATGCCCTTCAACTGACGCCAGTGCTTTCACCGCTTCTTCGACGGTGCCGAACAGGGGGACGGCCCCCGGCGACGAGACGCCCGCCCCTTCGATTCCGCCAATCCACGGTCCGTGAGCCACCGCGTGCCACCCGGGTTTGGTGACCTCGTCACCGGCAAGGGCCAAAGACACCGCCACCACCGGTCGACTCAGGTGAGGTACGGCGTCGGCGAGTGCCTGCCGGAAAGGCTCGATATCTCCAGAAAGTGGCGGCACGTGAACGATCAGCACCGAACCTGTTGTCGCCGCGGCGCCCGCCGCCACAATGGCAGCACTCAAGTCGCCAGCAGAAAGCGGCAGCGGCACAATCGCACCGGCAGGCCCCACACTGAGCCCGGCGGCCAGCACGGCATCTTCGGCCAACACCGCGAGTGACTGCGCTGTCGTAATCACGGCCACCTCCGAGCTCGTGGGCTCGGGCTGCATGGTCACCAGCGCAGCGACGTCGAGCATGGCGCGCACCGAGTCCGTTTGAATCACCCCACACTGGTCGAACAACGCGTCGACCGCGGCCGAAGGCAACTCAGTGGTGCGGACGCGGTGTCCGAGTGGAACCGACTGAGAGGTTCGGCCCGACCGAACAGCGATCACAGGCTTACGGCGCGCCAACTTGCGCACGATACGAGTGAATTTGCGGGGGTTGCCCACGCTCTCGAGGTAGAGCAACACTGCGTCGGTCGCTTCGTCCTCATCCCAGAACTGCAGCAGGTCGTTACCCGAAACATCCGATCGGTTTCCGGCCGAGACAAACGTCGACAGACCCAACCCACGCTCAACCAAGTCGGCGAGAATCACGCTGCCCAGTCCACCGGACTGGCAAAAGAACCCAAGCCGCCCTCGCGCCGGCATCACCGGCGACAGCGAGGCGTTGAGCAGGGTGTGCGGGTCGGTATTCATCATGCCCAGAGCTGCTGGTCCAACGACTCGCATGCCCCGACCCGCCGAGCGATTCACCAACTCACGTTGTCGCGCGACATCCTCAGGAAGACCTGTTTCAGCGAAACCGGTGCCCACCACCACTAATCCGCGCACGCGCGCTTCCGCACATTCGTCGATGACGTCGAGAATCACGTCGGCACGCACGGCGACGATCGCCAAATCAACAGGTGCCGGCGCATCGGTGATGTGTGCGATGCAGGGAAATCCCAGGATCGATTCAGCCTCGGGGTGCACGGCATAGACCGCACCCGGGAATCCAGCGTCACGCAGGTGCCGCAACAGTTCGTGGCCGGCCGTTCCCTGGGTTCGACTGGCGCCAATCACTGCCACTGAGCGTGGAGTGAGCATGCGGCGAATCGAGCGCGCCTCGCTGACCCGTTCTCGCGCTTCCATCACCTCGCGCATCGCCTTGGTCGGCTCGATATCGAATTCGAGCACGAGATACCCGTCGGTGAATTCACGCGCGGTGTGGAACCCCGCGGCTTCAAAAGTGGCCTGCATCCGCCGGTTCTGCGGGAGAACATCTGCGACGAACCGCACGATGCCCCGTTCGCGCGCCGCTGCCGCGAGATGTTCGAGGAGCACCGATCCGAGCCCCCGACCCTGATGGTCGTCACGAATCGTGAAGGCAACCTCCGCGTGATCGACACCCATTCGGTCGTATCGACCAACCCCAATGATGTCTTCTCCCACCGTGGCTACCAGAGCGACGCGGTCGACGTAATCGACGATCGTGAAGCGCTCGACGTCGGCGTCGGTCAGTTGCGGGTACGGGGCAAAGAATCGTAAATAGACGGTCTCAGCTGAGAGGGACGCGTGAAAAGCCCGCAGTCGTGCACCATCGTCGGGCCGAATCGGCCGCACGTGACAGGGTCGGCCGTCACGCAAGATGACGTCGGCCGCCCAGTGGGCGGGTCCATTGAGGCGCGTCGGCTGTTCCACGGGCTTAACGCTAGTGCGGTTCACCCAATCCGACCGAACGCCGGGGCGAGTCGCATCCGGGCCCTGTGGGTCGACCTTGGCACAATGGGCCACAGCCGGGATCCGGCTTCACGATCACCCGAGGAGCATCAGCACCGAATGGCCCGCCGCACCGCAACTCCACCGCCTCCGGACATCCCCGAGCGCATCATCGACATTGACGTCGCCGATGAGATGCGTGGCTCCTTCCTCGAATACGCCTACTCGGTGATTTACAGTCGCGCCCTGCCCGACGCGCGCGACGGCCTCAAGCCAGTTCAGCGCCGCATTCTGTACACGATGGCGGAAATGGGCTTGCGCCCCGACCGCGGGCATGTGAAATCGGCACGTGTCGTCGGCGAGGTCATGGGCAAGCTTCACCCGCACGGTGACAACGCCATCTACGACGCCCTCGTGCGAATGGCTCAGCCGTTCTCGCTGCGACTTCCCCTCATTGATGGCCACGGTAACTTCGGCAGCCTTGACGACGGCCCGGCCGCCTACCGCTACACCGAGGCGCGCCTGGCCACCTCCGCGCTCCTCATGACCGACTCGCTCGACGAAGACGTTGTCGATTTCGCACCCAATTACGACGGACGTGAGACCGAGCCCACCGTGCTACCGGCCGCGTTTCCGAATCTGCTGGTCAACGGCGCGGCGGGTATCGCGGTTGGCATGGCCACCAATTTGGCGCCGCACAACCTGGCCGAGGTGGTGGCCGCGGCCCGCCACCTGCTTGATCACCCCGACGCCTCACTCGACGACCTCATGCGCTTCGTGCCCGGACCTGACCTACCCACCGGCGGAACGATCATCGGCCTCGACGGCGTTCGTGAGGCGTACGAAACCGGTCGCGGAACCTTCCGAGTGAGGGCGACCACCCGCGTTGACTCGGTGACCGCCCGACGCCAAGCCATTGTGGTCACCGAACTTCCGTATACCGTCGGCCCCGAGAAGGTCGTCGAGCGAATCACCGAACTCGTTCACGCCAAGAAGCTTCAAGGAATCGCCGCGGTCGATGACTACACCGACGGCGAGACCGGACTTCAACTGGTGATCGAACTCAAAGCCGGCTTCAATCCCGACGTGGTGCTCGAGCACCTCTACCGGCTCACCCCCATGGAAGACACCTTTGCCGTCAACGCGGTAGCTCTGGTCGAGGGTCGGCCGCAGACACTGGGTTTGCGCGAGTTACTGCGCGTATTCCTTGACCACCGGCTCGACGTGGTGCGACGTCGCAGTGAATTCCGACGCAGAAAGGCCAACGACCGACTGCACCTCGTTGAAGGTCTTTTGGTCGCCATCATCGACATCGACGAGGTCATCGCGGTGATTCGCTCGAGCGATGACACGGCAATGGCACGGCAACGGTTGATCGACGTGTTTGACCTTTCTGAAACGCAGACCAACTACATCCTCGAAATGCCGTTGCGGCGACTCACCAAGTTCAGCCGCATCGAACTTGAGGGTGAGGCCGATGAACTGCGCGCCACCATCGCCGGGCTTACCGAGATTCTCGACGACCCGGCGCGACTACGCGGTGTGGTGTCCGATGAATTGGCCGAGGTTGCGCGCCAACACGCGACACCGCGTCGCACGGTATTGCTCGAGTCTGCCGGAGTTCCGGTGGGATTGAGTTCGCCACTTGAACTGTCTGACGATCCCTGCTGGGTACTGCTGTCGAGTTCGGGCCGATTGGCGCGTACCTCAAGCGACGATCCTCTGCCTTCAGAAGGTGCACGTAGTCGACATGACGTGCTGTTGTCGGCAGTGCGCGCCACCGTGCGCGGAGATGTCGGTCTTGTCACTTCAACGGGCCGCGTCATTCGAATCGGCGCTCTTGAGATGCCGGTCATTCCACCCACGGCTGGCCCTCCGAGCTTGAAAGGAGGTGCGCCGCTCAAGGAGTTCGTCACGCTGGCACGCGATGAACGTCCACTTGCGCTGACCACCTTGATTCCCGAGTCCCTCGGTCTGGCAATCGGTACTGCCGGCGGCGTGGTCAAGCGGGTGGTCCCCGACGTGCCATTCGCCAAGTCTGAGTGGGAGGTCATTCGACTCGACGACGGCGACGAACTGGTCGGCGCCGTCGAACTCACCAGTGGCGACGAGGAACTGGTGTTCATCACCGCTCTCGGCCAGTTGCTGCACTTCCCCGCATCGGCCGTACGCGCTCAAGGACGACCGGCCGGCGGGATGGCAGGCATTCGCCTAGGTTCGGGCGATCAGGCGGTCTTCTTCGGGGCGCTCCCAGCCAGTCGTGAGGCCGTGGTCGTCACCATCGCCGGCAATTCCGGCGCACTGCCAGGCACCGAAGCGGGCTCGGCCAAGGTCACCCACTTCGGCGAATACCCCGCCAAGGGACGCGGAACGGGTGGGGTGCGCTGCCACCGCCTCCTCAAGGGCGAGGATCGCCTCGTCTTGGCTTGGGCGGGCCCCGGCCCGGCGCGTGCAGGAGCGCCCGCAGGAGCCCCTGTCGACCTCCCGGCCGCCGACACACGCCGCGACGGCTCCGGCACCCCGCTCGATGCCCCCGTTGGCGGAATCGCGGGTCCCTCATGACGCAGACCTGCAGCGACGTCGCCGTGTCACTCGACGAGTCACTTTCGGCCACGGCACCATTCGCGCAGGCGTGGCTGGTCATTGAGGTGCCCGGGTCATGGGGTCGGCAGGCGGTGAGCGAATCACGACTACCCGAAGGCCTCGGCGCCACGTTGCTCGAACGGTCGAAGTCGAGCGGAACGACAGTGATCGTGGCACGTCGACCCGGAAAGTCGGCTGACGCTGATCCTGCAACGCGTCGAGTGTGGTTGGCCCACACCGCACCCGGTGGAGTGCGCATGCGCGTCGCCGACATCGCCGACCCGCGAGTACTGCTTGACCTCGACCTCGCAGCCCTGGCACGCGGGGTGGGTCAAGGGCTCGGCGAACGATCTAGCGAGTTGGCTCTGTTCGTGTGCGCCAACGCCAAGCGCGATGCGTGCTGCGCGCGTATCGGAGGGGCCATTGCGCGCAACCTTGCCGCCGGGCCTTCCTGCGATTCAGTCTGGGAAAGCTCACATCTGGGGGGTCATCGATTCGCTGCCACGGCGCTGCTGCTTCCGTTCGGCACAGTGTTCGGCCGGCTCGATGTCGAGTCGACCCAGTCGGTGCTCGACGAGGCGCAACGTGGCCAGCTGTCGCTGCCTCATTACCGCGGGCGCAGTGCGCTTCCTCGATGGCATCAGGCCGCCGAAATCGCGGTGCGTGAGGCCGAGTCGATCACCGGTATCGAAGCACTCGATGTGCTTCAGGTGTCGTCGGCAGGTGCTGTTGCATGGCTACCCGGCATTCCAGCCGAGCCCACGGAGCCGATGAGTGAGGCTGAGGTGCGCTGCGTTGACGGTCGCGCCTGGAGAGTGACGGTGGCGCGATCGGCGCGGCTACCCGAGCGTAGTGAGTCGTGCATCGGCGAGCACGTTCCCGGAATCGTGTGGCACGCGGTCTCGGTGACGCCGACCACCCCCTGGCGCACCTAACCCCACCCCCCCCTATTTCCGCATGGGGGGACATTGAGCACGCATAGACGCAGTTTTCTTACCCCATGCGGTCGTTCCGTCACGAACCTGAGCCGACTCGAATCAACTCGTCGCGGTCGTGAATGGTGGTGCGATCGCGACCTCGGGAGGCTCCGAGGGCGATTTCCGCAGCATCGATTGCCTGCCAACCCTGATAGGTGATCGCGCCGACTCCGCGGGACGCCAACAACGCGGATATCGCCTCAGGGTCAGGTTCGGCCGCCGGGGAAAGCGTAGGCGCGTCAGCAAGAAGCGCAGCCACCGTTGCCGAGGCGTCCTTCTTGTTCGTTCCGATAATTCCTGAAGGACCTCGCTTGATCCAGCCGGCAACGTACTCACCCGAAACCGCGACCCCGTCGCTGACCACTCGACCGTCAGCATTCGGAACGACGTGGCGCTCGGTGTCGAAGGGTAACCCCTCGAGCGGAAGTCCGCGATAGCCGACCGACCGCACGACCAACTGCACCGGAATCGTCTCCAGCACACCAGTACCAACGGCGCCGCCGTTCTCATCGATGGTGGTGCGCTCGATGACGATGGCCTCGACATGGTCGGTTCCGAGAATCTCAACTGGCCTCGCGAAGAATCGCACGTGCAAGCGTTGCGGCTTACCCGTCGGCCCACGCGTCGACCATTCGCGAACAACCTCAACATTGCGGGCCATCACACGATCGGAATCGACAGTCGCCTGACTCACGGGATCGAGTTCAACATCGATCGGATTGACGATCACTTCGGTGGCTTCCAATTCACCGAGCTCACGCAGTTCCTTCGTTGTGAACGACGCCTGCGCTGGCCCACGGCGACCAAGTAGATGAACGTCGGTGATGTGCGTCGCCGCAAGTGCATCAAGGACGTGCTGAGGCATATCGGTGTACTCGAGTTCGGCAGGCGTCTTGGCGAGGACCCGCGTGACATCAACCGCGACGTTGCCGACGCCGATGACCGCGACTGCCGTCGGTGTCGCGATCGCACTCTCAATCAGGTCGGTCTTGGCGTTCGGGTGACCGCAGTACCAGTTCACGAGGTCGGTGGCGGCAATGCTGCCCTCAAGGTCTTCGCCCGGAATTCCGAGGCGACGGTCACTGGCTGCGCCGTAGGTGAAGATCACCGCGTCGTAGAAGTGGTGCAGCTCGGCGACACTCACGTCGCGACCCACTTCGACGTTGCCGAGGAAGCGCACCGAATCGCGATCGAGCACCTTCTGTAGCGTGTTCCGCACCGACCGGATGCTCAAATGATCGGGCGCGACGCCGTAGCGGACCAGGCCGTACGGAACGGGCAACATGTCAATGACATCAACCGTGACGGGAATTGCAGTCTGGTCAGTGAGTGCATCAGCGGCGTAGATGCCGGAGGGGCCGGAGCCCACCACAGCGACGCGAAGTGAACGAGTCATAGACGAACCCCATCACATCGCACGTCAGCGCCGCTACCGGGTTGGGTAAAGGGAGAGGTGAATCACCTCATGGACCGTTGGTGATTTCCAACAATCGTCGCACTTCATCGAACGCCGGCTGGGGATTCGTGACGTCAAGGAACACGCCACTCATTCCGATCGATACTGCGCCCTCAAGATTTGAACGCAGGTCGTCAATGAAAACCGTGCCCTCAGGTGTGATGCCCATCCGCTCACACACCAACTCAAACGCCCGCGGATCGGGCTTCATCACGCCATCTACTGAGCCGTCAACGATGACATCGAATTGCGACAGCACCGGCTGCATCGTCGCAATCCACTCCTGAGTGTGAAATGCGTGCATGTCGTTGGTGAGCAGACCCAGCGGAAGGTCGGCAGCCTTCACGTCGGCCATCAGTGCGCGAGCACCGGCGCGAGTCACTTCCTCAGCAGAACCGTCGTACAGGTGCGCCATCATGCGCGGCATCTCGGCGGGCTCACCTGTCAGTTCGGCAAACACTCGCGTGCGATCATCCCAATAGACCCGCTCTTTGAGTCGACCCTCCTGCACGGCCTGCCAGTCAGGGTCAGCGTCGCGGTCGAATGGACCGGTCCAGGTGAACGTCCCAGCAGGTAGCCCCATGCTGCGCTCACCAATCCCCCACAGCTCAAAGGGACTGAGCAGAATCGGTCCGCCAAAATCGAAGACGAGTGCGCGACTCAGTGCTCCTCCTCAGTGATGGTCACGCGGGTGAACCGCACGACCTCGCCAAACCAGCCGCAATCGCCACACCACGTCATGAAGTTGCGTGTGTCGCCGGTCCAGTACTCCGTGGAAATTCCACCGCGATCGTGAATCGACGCTGCGCACATCGGGCAAAACTTCGGCTTGTCGAGCAAGTGACGTTCAGCATCCGGAGCAAACCAGTCAGTACGCGGCGGAAGGCGGTGCGGATCTTCCGGAAGTACCCCACCAGCGAGCGCGGAATCAGCCGCCGAGGCCACCCGCGAACGGGTGACCTCCGACGACTCGTTGCTGTCAGGCACCTGCCTCAGCCTTCGCGACTGACTCCCAGTACGCCAGGTGCACGGCGATCAGTTCATCTGCCTGAGGCGAGTAGCGCATGGAACCGCCGGTGATCCACGCCTTGGCGAAGGTGCGTTCGGCACCGAACTTGTCTTTCTCGCATGGCAAGTTAATGATGTCGTGCTTCTCACGAATGGTGCCAATGGGATCTTCACCATCGGCAACCTTGCGCATGTTCTCCTTGAACATCTTGCGCAGCAGTGCCACTCCCGCGTCGGAACGACCAAGGTGTTCCTGGGTGCGGTCAGTGATCGCACCCTGCGACACCCACGCCATGATGTCCTGGCCTTCGATGTAGTCGGTGATGAAGCGACCTTCTTCGTCCTTCCACAGGTATTCGTACACCACGGGACGCTCGTTGATGGTGAGTTCCTCGCCGGGGTTGTGCGTGGAGTAGAAGAGCTTCCACGTGTGCGTGTCATCGATCGGAACGCGGATCTGCATCTGATCAATGTAGGCACCACCGACGCGCATGTAGAACGGGAACACGAGTGGGTGACCGATGGCCCAGTCGTCGTTCTCTTCGGTCTGCCCCTCCAACACGCGGCGCTTAAGAATTCCCCACTCCATCTCGTCGAAGCCCGTCTTGATGTGCTTCTTCTGGAATGCCTTGGGTGCCTCAAAACCGTTGGTCTCGCCCACGAAGTTGAAGTAATACCCGTGCAGCCATTCGACGTGATGCGGGTCGACTGAGTTCTCCATGATCTGCAGCCAGTTGCACGGAATCGTCGTGTAACCGACGTCGCGGATTCCGTCCTTGACGAACACATCGAAGCGCGGAAGCTCGGGTGCGGGGTCGGGGCCGACGTAGACCCACACCATGCCGCCCATCGGCTGGGCCTTGCCAGCCTTCATCTTCACCCGGTCGCGGAAGTTCTGATTATCCGATTCGGCGGGCTGCTCAACGCACTGGCCATCAAAGTCGTACTTCCAGCCGTGATACCCGCAGCGCACACCGTCTTCGTGTACGACGCCGTAGGTGAGAGACGCGCTGCGGTGCGCGCACTTCTCGGCGATGATGCCGTACTTGCCGCTCGGGGTCTTGTAGAGAGTCCAGTCTTCACTCAACAGCCGCACCGACTTGGCGGGCACCGTGTCAAAGTCCTGCTCGAAAGCAATGGGGTACCAGTAGCGCCGCAGCAATTCCCCCATCGGGGTGCCGGGGCCAACCTGAGTCAGTTCCTCGTTTTGCTCAACTGTGAGCATTGCGTACCTTCCCTCGCTGCGGGCTCGGCTCGGCGGCCGGGCAGTGGTATCTCACTCAGTCTGCGGTGCTCATGGCGCTGGGGTGGGTAGGACACCCAATTCGACCCTTGAAGTGTCCCGCCGCGCGGACCGGATGTAGCGATGCGTCCCGCCAAGTGGAACGAGTTAGGTAAATCTAGGCGATGGCCCCACCACCTGGGTCACCGCAACGCGCTAGGTGCGCGCTTGGGTGCCCCCGATGCAGAAAATGGCGGGAAGGGCAGGAAATGGCGGGAAGGAGGGGAAATGGCGGGAAGGAGGGGTCGGGTAACCGCACTGTCGGGCGACGTCGACCCCTCCCTCTCTGCCAAGTCACTCAATCGAGAATGGTGACCGTGCCGTTCGATCCGTCCACGCGAATTCGCTGCCCGGTCTTGATCAACGATGTCGCGAAACCGGTGCCCGTGACGGCTGGCAAGCCGTACTCGCGACACACGATGGCCGCGTGGCTCATCATGCCGCCGGTATCGGTGACGGTGGCCAGAATCTTGCCGAAGATCGGCGCCCAACTTGGTGCGGTCAGAGGGGCGACCAGAATCTCGCCCTCTTGCACCTCGTTGATCTGATCAGGGCCAAAGATCACGCGTGCCGGTCCTTCAGCGACTCCGCCCGAGGCCATCATGCCCTTGAGCGTGCCGTCCTCGGACTCGCCACCACCGAGCCAGTTAGCAATGGAATCTGAGGTGATTCCCCAGAGCATGATGGTGAAGGGCTCGGTCACAACCTCAGGAGGCGTACCCAATGCAGGCGAGGCCTTCCACGCGTTGAGCGACGCAAGAATTTCCTTGCGGCGCGCGATGATCTTCGGCCAGTACGACGGACCGCGCGCGGGAGCTGGGGCCGCCCACGAGTGGTAGAGATCGAACAAGGCGTCCGGAACTTCGTGGCGCTTGAGCATGAAGATGTCTTCAGGCTCGTTGAAGAATCCGGCCTTGGCGAACACCGCACCCAACGACTTCATCTTGCGCCAGATCACCGAGTGGCTCCAGTGCTCGACGTAGAAGTTGTGGTTCTCGACGTAGGGGAACACCACGCGCGCAAGACCAAGTTTGCCGGCGAACGCCTCACGGTCTTCATCTGAACCAAGCAGTGCGGAGTACTCGTTGACGATGCGGTCACGCTCGGCCGTGATGGCTTCGGTCGGACGCGCGATGTCACTTCCACTCTGCAGGTTCTTGATGTAGTCGCCGATGAAGTCGAACGGAATCTCGACGTTCTCAATCCAAATCTTGTCCTGGCTCGAGAATCCCGAACCGGTCGAGAAGTTGAACCATGGCTCGGCCGCCTGCTGGAAGCTCGAGATCCACGCTTCACCCGCAGAACCCGTGGCACGCAATGCCTCGCAGGTCCCTTCGACATCACCCTTCTTGAACGCGTCGGCGATACCGGTGTCGACAGCCATCTTGGCCAGACGCTTGAGTTCCTCGTCGGGACGGAACAAGTCGACCTCGACACCCGCCACCATCTTGGCAATAGCAAGGTCAGAGATTCCGGGGAACACGGTCTTGCAAAACCCGAAGAAGTCAAGATACGCCGCGTAACCGAGGTTGAGGAATTCGAAGTGGTACTGCCACAAGGTGCTGGCCGCATTCAGCAACTTGAGGTAGTTGGCCTGAATCTCGCCACCGGAGCCGGTACCGCGACCTGAGGTCACTACCTCGAGGTCTTCGATGTCGGGAAGGGGCTCGAAGTCCAGTGACTCCATTTCCTTAACGAGGTCACGAATCTTGATGAGCCAGTTGTCGTACAGTTCGTTCCAGTTCATGAAGTAGTGACCCGCACGCTGCATGAAGTGCTCGGCGCGCATCGGAATGTCGGCCTCGGGCGCCGGAACCGGCGAGAGGTACACGTATCCGTTGACGATGCGGTAGTCGATACCGTTTGCCGGCGGAACCAGCAGGTGACGAGTGTTGTACTGCGACAACCCCAAAATCGCCAGTTCCATCAGACCGGCGTCCCAGGGCAGTAGCGCCTTGGGCCAGTGCACGCCGTCCTGGAACCAGAACATTGAATCTTCGTACTCGCTTCGTTCAGGGCTAAAGACACCCGAGTACGAGTACAGCTCCTGCCAGCCTTCAGCGCCTGCCGGGGTCTCGATCTCCGACGGCCGCGGGAATCCCTCTGCCATGTGCTCTCCTCCACAGACCCACTCAGGGGCCCTTTCGTGACGGTCCCACGCTGAGCGCGCAGAACCGATTGCAGTGAGTTGGTGACCAGGGATTCCTAGTCGCCTTTGGTGTACAGCGGTGACATCAAGGTCGAGACAATGCTCGCCATGAAATCCCCAGACTTTCCTCCCGGCGCCACGACGGTCACCGGACCCTTCTTACTCCAGACCGTCTCCGGTCGGGACTGAAGGAGAATGACGTTCTCCCCCTCAGGAAGATCACTATCGACAGCCCACTCGATGTCCTGCGGGCAGCCGTAGTGCTGCTCTGCCGTCTTCGCGAGCCGAGCGATGCCCTTGATCTCGGCGTCGGTGAGACTGGGCTGCAGAACCCGGTCTTCCGGGGTTTCTACCTTGCGCACGTGATCGTCTTCTGTGAGCACGTATTCGTGGTTCTTCGCAGACACCACGCGCTTAGTGATGTCGAACATCACCTTGTCAATCATGAAGTTGTCAGGAGTGACTTCACCTGCAACGACAGCTTCCCCGAAGCCCCACGATGAGTCGATCGCGATTTGCGACCGGT
This sequence comes from uncultured bacterium, assembly GCA_903927265.1. Lineage (GTDB taxonomy): Bacteria > Actinomycetota > Actinomycetes > S36-B12 > CAIYMF01 > CAIYMF01. The sequence goes on along the minus strand of CAIYMF010000050.1, from coordinate 1,087 downwards.
CGCCATTGGTGGGGTCAAGGGTGAACGCAACGCCCGCTGACTTCGGGTGCACCATCTTCTGAACCACGACACACATTTCAACGTTGCGGTGCTCGTATCCCATTTCCTCGCGGTAACAGGTTGCGCGGTCAGTGAACAGACTCGCCCAACAACGACGCACTGCATCGACCACGTCGTCGGCACCTCGAATCCACAAGTAGGTGTCGTGTTCACCCGCGAACGACGCGTCGGGTGAGTCTTCACTTGTCGCCGAGGAGCGAACAGCGACAGGGACATCGTCTGAATTGGTGCGGCGGCAGAGCTCCTCGTAGGCGTGCCGAATCTGAGTCTCAACCTCAGATGGAATCGCGACCGCCCGCACCCGCTCGCGGATTGCGTGACAGCGCTCGTGCACCATGTCGGTGTCGTGAATGTCGAGTCGGTGCAGGAAGTGCGCGATCATCGCGTCAAGATCACCCGCGTCGTGGGCGTGACGATAGGCAGTCGTTGTCACTGCGAATCCTGGGGGAACGGGTAGACCCGCGTTGGTCATTTCACCCAGACTCGACGCCTTTCCACCGACTTCGTTCTTGAGTCCAGGCCAGTACGACTCGAACCACACAACAACGCTTTCTTCGTGGTGACTCACGCGGTGCCTCCCTGCAACGACGTCGGTAGTGCTCGGCCACTCAGTCCCTGCCACCAGTCGGGCAGCTCATGCAGATCAGGTACGTGCACTTCCTGCACCCGGTTGCGGTACGCCACAAACGCAGCGTTACCTCCCTCGAGCATGCGCACGATGACTTCTTCGGTGTTGTACGGCTCACCTGGGTCATATCCATGTGACGACATGGCGAAGACACGAATTGGCCCAGAGTGCGTCGCGCAGATTACCCGGGCATCAGGTGATTCGGCAACGATTGCTTGAAATCCGGCCCAAAATCGGCGCACCGTTGCTGACGGGGGTTCGAAGTTCAGCATCGGAATCTGAGTCCAGAAGGTGATCGGATCTCCGCCGCCCTGTTGCGTGCGCCAGAACCGGTCAATGTCGACAAGCCACTGCGGACGCTCGCCCAGCGAGACTCGCTCGTACTTCTCCATTTCCTTC
>CAIYMF010000049.1 GCA_903927265.1 uncultured bacterium | reverse complement strand
CTGCCAGTCAACGCGCGTTGTCGCAGTCGCTCGGCGTAGGCCACTGATCCACGCTTCCTTGCCAATGAGCAGATCGGTGAGGGGCGCCACTTTGCGCATCGCGCAGCAGCGATCGGGGTCAGTGCTCCAGAGATCGGCGCCGTAACGCTCGGCCTGCTCGGCAACAGTGAGCGCACTCGAAATGGTCACCACCTCAACCCGGGCGGCGATCCGATCGCGAGTCTCGAGGGTTTCCTCGAAGTGGTAGCCCGTGTCGACAAAGACGATGGGAATCTGCGGTGCGAAGGACTCAATGAGGGTCGTCAGCGCCGTGTTGGCCATCGACTGAGTGGCGACGACGCTTCCGGGGAATGTCTGAGTCGACCATTCAAGGAGTTCGACGGCGCTCGCACCCGCGAGCTCGTGGGAGGCGCGGTCGGCGAGGGCGCGCAGAATCTCGGGCGATCGTTTGCCCGTGCGTGCCTCGGCGAGCACATCTACCTCCTGTGATCCCTCCCTTGGGAACCTACGGGGCGCTCGTCGCAGCACCCATGGCCTCGGGAGACGAAGTGAGGCCAATTCTTGCCCTCTCAGGACGGTGGGCTATTCGGGTGGCCGTCAATTGTCCATCGGGGGCCCTGATGGAGGACGATGAACCCATGGCCGACCGAGACCGAGTGACGTTGCGGGTCTTAACGCCCATGAACACCCTCATTCCCTTCCTGGTCCTCGTGCTGGCTGTGCTGGTGGCGTGGCAGGGCTCCGTGGTGTTGCCGCCACTGGTCGTAGGCCTGCTGTGCCTCGTTCTCCTCGGAATCGCCGTGCACCTCCTGCGTTCGGGTGTGGCGGTGGTGTCCCGCGACACGCTCGACCTTCGCGGCAGTATGCGCTCGGTTTCCTTCCCTCTCGTCGACGTCACCGCACTTGAAGTGGCCGGAACCCAGCAGTCGCGCTCCCTCGTTCATTCCGACTCGCTGGTGGTGGTGACGAGCGATGGTGAGCGTCATCCCCGGCCCGACTTTGCACAGAGTTCCTATGCTCGCGGCCACGGCCGTGCGCTGGTGTGGCTGTGCGAAGAGGTCAACGGCAGACTGTCCGCATGACCTACACGATGCCGCCCGAATGGGCGCCGCACGAGCGAACCTGGATGGCATGGCCAACGAGTGGGTACACACTCGGTGCCGATTCGGCCGAGGCTGATAAGGCGTTCGGAGCGTGGTCGGCCGTCGCCAATGCGATCGTGCGGTTTGAGCCGGTGTCAGTGCTGGTCAACCCGGGTGACGTCGACATCGCGCGCGCGTGGCTTGATGAGGCCGTTCAACTCGTGCCGGCGCCTCTCGACGATGCATGGATGCGCGACATCGGCCCGACGTTTGTCATCGCAGATGATGGTTCGGTCGCCGGTGTCGACTGGATCTTCAACGGCTGGGGCGCAGCATCGTGGGCGACGTGGGAGAACGACGCAACCGCCGCACGCAGTGTGTGTGAGTCTGCGGGTATTCCCATCGTTTCTTCGACGATGATCAACGAAGGCGGTGGTATTCACGTCGACGGTGAAGGCACGGTGTTAGTGACGCGCACCGTGCAACTGGGCGAAGGACGCAACGCGCACTGGACTCAGCAGCAGGTTGAAGACGAACTACGTCGCACCCTCGGTGTTGAGAACATCGTGTGGCTTGAGCGCGGCCTCACCCGTGACTACGACGAATTCGGAACCCGTGGCCACGTCGACATCGTCGCGTGTTTCAGTGATTCACAGACCCTACTTTTTCATGACCAGCGCAATCCCGAACACCCCGATTTTGAGGTGAGCGCTCAAGTCCGGACGCTTCTTGAAACCCTTCCTGGGCTTCGAGTGATCCCCGTTCCAGCTCCTGACACGGTGCGCGATGAAGACGGTTGGGTCGACTACAGCTACATCAACCACTACATCTGCAACGACGCCGTGATTCTGTGCGCCTTCGATGATCCTGGTGATGAGCGCGCGGCGGCGATCTTGCGAGGGGTGTATCCCGACCGCGAGATCGTGCTCGTCGACGCCCGCGAGATTTTCGCGCGAGGTGGCGGCATCCACTGCATCACGCAGCAGCAGCCCAAGGTCTAGATCGACTCATCCGGCGCCGTAGTGGCGGCTGGCTCCAAGACGAATGCGTGCACGTCGCGTGAGTCGGCGAGGCGGCTGCGGTATTTCGGAAATCCGGAGTAGACCAGTGCGCTCGCATCCCACACCGCATTCATTTCCTCCGCGGTAACGGCGCGCGCGATCACTGCGGCGCTTTCGGAACGCCAGGCGACGGTGGCGTGTGGGTTCTTGGTGAGGTTGAAGACCCAGCCGGGGGTCTTGGCTTGGGCGAAGTTGGTTCCGAGAATCACGAAGTTGCTGTCGTAGGGGATGCCAGCGACGGGCATGGTGCGACGTTCGCCCGACTTCGCGCCCGTGGTGGTGAGCATGATGACCGGAAGCCCGGTGAGCAGCCCCGGCACGGTGAGTTTGCCGTCGCTCCAGCGGTGCAGGGGGCGATCGACCCGGTAGAGGGTGCGCTGAAAGACCCACGCTCCGGCCGAACTCGCACCGATGTACTGCATTCCCCGCTGAGCGGCGTTGGGCGGTCTAAAACGGAAGCCGAGTTCGTCCTGAAGTCCCATGGCTCCACCCTGCCCGAGATCCGCGGCCCGCGCCACGGGTCCCGTG
>CAIYMF010000048.1 GCA_903927265.1 uncultured bacterium | reverse complement strand
CGTAGTTCGTCGGCGACCTCCTGCAGATTCATCATGACGCCCGAACCGGTCGGGCATTCAACGGTGAATTCAGTACCGAAGTAGAGGAAATAGCGCTCCAACACTTCGATGAACAGATGATTGATCGGGAACCACACCGGTCCGCGCCAATTGGAGTTACCCCCATAGATCGGGCTCTGTGATTCGGCCGGTTCGTAATCGATGCGGAACTCATGGCCGCTGACATTGACCGAGAATGGGTTGTCCTGGTGCCGCTTTGACAGTGAGCGAATGCCGTAATCAGACAGCATCGACTCTTCACTGAGCGCTTCGGCCAACACCCGCTTGAGCCGCTCGGGGTCAACAATCGACAGCAGCATCCGGCCGCCCTGCAGCGGTGAGCCGCCCACCATCGAGACGAACCCCGCCTTGCTCGGGTCTTCCGATACACGACGACGGTGTAGGAACAACTCCCAGCGACGTTGGAGACGCTCGGCGTTGAGGTCACCAGCACGGCCGCCGGTGAGCGAGGCTGCCGCCATGATCGGCATCAGACCAACGAGTGACTTCACTCGCAGCGGCACTCGCTCGCCATCGGGACGAATCAGCTGGTCGTAGAAGAATCCATCCGCCGGATCCCACATGCCCGTTGCGGTGACTCCGTCAGTGATGTCAACGAAGTGCTCAAGGAACTTGGTCGCCATCGACTGGTACACCTTGTTGGTGGCCGACAGTCGCAAAGAGATACGCAACATCATCAAGCAGTAGAACGCCATCCATGCGGTTCCGTCGGCCTGGTCAACTTGGTAACCCTCGGGCACATGCGATCGATCGATCGGACCGATGTTGTCGAGTCCGAGGAATCCGCCTTGGAACACGTTGTTGTCCTCGGCATCAACCCGGTTCACCCACCAGGTGAAATTCATCAGCAACTTGTGGAAGATGCGCTCGAGGAAGTCATAGTCAGTGCCACCAGAAATCTCGAAGACGCGCAATGCGGCCCACGCATGCACCGGCGGGTTGCGGTCATCGAACGACCACTCGTAGGCAGGAATCGCGCCGTTCGGGTGCATGTACCACTCGCGCAGCATCAGCATCAGTTGGTACTTCGACCACTCGGGGTCAATGTGTGCGAAGACCACGGTGTGAAAGGCGAGGTCCCATGCCGCGAACCACGGGTACTCCCACGGGTCAGGCATCGAGATGACGTCGTAGGCATCGAGGTGGGTCCACTTACTATTGCGAACCGTGGCGTGACCCGCAGGCGGCGGCATTTCACCCTCATCGCCTTCAAGCCAACGGTCAACGTCGTACCGATAGAACTGTTTGCCCCACACCATCCCGGCGAAGGCTTGCTGCATCACATGAACCGCAGCGGGAGGAGTGTCGACAGGAGCGAGCGACGCGTAGAACTCATTGGCCTCACGCTCACGAGTCGCCATGAGTTCATCGAAATCAGTGTTCTGCCAGCCCGGGTGCGTGGTGTCGCCCTCACTCGGCGACCACAGGCGCAACCGAAGTTCCACCGTCTCGCCGGGATCAACCGTGACCTTGTACCACCAAGCCGCCTTCGTTCCCTCCTTCATCGGGTTCACGGTTTCGGCACCGTGAATGATGTGGTTGTTGATTCCATCCTTGGGGTACTGCGAACTCGACTCGCTGGTGTGACCCCAAATAGCTTGGTCGTTGGTGGCGTTGTCACAGAAGAGGGCCTCCGGGGCCACACCGTCCGGGCCGGGAGCCGCAGCGAAGTCATACACACCGAGTCGCCAATGCTCGGCACGGATAACGCCGTTCGCGCCCATCAGGACCGGTGGCTTGTCTTCCTGAAGTCCACCCCAACTCCACGTGTTGCGATACCACGCCTGCGGCATGACGTGCAGAGTTTCAGTATCAGGACCGGCGTTGGTGATGCGAATCCGCATCGAGATATCAGTGGGCTCGGCCTTGGCGTAATCGACGTCGACCACCCAGTAGCGGTCTTCCTCAAAGATGCCCGTGTCGAGCAATTCGTATTCAGGATCAAGTCGGCCGCGCGACGCGTTGACATTGCGCAGGTCTTCGTAAGGGAACTCGCCCTGGGGGTAGTGGTAACGCCAGCTCAGCCATGAGTGCGACGGCGTGGCACCGCGGTACCACCAGTACTCCTTGACGTCCTCACCGTGGTTACCCTCGGGCCCCGTGAGTCCAAAGAGCCGCTCCTTGACGTGCGGGTCGCGCCCATTCCAGAGAGCAAGTCCAATGCAGAGGTCTTGCCAGATATTCGATAGTCCAGCCAGACCATCTTCGTTCCAGCGATAGGCCCGCGCGTTCGAGTGGTCGTACGGGAAGTACCCCCACGCATTGCCGTCATCGGAGTAGTCCTCTCGGACCGTGCCCCACGCGCGCTCGGACAGATAGGGACCCCACGTATACCAGGGCCCTGCCTCTGCTGGTCCGTGCAACAGTCGACCCGGGTTCTCCATGCGTTCGCTCTCACTCATGGCGTGATCATGCCACCCAGAGGCGCCGCGTGGTGAGCGAGGTTAGCCGAGCGGGCGAGCGACCTACCAGGAGACGTAGACCGGCATGCCGCTCCACGAGTGGTGGTAGACGTACAGCAGGCCCTCCCAATCACGGATGTTGATGCATCCGTGTGAGTTGCCCCAGTACCCATCGCGGGCGAAATACCACGAGTGGTGAATGGCTTGACCCCCGTTGAAGAACATCGACCACGCCATCGGAGTACCGAAGCCGCTCGAGACGTGGCAGTTCGACATCAGCGAGCCGTAGTCGTTGGGGTTGGCCCCGCTCGAGCACCCATCCTTGTAATCGATCGAGAACATTCCTTCACCGGTGGCCAAGCCGCCGCCTTCAGGTCCGAACCGGGCATCAAGGATGCGCGTGACCTTGCCCTTTTCGAGGAAGCGCAGCACTCGCTGGGTCTTCGAGATGCAGATCATCGTGCCGCGGCACTGTGACGGCAGGGCCGCACCCTTGGCGGTGATGCGCTTGAGCAACGTCCACGTTGAGGTGCTCACTTCGCCGGTCTCGTTGTAGAGGAACTTCTCCTGCAGGTGCTTGACCTGCTTGCGAGTAGCCGAGTCGAAGACACCGGTGATGGGCGTCGGAAGACCTGCCCACGTGAGCCGCTTCTGCAGTTCAACAATCGTCGCGCCGCGCATTCCCTGAGTGAAGGGGGGCTTGATGGTGAAGGGCTGCAACGCAGGGGTCTGCGATGAGTACGGCGAGAGTCCGACAACGTTGCGAGCGCGCAGCCGGAACCGGTAGGCCCGCTCAGGTCCGAGGTTGCGCACCTGAATGCCGTTGGCGCTCGTGGTACTTGCGCACACATCGGTCGAGGTGCGCGTACAGGCGGGCACGCGGTTCGAGTCAAGGCCGATGTACACGTACACGTTCATGATCGGTCGGCCGTTAGCGGCACCACCGCGGAACCGGAGGTTGACCAGTCGGTCGCCGACAGTGCCGGTGACGTGGTTCGGCGCATTGGGAACCGTGGCCGGAACCGCGTTGATCGTGGCGGAGTTTGCTGACGAGGCGACACCGGCGGCCGGATAGTCGAGGCCGGCAACCTGAGCCACCACGTAGTACGAGTACGTCGTGCCGTTGGTGAGGCCGCTGTCGTTGAAGTACGTACGAGAGGTTGAGGACACCACCTTGACGCTGTTGCGGTACACGGCGTAACTCGTGGCGCCGGCGACGGCGTTCCAGGCAAGCCGAACGGCACCACTTGCGGGGTAGGTGACGGCAAGGCCGGTGGGCGCGGCAGGGGCGGTCGCGCTCACGCCGGGCGTCGACTGATCGGACGTCGCAGCAGGGGTGGTGTCGTCGTACGCCATCACAGAGGCCACGACGCTGGCGCTGGGGTCGACCGTAAACACCGCAGGCGACGAGGTGAGGCTTGTCTTGGTGAGAATCGGGGTACCGGGGGTGCCGGCCAGCGCCAATTGCACGGTGTAGGTGCGCGATCCTGACGGAGTCGGGTAGGCGGAGGAGTCCCAGCCAACCGTGACCTTGGCAACGCCCGGAGTGACAGTCGGCGCCGCAACGGGCGTGGGAATGGCCGAGGCCGTTCCCACAGCGACCGTGGACGCAATGACAACAGTGGCTACGGCCAGACTTAGGCGTCGCACCATGGTGACCATGCTGGAAGTGCCTCTCGCTATGGGGAAGTTTCGTCTTCAACGATACGTCACCTCTTCGGGAATTCCGGCATCCAGCGGTGCGACATGAGCGTCGATTTACACCCCCCGAACCCACGCCGACACAATGGTGTGGTGAGCGAGACCCAGCAACCGGCCCCTGG
>CAIYMF010000047.1 GCA_903927265.1 uncultured bacterium | reverse complement strand
TTCACCGACCGTGGGGGTCGCAATTTAGCGCTTCGTCCCGAAGGAACCGCATCCATCGTTCGAGCTTTTGTCCAACATCGACCAGCGGCACCATGGAGGGCGTGGTACGCCACGCCGTCATTTCGCTACGAACGACCCCAAGCTGGTCGCTTTCGCCAGCATCATCAAGTCGGCGTCGAAGTGCTCGGAAGTGCTGATGCAGACGTGGACGTTGAAGTGATTACGTTGGCCCAGAGATTTTTTGAAGGACTCGGTCTGACTCGCTTCACGTTGAACATTAACTCTATGGGCGACGAGCACTGTCGTCCCAGCTATACCCAATCACTGCGTGACTACCTTGAGACGAAGGCGAGTGAGCTCTGCAAAGAACACCAAGCAAGTCATGAGAACAATCCACTACGTGTTCTTGACTGCAAGCGGCCGGAGTGCTTCGCCGTCATTGAGGGTGCACCTTCACTCGCAGAGGCACTCTGCGACTCGTGTCGGACGCACTTTGAGCGAGTCAAAGATGGGCTTCGAAAAGCGGGAATTGTTTTTGAAATCAACGATCGTCTGGTCCGAGGATTCGACTACTACACGCGAACGACCTTTGAGTTCTCCTCGTCAGCGCTGGAAGGTGCTCAGAATGCGATCGGGGGAGGGGGCCGCTACGACGGACTCGTGGAACTCCTCGGAGGCCCACCAACGTCGGGGATCGGCTTTGGGATTGGGATCGAGCGGGTATTGCTGGCCTGTGATGCTGAGAACGTCTTCGATATTGCTCCTGAGGTGCCTGAAGCCTTCGTAGTTGACGTGACCGGTGGTGAGCGGGCTCGAGACATCGTCGAACGTCTCCGGGATGCGGGGATCTTCGTTGAGCGGGCGTACGACAACAAGTCAATGAAGTCACAGCTCAAATCTGCCGATCGATCGGGTGCTCGTATGGCGCTCCTCGTCGGCGAGGAAGAGGCTGAGAGTGAGTCGATTACAATTCGGATGCTGCGCGAAGAACGCGAGCAAGTAACAATTTCACTCGACGAACTGTTCGCTCGAGCAACGACTACAGGATCACTTCTCCCATGAGCCAATCACCGAACGACGCGTCAGGCCGAGAGGCTACGTCTCTTCGAGACATTCTGTGTGGCTCACTCAGCGCAGCTGACATCGGGAGAAAAGTTGAGCTTTGCGGATGGGTAGCTCGCCGTCGTGAACACGGCGAGCACCTCGCATTCGTCGATCTTCGGGATTATTCAGGAATTGTTCAGTGCGTGATTGATGGCGCCCATGATGTTCGAAGCGAGTACGTCCTCCGAGTGAGTGGCACAGTTCGGGCTCGGCCCGAAGGGACAATCAACGATCGGTTGAGTACCGGTGCCATTGAAGTTGGCGACTGCGAAATTGAAGTGCTCGCATCGGCGGAGCCTCCACCATTCGGACTCGATGACCGCACTGAGGTCGATGAACAGATCAGACTCCGTAATAGGTTCCTAGACCTTCGACGGCCACGACTCCAAAAGAACCTTCGCGTTCGGGCGCGTGTGAATCGAGCAATTCGTTCAGCAATGGATGATCAAGGCTTCGTCGAAGTCGAGACGCCGATTTTGTGGGCACCGACGCCAGAAGGAGCGCGAGAGTTCGCGGTTCCGTCTCGGCTGCATCACGGAAGTTTTTACGTACTTCCTCAAAGTCCTCAGTTGGCCAAGCAACTCTTGATGGTCGGTGGCATCGATCGGTACTACCAGATTGCTCGATGCATGCGAGACGAAGACTTGCGTGCTGACCGTCAGTTCGAGTTCACCCAGCTCGACCTTGAGGCCTCATTCGTGACCCAAGACGACATCGTCGGCTTTGCCACCCGAGCCGTCCAAGACGCCGCCGAAGCGGCCACAGGGGAGCGACCAGGGCAGATGGCGACCATGACATGGAGAGAGTCCATGGATCGCTTTGGGACTGACAAGCCAGACCTTCGCCTTGACGGCGAGCTGATCGATCTCTCCGCAACGTTTGGAAACAGCGAGGTTAAGGCCTTCGCCGCTCCTATTGTCAAGGCGTTGGTCATTCCTGGGGGTGCGACAACCACTCGTTCCCAACTCGATACGTGGACCGACCGAGCCAAGTCTATGGGGGCTGGGGGACTGGCGTGGTTCAGAGTGACGCGCGAAGAAGGTGTGCTTGGCTTTGACTCACCACTCGATCGCTTCCTCTCAGATCAGGAGCGGTCCGCCATGCTTGAGATCACCTCGGCGTCTGAAGGCGATCTCGTGCTCTGCGTGGC
>CAIYMF010000046.1 GCA_903927265.1 uncultured bacterium | reverse complement strand
GGCCTCGGCCGTGCACACACTGGCGCTGTAGACCATGCCGTTGATGGCCTTGGCACCAGCATCTGCCAACGACGGGTCGAGGTTGCCATCGGTCGACAGCACCGGGATAGTGACGCCCGCGTCACGCAACTGCTTCATGAACACCTGCGTGTCCGGCGGGAACATCGGCGTGAAGATCATGTCGGGTGCCGGCTTGACGTTGGCAATCTTGGTGACGACTGCTGAGAAGTCACCCGAACCAATCTGGAAGCTTTCGTCGGCAACAACCTGACCGCCGCCCGCGGTGAAGATCTCCTTGAAGTACTTGGGCAGATTGGCCGTGTAGGGGTACTCGGGTGAGCCGAGGGTCAGTGCCGTCTTGTACCCCTGCTTGAGGGCGTAGCCGGCAATCGTCGCGCCCTGCACTGTGTCGTTCATCAGCAATTGGTACGCGCAGGTTCCCATGTCGTTGACCAACACCGGCGACGTACCGTCACCCGTTGAGATCGGAATGTTGGCGGCGCACGCAAGTTGACCCTGGGCCGGAACGGTGTCGCCTGTGGTTCCGATGAGGTACACCGAACCGTCGTCGATCAACTGCTGCGTGACCTTGCTTGACTCGGCCGGGTCGTTGCGCTGATCGACCACATTGAGCGCAAGCGGACGACCGAGGATGCCGCCGGCTTCGTTGAGTTCATCAACGGCCATCTGCGCGCCTTCCTTCATCGGCACGTCGTAGTACGCGTACGTGCTCGAGAGGTCAGCCGGGAAACCGATCTTGATGGGATCACCCGTCGGGGTGCCTGAAGTCGACGCAGAGGCCGACGACGACGCGGACGCCGACGACGAGCTGGCGGCGGAAGACGAGGCTGTTGATCCACCGGAGGATCCACAGGCAGCCAGAGTCAATGCAAGGGGCGCTGCAAGGGCAACGAAAGTGATCGAACGAGTGCGCATCAGACCTCCACAAGGTGAGGTGACTATCTGATCAATATTCCGCTTGTGCTGTCAAGGGCTAATCCGTATCGTTTGTTACATGATGATTACGGTCGCCGACCGCATCCGTGAGGTGTTGCCTAACCTGCCCAAGGCCGAACGGCGCGTGGGCCACGAGGTGCTGGGCCGATACCCCGTTGCGGGGTTGGAGACGGTAGCCCGCTTGGCGGCGAGCTGCGACGTCAGCGGACCCACGGTGATCCGATTCGTTGGCAGGCTTGGATTCGATGGATACCAAGCATTTCAAGACGAACTACTGCGCGAAGTGGGTGAACGTACCGCGTCGCCGCTCGTGCAATACGACCACCGACCTGAGGCCCGCGAAGGTGACGCCGTCGACCGCGCGCGTCACTCGCTGGTGTCGTGTCTGGATACATCGCTACAGCAGATCGACCGGCGATTGTTCACTGAAACCGTTACCCGGCTGGCAACGGCGCGCCGCGTGTTCACCGCGGGTGGCCGCTTCACCGGCCTCTCAGCGCAGACCCTGGCCATGCACCTCGACATCCTGCGGCCGGGTGTCACGCACCTTCCGCCCGATCACTGGGTGTCGTACGCGCTCTCAGCCCGGCGCGGAGACGTACTCGTGGCCTTTGACGTGCGTCGCTACCAACGGCTCACCGTCGAACTCGGACGCGAGGCGCATCGCAAGGGTGCTGAGGTCGTGCTCATCACCGACCCGTGGCTGAGCCCACTCGCACTCGAAGCGGCCATCGTGCTGTCGATGGGTGTGGTTGGCCCGCGACCATTCGACACTCTGGTTGCAGTCGACGGACTGGTAGAAACCTTGGTAGCAGCAGTGGTTGAACTACTCGGCGATCAGCCGAAACGACGAATTGCCGAGTACGACCGACTGTGGGAACAGCAGTACTTCACCGCCCCTGAGTCGGCCACACAACAGGAGAAGGAATCCCGATGAGTTACTTGCATGAGGTCAGCGCCCAGGTGTCTCTTGTCGACCACCACTGCCACGGACTGATGCGCGACGATCTCACTCGTCCTGAGTTCGAGTTGCTGGCGTCTGAATCCGACTGGCCCGAACCCCACAACCACACCATCTTCGACTCGCCCGTGGGCACGATCATTCGCGCTGAATGCGCACCGCTACTCGGCCTCCCGCGACACAGCAGTGCCGACGATTACTGGAGTCGGCGGGCCGAACTCGGTCAAGCCGAAGTCAGCAGAATCCTGATGACACAAACCGGAATCGGCCGGCTGATGATCGACACGGGTTTTCGCAGTCCGACGATTCTGAGCCCCGACCAGATGACCGAACTCACCGGCGCAGCCAACGACGAGATCGTGCGCATCGAACAAGTGGCCGAGCAGGTGGTCATTGACGGAACGACCGCGGCGACGTTCGCTGACGACTTCCGCACGGCACTCGCAGTTCGCGCTGAACGCGCTATCGGATTCAAGACGATCATCGCGTACCGCTACGGCCTCGACTTCGATCCCGATCGTCCGAGTGACGCGGAAGTCGTTGCTGCTGCTGGTGAGTGGCTGTCGAACATTGGCGAGGGGCGCGTGCGGATTGCCCACCCCGTACTACTTCGACACCTGCTGTGGACGGCCGTCGATTTCGCGATGCCCATTCAATTCCACGTGGGCTACGGCGATTCCGATATCACCATGCCGCGCTGCGATCCGACGCAAATGACCGAGTTCCTGCGGCGCACCGTCGACTCCGGAATCGAAGTGATGCTGCTGCACTGCTACCCGTTCATTCGCGAAGCCGGCTTCCTCGCGCAGGTGTATCCGCATGTGTGGCTCGACAATGGCGCGGCCCTCAACTACACCGGACCGAGCTACATGTCGTTGATGCGGCAACTCGTCGAAATGGCACCGTTCAGCAAAGTGATGTTCTCGTCCGATGCGTTTGGACTTCCCGAGCTCTACTACAACGGAAGTCTTCTGTGGCGTCGTGGCCTCGCGACGATCTTCACTGAGTGGGTCGACAACGACTACGTGTCACAAGACGATGCCGCGCGTTACCTCGACATGATGGGACGCACCAACGCTTTGCGCGCGTACCGACTGATGGAAGACTGACGCACGGGTCGCCCCCTACGCCGGCTGGTAGCCACCACTGGCCAACCACGCATCAGCGATCGCGGAGACATGTGACACGTCAGTTCCGCAGCATCCACCGAGCACGCGCAGATT
>CAIYMF010000045.1 GCA_903927265.1 uncultured bacterium | reverse complement strand
TGAATCTGAATCTGAATCAAAGTCTGAGGATTCCTCTGGCTCCGGCAAAGGTAAGTCCGGCAGCAACAGTGGTGACAGCAGTTCGAACTCACACGGTTCTGCAACGCCTACTGCTGAGCCGACGAACTAGTCGCTGGCGCGCTCACGCGTTGACATGAGAAGTCGGATCACAGCGATCCACACCAGAGTCGCCCCCAGTTGGTGAATCAAGACGGCCACCCACGGAACGCCGGCAAAATATTGCGCATAGCCCAATGTTCCTTGAGCAACCGCGATCCCGAGTACCCACAACGCGCTGGTGCGCACACGTTGAGGCGCGCCCGTCGCGATCAGCGCCACGACGATTCCGATGATCAGGCCTACTAAGAGCAGTACGAGATCCGCGTGCAGCCAGGCCACCGAGCGAACATCAAACGGGAACCGAGTCGAGGCACCTGCGTCGCCAGAATGTGGGCCGCTGCCGGTGACAATCGAACCGACGAACACCACGCAGCCCGACACCACGACGAGCGCCCACGCCAACGCTCTGATCGCGGGTGCGACGATCGCACTGATCTGGCCGTCACCATTTTCGTTACCGCGCACGTACAGCACGACAGCTGAGGCGATCAACGCCAGTGACAACAGCAAGTGGGAGGCCACGAGCCACGGGTTGAGGCCGGTGATGACGGTGATTCCACCGAGGACGGCCTGACCGAATGTTCCAAGAAATGGCACCGCAGCCAAAAGCAGCAGTGGGCGTCGGTGGGGCCTATGGCGCCACACGGCGATGAAAGTGACAACGGCGATGGCTACCAGTGCAAACGTCAGCAGCCTGTTTCCGAATTCGACGTACTTGTGCCATTGCTGTTCTTGGTAGGCGACCGGTGTGTACGAGCCAGGGACGCACTCAGGCCATGTCGGGCAGCCGAGGCCGGAACCGGTCAACCGCACCAACCCGCCGGTCACCACGATGGCCGCTTGGGCCACAACGTTGAGTAGCAGAATCCGCGAAGTCACGGTGCTCACGGCGCCGGAATTCCCGATTTTCGAAAGATCGGCGGGGTCACTCACGGATGGAGTCTATGCCCGAGTACTACTCCCAGCGGAAGGTCTTGAGCGCGACTATGACACCTATCACTGTCCAGACCGCGAGGACGGCGACGCATGACCACGGGAGGGTGGCGCCGCTGATGAGTACCGAGCGCAAACCATCGGCGAGTGCACCTGACGGTAACCCTGAGGCGAGTGCCGCCCATGCTCCCGGAAGTCGGTCGGTCGGAATGACAACTCCACCGCCGAGTAGAAGCAGCAGGTAAATCGCGTTGGCAACCGCGAGCGTTGCTTCGGCACGGAGCACTCCCGAGAGTGCGAAACCGAGACTGCAGAACGCTGCGGTGCCCATGAGCAGAAGTACCACCACGGCGAGTGGTGAGCCGTGGGGATGCCAGCCGAGTACCAACGCGACCGCCGCGATGAGCGCCACTTGCAGGACTTCAGTGACGGCAACGGCCAGAAACTTCGCTACTAACAACTGGCCTCGGCTCAGCGGGGTAGAGCCGAGGAATTTGAGCGCCCCTGCTCGGCGATCGAAACCGGTGGCGATAGCCAATCCTGTGAAGGCGGTCGACATCACGGCAAGTGCGAGGATGCCCGGGGTCACCACATCGATTCG
>CAIYMF010000044.1 GCA_903927265.1 uncultured bacterium | reverse complement strand
GGGAGTTTCGAGTGGAACCGGGCTATCGGTCGGTGGCTCGAGCAGTGGAATGGAGCCGGTCTGGTCGCTAGTCATGATGCATTCCTCGGGTCGGTCGGGCTTGTGAGCAATGGGTTGGCGAGTGAGTCCGCCGCAGCGATGTGGGTGAGCTTGGAGCGACGACGGAACACCCAGGCGCGGAAGAGCAGGAAGCGCAGGAGCGTCGCGCCGATATTGGCGAGGACAAGAACCACTACTTCCACGCTTCGGCTGGGAGAAGGGTTGATCGCGTGCAGCACGATCAACGAGCCGGAGGTCAACGCCAGGCCAATGGCGAAGACGAGTAGCCCTTGCGCCTGGTGTCGCAGCCGATCATGGCTTCCGACCACACCGAAAGTGACGCGGCGGTTTGCTGCCGTGTTAGCAATGGCGGTGATCAGCAGGGCGAGCGCGTTCGACCACTGGGCACTCATCACTTCGCGGAAGAGTAGGAAGAGCACGAGGTAGGCGAGTGTGCTCAGTACGCCGATGATTGCGAAGCGAACGAGCTGCCGCACGATGCCGGGAGGTGCCGGTGCTGCTTGCTCCGCTTGGGTTCGAGAGCGCAGCGCTGCGAGTGGAATGCGACCAGTGGCAAGGCCGCGACTGAGCCGGCCGATTCCTTTGAGGTCGTCGATGGCCGTTCGCACGATGTCGACGCGCGAATCGGGATCGTCAACCCAGTCGACTGGCACCTCGTGAATGCGTAGGCCCGAGCGTTCGGCGAGCACGAGTAGCTCGGTGTCGAAGAACCATTGTGTGTCTTCGACAAGGGGGAGAAGTTCGCGGGCGCGGTCGGTTCGAATCGCTTTGAATCCGCACTGTGCGTCTGAGAACTTCGTGGAGAGCGTGGTCTTGACGATGAGGTTGTAGGTGCGAGAGATGAACTCGCGTTTGGTGCCGCGAGTCACGCGCGATGACTTCGACAGCCGGCTTCCGATTGCGACGTCGCTGTGACCGCTGAGTAGCGGTGCGACAAGAGGTAGCACCGCGGCGAGGTCGGTCGACAGGTCGACGTCCATGTACGCGACAACCGTCGCGTCGCTCGCGAGCCACACCTGGTGAAGCGCACGGCCTCGACCCTTTTGGTCGAGGTGCACGGCGCTCACCGACGCCAACTCATCGGCGAGGTCGGTGGCGACCTTCCACGTCGAGTCGGTGCTGGCGTTGTCGGCGATCGTGATGCGGTACGTGAACGGGAAGGTCGCGCCCAGGTAAGCGTCGAGGCGCCGAACGCTGGGCCCGAGGTCGGTTTCCTCGTTGTACACGGGGATCACGATCTCGACGGCGGGCGACGACGACGTGGGGTCGTTCATGGGCACCGTCCGGGTAAGGGTGTCGAGTTGTGCGGTCATGTGGCAAGCGTGGCGTCTCTTCCTGTGGGAACGCTGTGACCGACGTGAGGGTTGGCTAGGAGTCGAATCGGCGCTCATGTGGGGAACGAAAACTGCGTCTATGCGTGCTGAGTGTCCCCCCATGCGGAATTGGGGGGGGCGGTTCACAGGCAATTCACAGCGAACTCAGAGGTTCGGCGAAGGCGAATGCGGCACAGTGGATTCATGAGTGCACCCGAGGCCCGGCTTCTCGTCGTCGACGACGAGCCCAATATTCGCGACCTGCTTGCTGAGAGCCTGCGTTTCGCCGGCTTCGAGGTGGTGACTGCGTCCGACGGACTCGAGGCAGTGGCGGCCGCCACCCGCGAGCGACCCGACCTCGTGGTGCTCGACGTGATGATGCCGGGCATTGATGGCTTCGAAGTCGTGCGACGCCTCCGTGCTGAGGGCGCGCGCGTTCCCGTTCTCTTCCTTACTGCGCGCGACGACAAGGCCGACGCGATTAACGGACTCACCGTCGGCGGCGACGACTACGTCACCAAGCCATTCAGTTTGGGTGAAGTGGTCGCGCGCATTCGCGCCCTGCTTCGCCGTAGCGGGTACGTGGCACCGGACGTCGTCACCGACCGCCTCACGTTCGCCGACATCGAACTCGACGATGAAGCGCATGAAGTGTTCAAGGCCGGTGAGCGCGTTGAGTTGTCACCCACAGAGTTCAACCTGCTGCGCTATCTCATGGAGAACCCCGGCCGCGTGTTGAGTAAATCCCAGATCCTCGATCACGTCTGGAACTACGACTTCGGTGGTGAAGCCAACGTGGTCGAGACGTATGTCTCCTACCTGCGACGCAAGGTCGACACCACCGAACCCCGGCTGCTGCACACTGTGCGCGGGGTGGGGTACGTCCTGCGTCAGCCGCGGTCATGACCTCAACCCGAACCGGAGGCCGCCTTCCGCTGCGCGTCACTCTCGTCGCGACCATGGCCGGGTTGGCTGCCTTGGGCCTGGTGATCGCCGGCTTCGCCTCCATCGCGTTCCTGCGCGGATTCCTGCTTGACCAAGTTGACCGACAACTGACTGATGTTGCGAACTCGGTCATTGATGGACCCTTGCGTCCTGGCCCGGAGCATGCCAATGAGGGAGGCCCCCAACCGCAGGTTCAACGCGATATCTCGATCAGCCTGCTCGCCGCTGACGGAACACTGACGATCGCCGTCGGTCCATCGGGTCCTGAGATTCCGCCCTGGACACAAGCGGAGGTGCGGGCGCTGGGGGGTAAGGCCGTCACTTTGCCATCACTTGATGGCAGTACGAGTTGGCGGGTGATCGCTGTACCGGCGAGCGTGGGCAGCGTCGTTGTGGCACAAAATGTCGCGGCGGTTGACTCCACTGTGCGTCGACTTCTCGGTGTTGAACTGGTCAGCGGCGCCATCATCGTCGGAATGCTTGCCCTGCTTGGAGTCTGGGTTGTTCGACGAGCTCTGCGACCACTCACTGAAGTTGAAACCACGGCCGCCGAAATCGCTGCAGGTGATCTCAGTCGACGTGTACCGCCGTATCCGGCAACAACCGAAGTGGGCAGTCTCGCACTGTCGCTCAACTCCATGCTCGGACAAATCGAGTCGGCCTTCCGATCGCGCGAAGAGTCGGAAACGGCGGCGCGCAATTCCGAAACCCGTATGCGACAGTTCGTTGCCGATGCCAGTCACGAGCTGCGTACGCCGTTGACGTCAATTCGTGGATACTCCGAGCTTTACCGTCAGGGTGCGTTACCTGACCAGGCGGGCGTTGATCGAGCGATGCAGCGCATTGAAGGTGAAGCGGTACGCATGGGTGGCCTCGTCGACGACATGCTGACGCTCGCGCGACAGGATCAAGCGCGCGACATCACGTACTCACTGGTCGATGTTGCTTCCATTGCGCGTGACGCGGGTGATGATGCGCGCGCCGCGGCACCCGACCGCGCTATTTCAATTGACGCCGACGGCTCGGCACTCGTCACAGGCGATGAGCCCGCACTTCGGCAAGTACTGGGCAACCTCGTCAGTAACGCACTGCAGCACACGGCGGGGTCTGTGCGCCTCGGAGTGAACGCGCACGATGACGTCGTCGTCGTGACGGTCGCTGATGACGGGCCGGGTCTATCGCCGGAAGATGCCGCTCACGTGTTCGACCGCTTCTACCGAGTCGATGCGGCCCGTACTCGAGTGCACGGTGGTTCGGGACTGGGCTTGTCGATCGTGCAGTCGATCGTCGACGAACACGGCGGCACGATCTCTCTCGACAGTGCGCCCGATCGTGGCACCACCATCACCGTGACCCTGCCGAGTGCGCCACTCTCACCTTCTGAGCCGCCGGCGAGCGATAACCTCAACGCATGACTGCTGCGTGGCATCCCTTCGCTGACATGGCCGCGGTGTCGGCCAACGGACAACTCGTACTCACTGAGGGTCGAGGCACGCAGATCATCGACGACCGCGGTCGCGAGTACCTCGACATTACGGCCGGCCTGTGGTTCGCGAACGTGGGCCATGGTCGCGCCGAAATCGCCGAAGCTGTTGGTCGGCAGGCAGGTCGTCTCGCGCACTACTCAATGTTCGGAGACATGGTGGATGAGCCCGCCGTGTCGCTTGCTGAGCGAGTGGCGGCTCTTGCACCGGTCGCTGATTCACGGGTCTTCTTCACATCGGGCGGCTCGGACTCTGTCGACACCGGACTGAAAATCGTGCGCCGGTACTGGCAGGTGATGGGTCAACCTGAACGGCAGATCGTGCTGACGCGCGACCACGCGTATCACGGAATGCATTGGGCCGGAACGAAGTTGTCAGGCCTCGACCCCAACCGCGAAGGATGGGGTGAGCTCGGCGACGATACGGTGCGCGTCTCATGGAACAACGCCGATGATCTCGTCGAGACGATTGAACGTGTCGGTGCTCACCGCATTGCCGCTTTCTTCTGTGAACCGGTCATTGGTGCAGGTGGCGTGCGATTCGCCGGTGATCAGTACCTGAAGGAAGCACGCGAGGTGTGTCGTGAGCATGACGTGCTGTGGGTCAGCGATGAGGTGATCAGTGGGTTCGGGCGAACCGGCGACTGGTTCGCATCGGGTCGTTTCGGCATTGACCCCGACCTGATTTTGACTGCCAAGGGAATCACCAGCGGTTACATCCCGATGGGTGCGGTGATCGTCGCTCCACGAGTTGCCGAACCGTTCTACAACGGAACCGCCGGAGTGTTCCGACACGGATACACGTATTCGGGGCACGCGGTCGCGGCAGCTGCAGCCCATTCCAATCTCGACATCATCGAGCGTGAAGGACTGGTTGAACGCGTGCGCGTTCTCGAAGGTTCGATGTACGAGCAGTTGTCAACGCTCATTGATCATCCGCTGGTGTCGGAAGTGCGCGCAGGCGTGGGTTTGTTGGGGGCCGTGCAAGTTGATCCGGCCGTATTGGCGACCAATCCTGGCCTGACGTCGCGCGTGGTGATGTCGATGCGCGAGCGCGGCGTGCTCAGTCGCGCGCTGATCGACGGCTCGATTCAGATATCTCCGCCGTTCATCATCGACATCGAGCAGATTGCACTCGCGGTGGATGTGATCGGGGCAAGTTTGGACGAACACCTTCCTCGCTAGTATTCGGAGATGCTTCGTCACCTCGCCACATCGACCGCGGTACTCGCGGTAGCGGTTGTCGCACTCGCCGCCTGTTCACCGTCGCCGTCGCTGTCATCGGGCAGTGCAGAGCCGTCGGTTTCGGTCAACGCAACTCCCGCGGCCGTTCCCTCGGTCAGAGTGTCGCCGGCGGGCGAGGTCACGACGATGACCTTTAAGTCGCCGTTAGCGTCGCTCGCCAAGAATCTGCACATCGCCGGCCCGCAGGACGAAATCACCTACGGGTGGAACAACCTCGTGGGGCCAGCGAACATCAACGGTGATCCCGCGCGCGTCGATCTGCAGGGAAGCGTCTGGTACGTCACCGGAACAGGACCGTGGTCGGGCTTTTTCACGATCACGTTCTCTGACGCATCGACGTTGGGTCTCAACGTGCTGGAAGCATCCGCAATGAAGGACCCCACAGGTGTGACGGCGTTTGCCGGGCAACTGGTGGTGATTGGTGGCACGGGTCGGTGGGTGAACGCCACCGGCAGTGGTTCGCTCACGGGGTCGCGCGCGGGTGCACTCGGCTCGCCCATCGTTCTCGACTTTGCTCTTGACGTGCATGCGTAGGGCTTTTGCCCCCGCCTTGGGGCGTCTGAACGCGCTAGGTAGGCGCTTGGGTGCCCCCGATGCGGGAAGGGGGGCGATGGCTGGCAGCGGATCCGCTGCCTCCGCTGCCTCCGCTGCCTCCGCTGCCTCCGCTGCCTCCGCTGCCTCCGCTGCCTTCGCTCACCTCGCTGCCTTTGCTGCTCCCGCCGCTCTGCTGCTGACTGCTCTACTGCTGACCGCGTGTTCGACCTCGCCGTCGCTGTCGGCGGGGGATGCCAGCGCTTCTGCGGCCTCGTCGCCGGTAATCCCCTTTACCTTCACCGTGACGTCGAGTGCCAAAGCGCTGCACAAAGCAGGCCCGGAAGACCAGATCACCTATGGCTGGAATGACCTCTTCGGCCCGACCACACTCGAAGGCCAGCCCGCGACGGTCGAAGTGCAGTGCAGCATTTGGTACGTGCGCGGATCTGGCCCGGTGGGCTGCTTCATCACGTTCACGGCAGCTGATGGCAGCGTTCTTGGAACGAAGTCGGTCGGTACCGCGGGGAAGGCCAGGGGTACCGACATGACCGAGTTCACTGCCACCCTTGTAGTGATCGGTGGCACGGGCAGGTACGCGAGTGCCCACGGAACTGGTGCGTGGACGGCGCTGCGTGACGGCGCACTCGGTGGCGCGGTCGCGTTCAACGGCACAGTCACTCTCGTTTCGTAGCGCGACTACGGGGCGTGGTTGTTCAACTACGTCACCTGTTGTTCACCAAGTAACCGTTCGGTGTACATAAACTCAGCACCCTCCGGAGGGATGCGGGCAGCACTCTGAGGTCATGTCACACCTGCCGCCGCGCGTGCACTTGGTGAGCCTGATCGGTGGCTCATCTCGTGGCGGCGCGGCTCTGCTGGGTTGGCGCCTCCTCGGAGGCAACAATCGCGAACTCGGACGAGGTAGTACGACCACAACGACCATTGATGAGATGGCTGACCTCATTCTGCGCTTGCAGGTCAGTCTCCCCGACGCCGCCATCGGGCACCGGCGTGGGCAGCACATCGAAGGCTGGTCGTGGTTTGGCTGCTGGTCAGAGGTCGAAATGGTGCACTCAGCTCGTGCCTTTCGGCGTGAGCGTGAGTCTCGCTATAACGCCGATGCCTTTGTCGATGCCTTCGCATTGGCGGAGTTGCGGGCGCCGGAGTCAGGCACCCGAATGCCGCATGCCGCGGTGGCGACGTTCCTTCCAAAGATTGCAAGAACTGTCACCCCCGCGGGTGGCGTCTCTGTTGCTGTAACCGCCGGAGGTACCCGATGACCGCCCACACGATCGATCCGCCCGACTCTGGCGGATCGGATTCCACCATCACCCTTCCGCCGATCGCCACGCCGGCGCCGCTCGATCACTTGCCACCCCCTCATCCTCATAACGAGCCGATTCACGCATTCGACCCTCGGCACCCCGAAGGAACCGACCAGCATGTGGGCGCTGGCACGCTCGAGGCGCGCAATGTGTCGGCGTGGTTCGGAACGAACAAGGTGCTCGAGCGAGTGTCGCTCGATATGCCGGCCAACACAGTGACTGCGCTCATCGGACCGTCGGGGTGCGGCAAGAGCACCTTCCTGCGCATTCTCAATCGCATGCACGAACTCGTTGCGTCAGCTTCGCTCGCAGGAGAAGTCCTGCTCGACGACCAAGACATCTACGCACCCGGAACACGCATCACCGAGACGCGTAAGCGCATTGGCATGGTGTTCCAGAAGCCCAATCCCTTCCCGGTGATGACGATTGCCGACAATGTCACTGCGGGCCTGAAACTTAATGGCATCAAGGTTCCCCGCGGTGATCGCGACGACATCATCGAGCGCAGTCTCACGCGCGCTGGCCTGTGGAAGGAAGTCAAAGACCGCCTCAAAGAGCCAGGTAGCGCCCTGTCGGGTGGCCAACAGCAGCGCCTCTGCATCGCGCGTTCGCTCGCCATCGAGCCCGAAGTACTGCTGATGGATGAGCCGTGTTCGGCACTTGACCCCACGTCAACCCGGCGAGTTGAAGAGACGATTCTTGAAATCAAGGATCAGGTGACCGTGGTCATCGTCACCCACAACATGCAGCAGGCAGCACGCGTGTCGCAGAAGTGCGCGTTCTTCTTGGCTGAGATGGGAACGCCCGGCGGCATCGTCGAAGCGGGCGAGACGTCGCAGATCTTCAACAACCCGGTCGACCCCCGCACGTTCGACTACGTCAACGGTCGCTTCGGCTGAGTTGGACGTGATCACGATGTGCATCCGAGCAGGGGGGAAGAGTCGATGACCTCGACGATGATCGACCCCTTCCACGACATCACCCCCGATCCTGACGTCGCGCGCGAGATTGACCCTGGACTGCCGCGCGAAGACAAGGTCTTTCACCTCGTTGCGCGCGCGATTGGCATTGCCGTGCTCGCCATCATGGGCGCCATTGGCCTGTTCCTCGGCGCGCAATCGATTCCGACCTTCGCGCGCTATGGGTTGGGGTTCTTCACTGAGAATCAGTGGCAGCCCGAGAACGACACGCTCGGTATCTCAGCAGTTCTCGTCGGAACGTTTACGGTGGCGCTGGTCGCACTCGCCATCGCATTCCCGCTGGCACTGACGAGCGCGATCTACATCAGCGAGTACGCGAAGCCCAGGGCCAAGTCGATGCTGATCTCGCTCATCGACCTGATGGCCGCCGTGCCCAGCATCATCTGGGGCCTGTGGGGCTTCTTTCTGTTGCAGCCCAAGGCATTGCACTTCTCGCACTGGTTACACACGCATTTGGGTTGGGTGCCCTTCTTCCACGTCGATACCGATCCGGAAGCAGCGTCGTGGGCACAGTCGCGCTACACCGCGTCGGCATTCAT
>CAIYMF010000043.1 GCA_903927265.1 uncultured bacterium | reverse complement strand
GTCACCGTTGGCACTGCTGAACTTGCGATAACTGTTGACCCACTTGTCGACGAAATTGTCGGCTGTCACCTCACCGAACCCTGCCGTCGTAATCGGCCCCGTCGCCCGCAGCCCCGCGATGATGGCACTGGTGTCAATGGCAATCACGCCGTTAACCGGAGGCTTATCAGAAGCCGCCCAAGCCCGCATGAGCTCTTCACCGGCCAAGGCAAAGTCGGGGTGGAGGTTGGAATTGACGAAACGACTTTGTTGGTCGCCCGATGGGAATGGCGTGGTCGTTGCGTGGTGCCACGCGACGAGCGGGTTTCCGGGAATGATCTGTGTACTCACTTGCCCGCGCTCGCTCACCGTGAGTTTGCCCTTGTCGAATGACAGCAATGCAACGGAAAGCGGAGCGCCACCGCTGGGCCGCAATTCGGCCGAGTTCAGTACCGCCAGGAGGTAACGCTTGGGTGAGGTTGCACCCAGCGCATCGTCAAGGTGAGGCAGCACACTCTCGACCGTCGCGAGCGTCTGCTGCAGCGGATCAACGACTTCGGTCATCTGATCACGCGCGTCGGCGAGCGTCGCGGTTCCGGGAACAGTGCCGCGCACGTTGTTGAGATCAGAGGTGGCTTGGGTGAGATCGGCACGCGCAGTGGTGACGGCAGTGGCCAGCGGAGGAATGGCAGCGAGATTGACCGAGCCGCCCTGCAGCAACTTGGTCGTTCCCTCGGTGCCCGTGGCGAGAGCGTAGGCATCAACCAGAGATTCCGACGCGTCAACTGTGTGCGAAGCGGCCGAGACAAGCGAATCGACATCGCTCACCGCGGTGCCCACCACCGGCACTACCCCCAACACACGCACCGGTGGCAGCCTCGTCGCGCCAGAAGCAGCGTCGACGTCAGCCTTCGCCGCGGCCACTTCAGTGCGCGCCGTTGCCACCGACGAGTTCTTCAGGGCCTCCTTGGCCGCTTCAAGGTGCCCTTGCGCCGACTTCGCAGACACCGCGATGGTCACGAAGGCATAGCCCGTCACGATGACGCCGAGAAGTGCGACGACCGCGAGGCCGATCACCACCCACGGCCATACGCGCCGACGTCGAACAACCACATCGGGCTCGGACTCGGCCACCAGGCTCCTTCGTCGATCGTTGGGAGGGGCCGTTTGACGGCCCCTCCCCTATGACGACCAGCGTACGTGTCGAGGTTCCAACTACCGCAACCCGAGTGGTCCACAGCGTCGATCAGACGTACTGTGGACAGATGACACAGGAACAGCTCTACACGGTGGAACAGTCGCACGGAGAGTGGGAACTGCGCCGTTACGCGCCTTACGTACTCGCCGAAGTCGAAGTGCAGGCATCGTTCGAGAGTGCGGGAAGCCTCGGGTTTCGACCCCTGGTGTCGTACATCTCGGGGCGTAACGACAGCGGAGAGAAGTTGGCCATGACCGCTCCGGTCATTCAGAGGGCCCACCACGGAGGTTCGGGCCACGACGTGTCGTTCGTGCTACCCGCCGACGCAACCCTCGACACGGCCCCCACACCGCAGGACGCCTCGGTGAGTTTGCGCGCAGTGACCGAGGAATGGGCGGCGGCGGAGAAGTTCAGCGGACGTTGGACGAAGAAAGCCTGCGACGACGCCGAGCTACGGCTGCGCTCACACGTTGAGCACGCCGGGCTAGCAGCCATCGGTGCGGCACGCTTTGCCCGCTACGACCCTCCGTGGACGCCGTGGTTTATGCGACGCAACGAGGTACTGATTGCGGTGCAACCGCCGAACTAGACGATCTTCCACTGGAACGAGATCACGGTACTGACCGCATTGCTGTCTCGCACCGTCACCGTCACGTTCTTGGTGGCGATGGAATTATTCGTCGTTCCGGTGATCTTCCCGGTCGTCGCGTTGATCGACAGACCGGTCGGAAGCCCCGATGCCGAGTAGGTCATCGTCGCTCCTGGGTCAGTAGCCACAATCTGCAGGCTGACCACCTTGCGACGAGCCGTGCTCTGCGCGCCGGGGTTGGTCACCACGGGTGCGGTCACGTTCCAGGTGAACGTGGTGGTGCCAAACGCTGTAGTGAGGTCGGTGGCCTTCACCACGACGGTGTAGGCACCAGCCGTGGTTGCCGTTCCACTCATCGTGCCGGTGGTGGCATTGATGGTGACGCCAGCAGGCAGGCCTGTTGCTGACCAGGTCAACTTCTGCAGTGCCTGATTGTCCGTTGCCGTGGCGGTTTGCGTCGCGGCCTTGCCCTTGCCACTCGACTTCGTGGCAATCGTGTTCACAGTCACTGTGTTAGCGCCCACGTTGCTGATCGTCCACGTGAACGACGCGGTGGCGACAGCGCCATCACTGGTGGTCGAGGTGACCTTGACGGGTGAGGCAAGAATCGCCGCATTCGGCGTACCTGAAATCAATCCGGTGGACGAGTTGATGGTCAGGCCACCGGGCAGGCCGGTTGCGGAGTAGGTGATGGTCTTGGTGACGTCAGACGACGTCGCAGCAGCCGACACGCTCACCGGAGTGCCGATCGGCCCTGACTGGTTACCCGGCGTCGAGTTGAACGTGACTGTCGTCGACGTTCCGCTCACGATGGGTGCCGCGACGGCGCAGGCGTTGGCTGTATTGGAGAAGTTGGCCTGCACCGGGAAGGCTCCGGTGGCAAGCGCAATGTTCTGGGCTCCGTTCGACGGGAAAGGAGAGGTCGAGATCGAACCCACCCAGGCACACTTGTCGCTGTTTTCGTAGCCGGCCGCGTCGTACCAGCCACCACTAGGCAACTGGTCAGTGATGGTCTCTGCGTATTCGTGGCCCTCGACAATGGTGACACCATCGGCTGCGCCAGCGGTACCACTGTTCACGTAGTTGGCTCCGCAGGAACCGCCAACGTCAGTGAGGTACGGAAGGTTAGTGAAGGCAATCGGGCCGCCGGCGCCACTGGTGACGCCATACCCGCTAGTGCCGTCGTGCCACGCACACCATTTCAACGGGGCATTGAATCCGCCGGGGTGCAGACCTGAGGGGCTCACGATGACGTACTGGGCGCTTCGGTTCGATGCCGCTGTGGTGTTTCCAAAGGTCACCGCCGCATTCACAGCCTCCTGAGCGATCTCTGTGTCAGAGGCCGTGGTCGGGGCTGCTACTGCATTGTCGTAGAGGACGCCAGCAAGGGCGCCACCCGTTGGATAGCCAACGTGTGCCGCTGAAGCCGGGCACGACGTGGCGCCTACGGCCACGCCCTCACACGACTCGGTCATGACACCCGACCACAACTCACCATTCGTGCCGAGCCCCTTGAGGAAGCCCTGCACTCGCGGGGCGACGCCCATCGCGTCATTGCTGAAGACGGAGTACCCGTTGACGTTGGTGGTCTGAGTGCCCCACTGGTTGCCCCAGAACACGACGTAGACCTTGGGAGCGCCGGTGGTGACGCCAATGCCGCCATTTCCGCCGTGGTAACTCAGCAAACCGCTACCCGAGGCGGACGTCGACGCCTGCGTGTGAGCGCCCCGGAGATGGTGCTCACCGTGCTGGTCATGGTGGGTTCGACCCTGCTGCTGCGGGGGCACGAGTTCGAAAGCATTGGCGGGAGCCACAAGCCCCATCGCGACAACCGCGCTCGAGAGCAATGCCAGAGCAACAACACCAGCTGGTCGCACTGACCGCATTCGCGTGGTCCTTTCCTGAACCATTGGGCAGGTCGTCATACTACCCGTTGCACACGCTCTGCAACCCCTCGCTCACCCGTCCGTGAGCGGCGCCAGTGAACCCGGCATGGAATCAGGACCCGAGAAGCGCTCCGGGACCGCTGACGTCGAGCCCC
>CAIYMF010000042.1 GCA_903927265.1 uncultured bacterium | reverse complement strand
GGCGCCGATCTCTGGAGCACTGACCCCGATCGCTGCTGCGCGATGCGCAAAGTGGCGCCCCTCACCGATCTGCTCATTGGCAAGGAAGCGTGGATCAGTGGCCTACGCCGAGCGACTGCGACAACGCGCGTTGACTGGCAGCCCATCGCCTACGACGAAGCCAAGGGCGTCGTCAAGATTTCCCCGCTTCTACTCTGGACCGACGGCGATCTTGCTGCCTTCACATCCGAGCACGACGTCATCACCAATCCCCTACTCGATTCGGGTTACCCCTCGATCGGGTGTGCGCCCTGTACACGGCAGGTCAATCCCGGGGAAGACCAGCGCGCGGGCCGATGGAGCGGCTTCGACAAAACCGAGTGCGGCATCCACCTGTAGCCAGCCCGTGATCGCCCTACACTCTGAGTCGTGCCAGTCGCCCTCCACCGCGTGAAGGTGGCAAAGCCCGCCGCGTGGTCTCGTGCGTGGACGTGGGCCGGTGCGTCGCTTGCTCTGGGCCTCACGGCACACCTCGCAGGTGGCGGCGGATTCGCTATTGATGCATTGCTCGCCAGCGTCATTGTGCTGGTGGTGGTGTCACGCGTTCTCGCTCTCACTGAATTGCGTCTGCTGCCAATGCTGGCGCTACTGGTAGCCGGGCAATGGTTCGTTCACACGATGTTCGTGGCCACGTGCCGAACGTCGGTCATGCCGAGCACCAGTGACGCGCAGCGAATGACCCTTCTGCACGGCGTCGCGGTGGTCGTCGTTGCGCTCTGGTTGCGTCGACGCGAAGCGGCTGCATGGACTCAGGTGCGCTGGCAGGCCCTCATGCACATCATGGCCCGCGCACTCAGTTCGCGGCCAACGACTCCGGTCGCGCTCCAACGGATTTCCGATGTGAGGTTCACGGCTGAAGTGTGGGCGGTGGTTGCGCGTTGCTCACACGCGTTGCCCGGCCGCCGAGGGCCGCCGCTTCCCCACACGCCATAAGCCGCACCACCCACGTCACTTAAGGCACCCGGCATCGGGCGCGCTCACTGTCATACACACCTTGTGAACCTCCCACGCGAGGTCTACGAACTCACTCTTTGAAAGGCACACCATGAATCGCGTTCTCACTCGTACTTCTCGGCGACGGATGGCGGCAGCTTCCGCGCTTACCGTGGCAAGTGTTCTCGTTGCTGCCGGCACAGCATGGGCACACGTCGCTGTCACATCACCAGACGCAGAACCCGGCGGCGAAATGGCCCTCGTCTCGTTCCGAATCCCCAATGAGTCACCCACCGCCGACACCGTCAAAGTGACGATTGACCTTCCTACTGAAACACCGGTCGCGACGGTGGCAGTGCAGCCACTCCCGGGGTGGACCGTGAGCACCACCGAGCGCACGTTACCGGCGCCGATTAAGATCGGCGCGTTCAATGTGTCAAAGGTGCCAGCGTCAGTGACCTGGACCGCTACTTCCGGAACATCGATCGGCCAAGATGAGTTCCAAATCTTCAGCATCACGCTCGATCCGGTTCCCGAAACCACCACGGTGACTTTCGAGGCCACGCAGACCTACAGCGACGGCACCGTCGTGAAGTGGAACGAACCCGAACCCGCTGACGGCAGCGAGGCCGAACACCCCGCGCCCGTGCTGAGCATGACCGGTGATTCGATGGATCACTCGGCAGGTTCGAGTCCCAGTCCGAGTTCATCACCGAGTGACACCATGACGGCATCAATGTCACCGACGGCCTCATCCATGGCCATGCCTACCGACTCGTCATCCAGCGGATCGTCACTTCCGACGATTTTGTCGATTGCCGCGCTGCTCATCGCGATCGCCGGATTCGCAGTCGCACTTGGCGCGCGACGCTCACGCTCATGAGCAACTCACCCGCACTGGTGGTGACTCGACTCCTGCGTCGGGTCACCACCGCAGCGTTGCTCTGCTTGGTTGGTCTGTTGCTCGTCGCCACTGCTGCCAACGCGCACACCACCCTGGTGTCGATGTCACCTGCCGACGGATCGCTGGTCACAGTCGCTCCGGAGCAGGTGGTGCTGACGTTCGACAATGTCATTCAGGCAGTCGGTGACGCAGTGCTCGTGACTGATCCCAATGGAGCATCGGTGACTGAAGGAGCACCCGTCGTGCTCGACGACACCGTGACTCAAAAACTCACACCACTCACGGTTCCCGGTCGCTATGCCGTGTCGTACCGCGTTGTTTCGGCCGACGGCCATCCGGTCGAACGGGCGTTGTCGTTCTACTACCTTCAGAAGACCGACCCCACACCGTCGCCAACTCCAACCCCCACGTCCAGTAGCCGTGGTTCTCCCATCGTGGTGTGGGTAGTGGTGGGTGCGGCAGTGATACTCACACTGGGGGTCGCGGTGGCGTGGCGACGACGCAGTGAATCGCAGTAGTCGCCGCTACAGACCCAGCGACTGAGCCACGATCACCTTCATGATCTCGTTGGTGCCACCGTAAATACGTGACACGCGTGAGTCGGCGTACATCTGCGCAATGGGGTACTCGCGCATGAACCCGTAGCCGCCGAATAGTTGCAGGCAGCGGTCCATCACTTCACCCTGCAGATCGGTGGTGAACAGTTTCACCTTGGCAGCATCGGCCACCGACAACCGGCCCTTGTCGAGGGCAAGGATTGCGCGATCAACCATGGCGCGACCGGCCTCAATGTCTGACGCCATGTCGGCGAGTTCGAACTTGGTGTTCTGAAACGTTGCGATGGTCTTTCCGAAAGCACTGCGCTCGTGCACGTACGCGATGGTGCGCTCAAGTGCTGCCTCACAAGCGGCGATCGCACCCACGCCAATCGACAGGCGCTCCTGCGGCAGATTGCGGGTGAGGTAGTCGAACCCTTTGCCTTCTTCGCCCAGCAGGTTGGCAACGGGAACGCGCACCGAATCGAAGAACAGTTCGGCTGTGTCGGTAGCGCGCATTCCGAGCTTGTCGAGTTTGTGGCTGTGGTCGTATCCGGGAGTTCCGTCTTCAACGACGAGCAGGCTCAGGCCCCCACGCCGATCGTCGGCCCGTCCGGTGCGCACCACCACTACGGCGAGTTCGGCGTTGACGCCACCGGTAATGAATGTCTTCGAACCATTCACCACGTAGTGATCACCGTCGCGAACGGCGGTCGTCGAGATACCAGCAAGGTCTGATCCGGTACCCGGCTCGGTCATTCCAATACACGTCACCAGGTCACCGCTCGCCAACCCCGGGAACCACCGTTGCCGTTGCTCGTCGTTGGCGAGGTCAAGGAAGTACGGAACCACGATGTCAAGGTGCAGGCCGATGCCGCCGAAGTGCACCGAAAGACGAGACAGTTCTTCGGCTAGAACAACGTTATAGAGGAACGTCGTTTCACCCGCGCCGCCGAATTCCTCAGGAAACTGAATTCCCATCGTGCCGAGCTCACCGAGCTGCCGATAGAGATCGCGCGGAACGATGCCAGCCTGCTCCCACGCGGACATGTGCGGCTCAACTTCCTTAGCAAGAAAGTCGCGCAAAACCGCGCGGTATTCGTCGTGCTCCTGGCTGAAGAGGTCCCGCTCCATGGTTGGCTCCCTGTGCTGATGTGGTTGATCCAAGGCTACTGCGGTAGTCCGAACTGGTGACGTTGGTCTTGGCGTTGTGGGGGTGAGGCCGATCACTGAGTGTTACCGTTTAGTCACGGGTGGAACGCGTCGCGCGTTTGCGGCGTCTGAGAGTGATGAGGCCCTTGTGAACCATGCTTCCCCGCACGGTGGCCCGAGTAGACGCGATGCCTCGAGCGCATTGAGCAGTCTGCCGCGACTCGCAATGCCCGAGTTGGTAACCGCACGTATCGACTGCTGCCTCGAGGGAGTCGGCATGCGCGTCACTTCCGGTGAAATCGCAGACCGGAACCTCCTGACCTTGGCACCCCAGTTTTGTCGCGGAATATGTCCATGGACTGGTGGGGCTCCTTTGGAACGCTGCCCCGACTTGAAGGCTGGCGGTCGAATCCGCAGGATGGGTGCAGTCACTTAGCGCAACCCACCAAGGAGAACCGTGTCGAGCCATCGCCATGACAGTGGCCCCCTGCCCGTTCCGGTCGCTCCCACCGAAGTGTCGGACGGCATCTTCGCTTACATCCAACACGACGGTACGTGGTGGATTAACAACACCGGATTCCTCGTTGGCTCGAACGGAATCGTCGCCATCGATTCGTGTGCGACGACAGCCCGTACGACAGCATTACTGAACACCATCGCTGCGGTGAGTGACCAGCCCATTCGCACACTCATCAATACGCACCATCACGGCGACCACACCTTCGGCAACTACCTCTTCCCCGGCGCCACCATCGTCGGACACGAGGGAGTGCGAGCCGGGATGCGCGCCTGGGGAGCGCCAAAGTCAGCTCCGTACTGGACTGACGTTGACTGGGGGCCCGTCGAACTCGCGCCGCCCTTTTTGACGTATACCGACTCGGTGCGCGTGTACGTCGACGACGTCGTATGCGAGGTGCAGTACATCGGGACTCCTGCGCACACGACCAATGATTCGATCGTGTGGATTCCAGAACGGCGCCTGTTGTTCTCGGGTGACTTGCTATTCAACGGTGGCACTCCCTTCCTCGTGCAGGGATCACTCAGTGGCGCCCGCGCTGCTTTGACCACACTCCGCGCATTCGACGCCGAGACGATCGTGCCTGGACATGGGCCCATCGGCGGGCCCGACCTCATCGAATCTGTCGACGCGTATCTCGCGTTTGTTCAGCAATCAGCTCGGGCAGGTCACGCGGATGGACTCACTCCACTCGAACTCGCATACCAACTCGATCTCGGCGAATTCTCCGCACTGAGTGACTCCGAACGCATCGTGGGCAACCTGCATCGCGCCTACTCCGAGATTGGGGGCGCCGCCCCCGGAACGGTTCTCGACGCCGCGACGATCCTCGGCCAGATGGTGGAATTCAACGGAGGCCATCCGCTCACATGCCTCGCCTAGGCGTTTCGCGGCGCTACGATCCGACCATGACCACTGACGAAGTCTTCATGTCCACCACCTTCGACATCCCCGGCTACCAAATCGATCGACAGTTGGGGCTGTGCTGGGGAACTCTCGTACGAAGTGTCGGATTCGCCAAGGGATTCACCGGCGGATTCAAGGCGCTGTCGGCCGGCGAAGTGCCGCAATACACCGACGTCGTGAACAAGGCGCGCGAAACTGCCGTCGAGCGACTGATGGAGCACGCTCGCGCACTCGGCGGAAACGCGGTGCTTGGCGTGCGCTTTGACTCCAGCGAAATGGGTTCGGACGGGTCGATGGCCGAGATCCTCGCCTACGGCACGGCCGTCGTTATCTCGGCAAAGGCTTAACGTTCCCACCACTGCCCACGGTTGAGCGCACATTGTTTCGGTAGGTAGTGAACGCTGCTCCGACGCCACGTTGTCGACACCGAACCACGGCCACGGATCCCTCCAGATCCACTTCACTAAGGAGATGTCAACGCGTCGGTGGAACTCCGGCGGCACTACTGTCAGGCCATGGATTCCAGCGCGGCCGAAAGGGACAGCAACGAACAGCACTCAGGGATTCGTTCATTGGTGCGAGACATGTTCGACGCACAGCGGGAATTGCACCTTTCTAGTTCCGCCGCAAGCGCAGGCTTCTGGCTCTTTCTGTCGATCGTCCCGGCCGCGGTCGCCATGGTCAACGTGCTCGGTCTCGTGCTCGATCAACAGGACGTTGCCGATTCGCTGGGCAATCTCGCTGAGGTCTTTCCCGGAACATCGGGTCAACTATTAGTTGAACGCCTGCAGGCAATTGCAGCTCCCAGCGCGGGTACAGGTGTCACGGATACCGTGCTCGTCGTCGTGTGTCTGTGGACCGTTTCAACGGCAATGCACGAGTTACTCGGGGCCATGGGACGCGTTCATCGGTT
This sequence comes from uncultured bacterium, assembly GCA_903927265.1. Classification (GTDB taxonomy): domain Bacteria; phylum Actinomycetota; class Actinomycetes; order S36-B12; family CAIYMF01; genus CAIYMF01. The sequence goes on along the minus strand of CAIYMF010000042.1, from coordinate 9,484 downwards.
GCCGCGAGGTTCGTTCGTGACTCGGCGCCTCGTAGCCCTGGGCGTGGGGCTGATCGGAATAATCGCGATCGGCGCCTCAGCCGTATGGATCATTGCGACCGACCGTTCCGCCGGCCCGATCTCAGCCAAGCTGATCGAAGGCGTCCTCGTGACGATTATGGCCGCCACCCTGTTGCTGATCGGAGCGCAAAGAACCGTCCCGGTGAAATCGGTCATCATTCCTGGAATCGCGATTACTTTCGTCCTCTACCTCATCGGCCGAGGCTTGACGCTTTACATCACTTTCGCGCCCAACATGTCGCGTATCTACGGCACTGCCGCCGGAGTGATGGCCGCGATGCTCGCCGCCTACCTCGGCGCTTTCGCGGTGCTCCTTGCCTCATTGGCCACCCGCATCCTGACGAATCGCTCGCCGTCGCCTAAAGTGCGATCATGACCCCTCACCGCCCCCCATTCACCCTGTTCGCCGGAGTCGAGATCTCCCAGGGCGCACTCAGCGCCCTGCACCACGGCGAGATCGACAGCGCCCACACTTTCGGTGACCCGGTGGAGGCGGCGCGGCATTTCGTGAGCGAGGGTGCTCAATGGCTGCACGTGGCAGACCTCGACGGCTACGCCGGAACCGGTAGTAACGCTGCGGTCGTCGCGTCCATCATTCGCGAGAGTCGCGCACACGCACACGTTCAGGTGGCCGGGGGCTTCAGCACGGCGGCCGACGTCGACGCGGCACTTGCGATGGGCGCTGCGCGTGTGGTCCTCGACACCGAGGCACTTGCCGACCCTGAAGCAGTGACGGCTCTGGTTGCTCAGTACGGCAATCGCATTGTCGTCGGAATTACCTCGGAAGGTAACCGCGTCTTCGCGCCGCGGTCAGATCTTCACGAGACCGGCCTTGAAGCACTGCTCGTGCAAGCGCGCGACACCAAGGCGCACGCCTACCTCATCACCGACGTCGATTCGCGCGGCATTCGTAAATCGCACGAGCGCAACGCACTCGACACCGTCCTGCGTACGGTGCACGGCCATGCGGTCAGTGGCGGCGGAGTCTTCCGATTGGGTGACTTGCACGCCCTCACCGAACTGATTCCACACGGACTCGACGGCGCCGTTATTGATGCGGCGCTCTACACGGGCGGATTCACCTTCGCGGAGGCAGTGGCCGCGCTTGAGGAGCGCTACGACCTGTTCTTCTGGGGCCCACCCATCGGCTGACGGTCCCCCCTCCCCTCTTCCTCTCCCTCTTCCTCCTCCCCCTTTTTACGCATGGGGGGACATCCAGCACGCATAGGCGCAGTTTTCTTACCCCAGCGCCGGCGAATTTGTGAAGTAACTGTGGTCAAGAAGTGGCGTGATCTCGTCCGCTGGCAACGCCCGCGAGAAGAGAAAGCCCTGCGCTGAGGGGCACCCCATCTGACGCAGGAGATCTGCCTGTGCCTGCTGTTCGATTCCTTCTGCAGTCACGTCAATTCCGAGCGTCGCCGCCAGCGCGATGATGCCGGCGACGAGTCGACGGTCGTGGTTGGGGAGGGCGATATCGGAGATGAAGCTGCGATCAATCTTGATGACATCAATGGGGTAGTGGTTCAGATAGGTCAACGAGGCGTAGCCGGTACCGAAGTCGTCGATGGCGAGAGTGACGCCGCGCTCGTGAAAGCCCGCAAGGTTGTCGCGTGCTAGTGCGCTTTGCCTCAGCAGGACGGTCTCGGTGATTTCAATGCACAGGTTCGCCGGGTTCAAACCGCTCATGGCGAGGACTTCGTCGAGTGTCGCCAGAAGCCCGGGTGTGGCGATCTGGAGTGTCGACATGTTCACCCGTACCTTCACAGCCCGGTCAGAACGCGCGGCGGCCCACACGGCCGCTTGGTGACACGCCTGGCTGAGCACCCACTCGCCGATATCTTGGATCATTCCCGTTTCCTCAGCCACACCGACGAATCGGTCGGCCGTCCATACCGATCCGTCCGGGTGGTGCCAGCGAAGCAAGGCCTCTAAAGCCACGACCCTCCCCGTCGTCAGGTCGATTTCAGGTTGGTACCAGACTGCGAGTTGGCCCAGATCGAGTGCGTGCCGCAGATCGGCAGCGACCGCCGATTTGGCCGTAACCGCAGCGCGTAATTCTTCGTTGAATACCGCCACTCGGTCGCGCCCGGCCTCCTTGGCTGCATAGAGCGCTGTGTCAGCATCGCGCAAGAGACCTCCGGCGTCTTCGCCATCGGTGGTGAGTGTCAGTCCAATGCTCACCGGCGAGTACAACTCAATCTCACGGATAGTGAACGGAAAGCGAAACGCCTCCACCACAAGCAAAGCGGCCTCGGGCGCTAATTCCGGATCGTCCAGATCCGGCATCACCACCACGAATTCGTCCCCACCAATTCGGGCTACAAGGTCACCCGGCCGCACAACGCTCTGAATCCGGGCAGTTGCCGCGATCAACAGGTCATCACCGACGTCGTGCCCCAACGTGTCATTAACGTCTTTGAATCGGTCGAGGTCCATCAACAGCAAGGCTGTCGCCCGACCCCCGCCTCGCCCGGCACCCATCGAAAGGGCGCACTCCGCGAGCAGCCCGGCACGGTTCAACAGCCCAGTCAACGGATCGTGGGTGGCGATCTGTCGCAGTGTGTCGCTGACCAACTTGCGGTCGGTCATGTCTCTACCCGTTTCAATGGTGAAGGACACAGCGCCATCACGGTCGAATCCGGGGGCAATCGTCGTCTCGTACGAGCGATGGCCCTCTTCGTTATCGATGTCGAACTCGAAGGTAACCGGTTCCTTGCTCGCGACGACGCGATCCCGCTGCTCTGTCCAGTGCTGTGCGAGTTTCAGGGGATAGCCAATATCTTCGAAGGTCCTGCCAATCCACTGCTCAAACGGGACGCCGGATATCTCGACTACCCGCCGATTCACGTAATCGATTCGCCCATTGAGCCCAGTTCGAATGATGGTGTCAGGGGAAGTGTCGAGTACCACTCGCAGCAACTCTTCGCTGGCGACAAGCTCCTCGACCGCCCGCCTGCGTTCTGTAACATCACTGAAAGTGACCGCGACTTCTCGTAATTGCCCGAAGTCATCGACGACGGGTTTCGCGTTTACCTCGCACACGACATCGGGACCCAATGGTGGTCGGATGATCATGAGTTGGCCGTGAACCTCCTCCATCGAGGCAATCACCTGGATCAAAGGAAACCGCTCAAGGGCCATCGGAGAGCGATCTTCCTCCAGGAACACCCACGTAGGATCGTTTGCGAGTCTGCCTTCAAGATCCTGAAGACTCAGAAGAACGCGGGCTCGGTCATTTGCCTCAATGATCGAGGTATCGGGAGCATGAATCACCACCGCGGCGTCCAGCGCCGCGAGAACAGCGTCGTACCGGCTCTGCACGAGTATCACCCCCTCGGTCAGGAAACCGTGGGGCTCGGCCTGCCTCGGCTCTGTACCTCACGCTAACTACGGCCGCCCATTCAGGACAGAGTCATGTGGCATCCGGGTCAGCCCCACATGATCGGCGTTACAGCCGGAACCACGAGGCGCCATTGAAATCGAGCACAGTGCCGCTTGCCCACTCGGCCTCCGGCGACGCGAGGAACAACACCGCATCGGCGACTTCCTGCGCGGTGGGCACTCGGTTGAACGGACTCTGCCCGCGGATTGCGATTCCACTCTCGCCCTCAAGATGACCCTCGGCCATATCGGTCTCGACAAACCCGGGCGCGATGGTCGTGACCGAAATACCTTCGACCCCCAGCGCCTTTGCCAGGCTCTGACCCATTGCCGCCATTCCCGCCTTACTTGCGCCATAAGCAGGGCTCTGCGGCTCAGTACGGAAGGCTCCGCGCGATCCGACATTCACGATGCGCGACCCACGCTGTCGAGGCATATGTTGCAATGCACACCACGTGACGTTCGCAGCCCCGACAAGGTTCACGCCGAGTGTGTCGGCCCACGCCTGCTGCCATTCTTCATACGTCGACGACTCAATCCGATGGTCGAAGAAGACACCCGCGTTATTGACCAAGACGTCGATGCCACCAAGACCTTCGGCGGCTGCGTCGACCATCGCGCGCACCTCCTGCGCATTGCGCAGGTCGCCATTCACCATCACGTGCCCCTCACCCGGCAGCCCGGCCAGCACAGCCCCGGCCGCCGATTCTGAAGCACCGTAATGCACTGCGACCCGATCGCCGCGTGCAGCGAAGGCATGAGCACATGCCGCGCCAATTCCGCGCGAGGCGCCCGTAATGAGAACTGCTCGGCCATGTGTCATGCGCCCATTGTTGTGGAAACGGCACTGGCTGAGCCAACCGAGGCGCTTCCTATCCGCTTCCCCTAGAGTCTGACCGTGGCCGCCGACGACTCACTAGTCATCCATCGTGCCGACTGGGTTCTTCCGATTGCCGATGACTACGGACGTTCAGTCGAGCCCATCCGTGAAGGCGCAGTCGCCGTTGAAGGCGAACAGATCGTCGGTGTTGGACCTGCCACTGCCGTACTCGCGGCTTTCGATTCGCAGGTGCCGGTGCGCGAATGGTCGGGCGTTCTTATGCCGGGTCTGGTCAACGCGCACACCCACCTGCAATACACGTCATACGGCGACATGGCCGGCACCGGAATGCCGTTCACCGAATGGATTGCGGAAGTCATCCGGCGGCGCGCATTCACCACTGACGACGACTGGGCGAATTCAGCAGCCGACGGCGCGCGCATGCTGCTCGAGACGGGCACTACCAGCGCAGCAGACGACGTCACCGACTCCCCCGCGCTCGCACCTGTAGGTGCGACGGGCCTCGGTGGCATCTCGTACTTGGAAGAGTTCGGTTACGACACGGCGAATTGGAATTCCTCCGGTCGCGCACATCTGGTGGAACGACTCGACTCGGCACCGTCGTCACGCGAGATCGGAACTATGGCGCACGCGATTTACACGCTCGATCCCGAACCCTTCGCCGACATCCTCGCTATCGGGCGGCAGCGTGGCATGCGCTCCCAATTCCACCTCGACGAGCCGGCCGCCGAAGGCTCCTTCGTCTCGTCGGGAATCGGTGCGTGCGCTGATAACGCCCGGGCAGCGGGGTGGGATCTTCGACTGCTTCGGGAGGGCGGCGCCGGAGTCACGCCTACTCGCTTCCTCGCCGATCTTGGCTGCTTGTCGACACACACTCACGCTGCCCACGGCGTTCATTGCAACGCAGATGACCGCGCGCTGCTGCGCGTGAACGGCACGGTAGTCGCGCTCTGCCCTCGCAGTAATCGCATCTTGCAGGCCGGAACGCCACCCATCGCTGACTACCTACGCGAAGGGTCGCCAATCGCGCTCGGAACGGACTCGCTCGCGTCGAGCCCGAGTCTGGACCTCCTCGATGAAGTGCGCGCCGCCTTCGATGTGGCGCGTGCCCAGGGATACGACGCACCCGATCTCGGTGCGCGACTGCTCTACGCGGCAACGTATGGCGGTGCGCGTGCGATGGGGCGCCACATTCGTGGAGCCGACACTCAGGGGCGCGCACCCTATGGCGGGCTCTACCCGGGGGCACAGGCAGACATCGCGGTCATGAGCATCGACTCCGCAATCGGTTCGCCGGTTGATGCGCTGGTGCTCAGCGGCCACTGCCGCGCGACTCTCCTGCGCGGCCGCGTCGCTCACTCCGTGTGAGGTGGTGAGGCAAAAGTGAGGGGCCCGACCCTTTCGGACCGGACCCCTCACTTTCACATTCCAATCTGCACAGCTACTGGCCCGTCCACTCCTTGACCTTGTCGGGGTGGGCGTCAATCCAGGCCTTCGCGGCCTCTTCGTAGGTCTTGCCTGACTGAATCGCCGCCGCGACCTCGTTCTGGTCGGCGTTGGTCCACTGGAACTTCTTCAGGAAGTCGACAGCCGGACCGCCAGCCTCAACCCACTTGGCGCGGGCAATCTTGTTGAGGGTGTAGGGCGGGTAGTCGCACGCAACCTTCTTCGCGTCGGCGTCGCAGCCCGCGGTGTACGGAGGCAACTTGACCTGCGCAACCGGGTACTTCGCGAGCGCCCACTGGGGCTCGTAGAAGTAGAAGAGCAGCGGCGTCGTCTTCTCGGTCGCGTTCTTCAATGCGGTGATGATGCCATCTTCAGAACCGGCGTACTTGACCTTGTAGTTCAAGTTCAGGTTCTGCACAAGCGCTTCGTCGTTGGTGACGTAACTGGGGTCACCGTCGAGCAACTGACCCTTGCCGCCCGACTCAGCGGTCTTGAATAGGTCGGCGTACTTGTTGAGGTTCTTGTAGTCGGTGATGTCCGGGTACTTGTCGGCCATCCACTTGGGCACGTACCAACCGATGATTCCTTGGTTACCCGTCGGACCGAGGTCGACGGCCACCTTCTGATCGGTGATGTACTTCTTGGCCAGATCGTCGTGGCCCCAGTTTTCGAGAATGGCGTCCACCTGGCCGGTCTCAAATCCCTGCCACGACACCTGTTCGTTAATTTTGGAGATCTTCGTGGTACAGCCCAGCGTGTTTTGCAACACGGAGTTGATGACCGCAACGTTGGCCGAATAACCCACCCACGGGTTCTCAGCCAAAGTGATCGTCTCGGATCCGCAACTCGGCGCTGCACTGGTACTGGCACTCGTGCTCGCACTTGCCGAACCGCTTGCGCTGGCTGACGCACTCGCACTCGCACTCGCACTCGCATTGTTATTCGCTGAGCCGGCACAGGCTGACAGCATCATCGCTGCCGCCGCCATCACACCGACGCTGATGAACTTGCCCTGAGAAATCCTCACGCGTGTCCCTTCATTGCGATCACCGGATGGCGACCTTCCCACTATGCGCCCGGCTCCTGCCGCCGACCGCTTCCTGCTGACTGGCTCACCCGATCGAGTGCAACTCCTAGCAGCACGATAGCGATGCCTGCTGCTAGTCCTACACCAGCGAAACGCTCTTGTGAGAAGCCCTTTACCACGTCGTAACCTAATCCGCCGCCTCCCACGAGGCCGCCGATCGCCACCATGGCCATCACAAAGACGATTCCTTGGTTCAAAGCGACCAAAATGATGGGGCGAGCCATGGGGATCTGAACCTTGACGATCTCCTGAACTCGGTTGGCCCCCACTGAACGCGAAGCCTCGACGGTGTCGCTTGGAACTCCGACAATTCCCTCGCCGACGATCTTGATTGCGGCAGGGGCCGCGTAGATGATCGCGGCCACAATTGCGGTAAACCGCGTAGGGCCGAAGAGTGCAAGGCACGGGACAAGGTAAACGAACGGCGGAAGAACCTGCCCGGCGTCGAGAATGGGCCGCAAAATTCGGTCGGCCCAGGGGCTGCGCCCGATCCACACTCCAAAGACCAGTCCGAGCACCATCGTGATCGCAGCGGCGAAGATGACCTGCGTCAGCGTCTCCATGCTGTCGGGCCACAGGCCCAGCAGCACGCACCCCACCAGGCACAACCCGGCGGTGATCGCAGCGCGCACCTTCCCAAGCACCAGCGCCACCGCCATCACCACGGCGATCACGAGGAAGAACGGCGAACTGGTGAGCAGCGACTCCAGCGGATTAATGAACCAGATCGTGACCCACTCGCTCAATGCTGCCGTCGCCGTAGAGATCGTCTGTTGAATCCACTCGGCAGCCACGTTGATCGGATCGGCAGTGCTGTAGATCCACGCCTTATTCCACTTCGCGGTCGAGGGAGCAACGGCCGGTAACACGGCACCGACCACGATGAGTGCGACCGCGATTCCCCACACGACATTGCGCGCATTGCGAGCGCGACGCGTGCCCATGCGACGACTGGCTGCAGAGATGACGCGGTCAAGCACGATGGCCATCACCACAATGGCAAGTCCCGCGTTGAACGCCGCACCGACATCAAGGATCTCGAGTGCGCCGAGTACTGCCTCACCAAGACCGGGCGTTGCGATGAGTGCCGCGATCGTGATCATCGACAGCGCCGCCATGACGGTTTGGTTGATTCCGACGACCATGGTGCTGCGCGACATCGGAAGTTGCACATCGGTGAGCACCTGTCGCGATGTTGCCCCGAGCGAACGCGCGGCCTCAACAGAGGCTGGCTCCACTTCGCGAATGCCGACCGACGTCAAGCGAATCGTTGGCGGCACGGCGTAGATAAGTGTTGCCACGATTCCTGCCGCCGGACCGATGAGGAAGAACAGCGTGATGACCGGGAGGTAAGCGATACTCGGCATGATCTGCAGGGTGTCGAGAATCGGCAGCATGATGCGGTTCACCCGGTCGGATACTCCAGACCAGACGCCCAGCGGAATTCCGATGATCAGCGACAACAGCACCGAAATCAAGACCAGCACCAGAGTTTGCATGCTCTCGTCCCAGAGACCGAGAATGCCGAAGCACAGGAATCCGATGGCGGTCAGAATCGCCATCCGCCATCCGGCCCACACCAACGCAAGTGCCGTCGCAATCGCCGTGACGCCAGTCCAGCCAAGTTGCTCGGTCACCCACACTCCGCCGTCAAAGGCGGCGGTGAGTGCCGTGGTGATTGGAGTAAGAACGTAGACGAACAGAGGGTTACTGAGGCGTCCGGTGCCGACGTTGGAGTAGAGCTCTTGTAGCCAATCCTGAATGGCCGCGGGCACACCACTTTCGAGAACCCACCTGCCCTGCAATACGTACCAGAGCAGCACCCACGCCAAAGCAATGATCGCGAGTCGCCATCCGACGCCGATTCGCCGCGGGGTCGCTCCAGCAGCGACGGGGACGGTGACCGCCGTCATGACTCCGAAGCTCCCGCGATTACGGCAAGTAGGTCGTCACGCCCCACCACTCCGAGGACTTGTCCTTCGGACACAATGCGCACGGGGGCAGACGATTCGGTGACGGTGCGAATGGAATCGCGAATGACGGTGTCGGGTGAAAGTTCGGGACCATCGGTGGGCTCATCTTGGCGCGCATCGCGCATGATCCATCGAAGGGTGAGCACATGTGACTTCGGAATATCGCGGGTGAAGTCAGCCACGTACTCATCGGCGGGAGCGCCCACCAACTCGTCGGGACGACCCACCTGCACGATCTCGCCGTTGCGCATGATGACGATGCGATCACCGAGACGAAGCGCCTCAGACAGGTCATGCGTGATGAACACCATCGTCTTGCGCACTTCGTGGTGCAGGCGCAGCACCTCGTCTTGCATGCCGCGCCGAATCAGCGGGTCGAGCGCTGAGAAGGGCTCGTCGAAAAACATGATGTCAGGATCGCCAGCGAGGGCGCGCGCGAGACCGACGCGCTGCTGCATACCACCAGAAAGCTGATCGGGGTACGACTGCTCAAATCCGGAAAGACCCACAAGATCGATGACTTCCTGCGCCCGCATTCGGCGCTGCGCTTTCCCATCGCCACGTACTTCGAGTCCGTACGACACGTTGTCGACAACGCGGCGATGAGGGAGTAGGCCAAAGTGTTGGAACACCATGGCCATCTTGTGACGTCGCATCTCACGCAGTTGCTTCTCGTCGGCGTGCGCGAGGTCTTCG
>CAIYMF010000041.1 GCA_903927265.1 uncultured bacterium | reverse complement strand
TGTCTCCCCCGGCATCATCGACACTCCGATGACCACCGATCTACGCGCGCAAAAGGGTGACGCACTCATCGCGCAGACTCCGCTCGCCCGTTTCGGCACGGCCGACGAAGTCGCCTCAGTTGTGGTGTTCCTGTGCAGCCCGGCCGCTAGTTTTGTCAACGGTGAGACGATTCAGATCAATGGTGGCTTGCACATGATTTAGGGCGCCGCAGCCAACTCGGAGGTCCGATGCAGTACGAAAACATTGACGTCAGCCGAGTCGGATCAGCACAGCAGGTGTCGCTGATTCGACTTGACCGCGTGCGCTATCGCAATGCCCAATCCCGCGCGCTACTGCGTGAACTCGATCACGCCTTCACCGATGCTGCAGCCGACCCAACCGTGCGTGTCATCGTGCTCGGATCCACCGGCGCTGACTTCTCATCCGGCCACGATCTGCGCACCACCCAAGAGAAGGAAGACGTCACTACCTCGGTGATGCCCGGTGATCTCGCCGGTCGTGAGGACTGGGCATGGACGCACTGGACCGAACCACTCATGCGCTGGCGCCGAATTCCCAAGCCAACGATTGCGGCCATCAGCGGCAACTGCCTGTGGGGCGGCTGGTCACTCGCGGCCGCCATGGACCTTCGCGTGTGTGCACCGACGACCGCGATCCTGCCGCACCTCTCGGAGTTCTTCGCCCTGCCGTGGATTATCGGAACCGCGGCAGCGCGCGAGGCACTGTTTCGCAATCGGGTGATCGGCGCCGATGAAGCACTACGTCTGGGCATGGTGACCACCGTCTGCCGTCCCGACGAAGACGTGACGTCGGCAGCAGTACAGATCGCCGAGGAAATCGCCGAGGTTCCCCCTCAATTTCTGCGAGCCATCAAATCCACGTTGGTTGGCATCGAAGATATGCAGGGTTTCGACGCCTCAATTCAACTTGCGAATTCACAGCACCTCATGAGCGAGTGGGCCCACACCGATCCAACGGCCCAAGGAGTTGAGGGCACCGACGAGACCACGAACTTGGTGGCCATTGCCATCGCCAAGTGGCGCGCGTCGCAGGACTAGCGGATGGATCTCACGCACATCATTCGCACCATTGGCGATCCACTTGCCACCCCATGCGCAGACAAAGTTGCCATCGCCTTTGAAGACCGCGACGAGGTCACCTACGGGCAGTTGCGCGTCGACGTGCAGGAGCGAATGTCGGGTCTGGCTGCGCAGGGAGTGCAGGCCGGCGACCGAGTCGCACTCCTTCTGTACAACAGCATCGATTACTGGAGGTTGTACTTCGCGATCACCGCACTCGGCGCGATTGCGGTCAAACTCAACTGGCGACTGTCTGCCGAAGAGTTGGAGTACGCCATCACCGACTCCGGTTCCACCGTAGTAATTGCCAATGCTGAGTTTGCTGACCGACTCACATTCCTGGGCGATCAACCCGACGTCGCGGTCTTCAGCGCAGAGACCGAGTTCACCATTCCTGGAACGGAACGCAGCGCGCACGATCGCGACGAACTCATCGGTGCCGAGCCAATGGAATTCCGATCAGCTCCGTGGCCCGACGACACGCCGGCCGCGATCATGTACACCTCAGGAACGACAGGTCGACCCAAGGGCGCGGTGTGGTCGCACGGAAACGCATTGTCGTATGCAGCGATGCAGGTGATGGAGTGGGGATTCACACCCGACACCGTGTCTCTTACCTCCGGGCCGTTCTACCACGTGGGCGCTTTCGAAAACCTCCTGTTACCGACCCTGCTACGGCGCGGAACCGCAGTGTTTATGCAGAGCACAGGCTTCTCCGTCGAGCGATGTGCGCGTGTGATGGGCACACGGTCTGCAACTCGTGCGCTGTTGTACCCATTCATGATCAATGAACTGGTCACCCTCGGCGACAGCATCAGCGACACACTGGCGCACCTACGACTCCTCGTCACTGGAGGCTCGGCGATTGCGCCGTCGACCGTGCGGGAGTTGCGGCGACTTCTTCCCGATGTCGCCCTCATCCAGACATACGGGCTCACCGAAGGTGGTGCGATCTCGGCAGTCAGCGAGCCCCTCGACGCCGTCGAGGAGCCTGAATCGACCGGTCGGGCGCTTGCGCTGACAGAGATCCGCTGTTGTGTCGACGACATCGGAACGCCTCTACCTCCTGGTGAAATCGGTGAGGTGTGGGTGCGCAGTCCTTCGGTGTCGATCGGCTACTGGGAGCGGCCCGCCGAGACTGCCGACACGTTTGTCGACGGCTGGTGTCGCACGGGTGACCTCGGACGCATTACACCGCGCGGCCGGGTGCAGATCACCGGACGCAAGAAGGACATGATCCGAACCGGCGGCGAAAACGTGTACCCCGCTGAGATTGAGATGGTGTTGAGCGATCACCCAGCAATTTCCGACATTGCCGTGATCGGAGTTCCCGACCAGCGCTTCGAAGAGGCGGTCTGCGCTGTGGTCGTCATCAAGTCAGGCCACGAACTCACCGAGGACGAATTCCGCACCTACGCTCGGTCGCGGCTCGCCGGCTTCAAGGTGCCGAAGTACGTGCGCGTCGTGACCGACCTTCCGCGTACCGCTTCAGGCAAGGTTCAGAAGTTCCATCTTCGCGACGCCTACCGCGATATCGCAGGCACCGAGTGAGTTCCGCGTTTTCCTGACAGAACAATCAGTGCGCAACCGCGCCGACATGTGGGCGACACCTCACACAGGGACGACCCAACGACCACCGAACATTTCAGAACTCGCGCGTACAGTGAAGAGATGAACTCTCAGGCACGTCGCCGCTTTATCGCACTGACTCTTGTGATCGCCACCGCCGCATGCGCGGGTCTGGCGGGATGCTCGTCCGGCGGTAGTTCAGCGGGCGCGACGTCTGCGGTTGCGAGCGACAGTGCCACTCCCGTTTCGCCAACGGAAAGCGACTCAACGTCGCCGAGCGAATCACCCACGTCAGAGTCACCGACACCGACGGCCACTGAATCACCCACCACCGTGTCACCCACCGCCGAGCCGTCGCCGACGGGCAGTCCCTCCCCCACCAGTACTGCGTCTCCTACGAGCACCACCTCCCCGACCACCGTGGCACCGTCGCCGACGAGCGCTCTCCTGCCCATCGTTCTCGGCGTCACGTCAACAGTCGCAACCCCCACTCAGCGCATCGGCGTCGTGACGAAGACCGACAAGTCACTGGCGGGTAAGCAACTCGCGATCATCAAGACAAGTAATGGAAAGGCTCGCGTCATCGCGACGGGAACCGCGGTCGGAACTGACGGCACCTCGTCAAGTTACGTGTTCCTACAGCAGAGTGGCGACCTGATGGTGGTCGTGGCTGAGAAGCCACTCGTTGCGGGGCCATACGACCCCGCAACGCCACTCATCGCCGCGTCAGGCAGCATCACCATCACCATTAACTGAAAGTGGTGCCGGGACACCTGCGTCGCACCTGTTCGAACTTGGAATAGCGCTAATTGCACTGAGTCTTGATCCTGGGTTGAGCGTGGCGAATGACCTAGGTTTCCCCTCCTGCCCCTTCCCGCGACTGTGAGTATGGGCACAGGCACCCCATCACAGTTCCCTCATGTGGAACAGGCGCTCGTGATTGTGTGGAATAGCCGTAGGTTACCTATGCCGAACGCATTCGAATCCGACATCCACGACGAATACCGAGGACCATTCATGAGCGCGTCTCTGTCTTCAGAGCAGGCACAGACGTTCGGAGATGCGCTGTATGACGCGCGTCGCACCGGCGTCCCCATTCCCGCATTCACTGACGAGTTACCTGACCTGCGAATGGAAGACGGTTACGCGATTCAGCAACACCTTGTGAGCCGCCTACTGGCCGACGGCGAGACGATTTGCGGCTACAAACTCGGGCTCACCAGCGCTCCCATGCAAAAGCTCCTCGGGGTCGACTCCCCCGACTTCGGGCCAGTCTTTGCATCCACGGTGTACCGCGACGGCGCCGAACTGCCCGTCGACCGCTTCATCGCACCACGGATGGAAGCGGAAATCGCCGTCATTCTCGACCGCGAACTTTCCGGCCCCCACTGCACACCTGCCGACGCGTATTCAGCGACGCGAGGCCTGGTTGCTTCACTGGAGATCGTCGACTCGCGCATCAAGGATTGGAAGATCAAGTTGGCCGACACCGTCGCCGACCTAGCCAGCAATGGCGCGATCGCCCTGTCCAGTCTCGTTGTTCCGATCGACGACTTCGATCCACGCCTCGTCGGCATGGTGTTTAGCAAGAACGGGGAAGTCATTGCAAGTGGCGCAGGAGCCGCCGCACTCGGAGATCCTTTGGCAGCCGTGGCGTGGTTAGCCAACACGTTGGCTCCCATGGGAATCACGTTGCCGGCCGGTAGCGTCATCATGACCGGAGCCCTACACGCGATGGTTCCGGTATCACCGGGCGATGTCTTCCGAGCTGATTTCGACCGGCTCGGCCCCATCACCATTCGCATGGCCAGTGAGTAGGAGGAGGAAGAATGCGCTGCGTAATCCTGGGATCGGGAAACATCGGCACGGACTTGATGATCAAACTCCTGAAGGGAACCGATGCGTCCGGTTCGGGGACCACTCCGCTTGAACTCGTCGCACTCGTCGGTATCGATCCTGACAGCGACGGGCTCGCACGGGCGAAGTCACTCGGAATCGACGGTCCCCACGAGGGACCGCAGTGGATTCTCGACAACGCGGACGACATCGACATGATGTTCGACGCGACGAGCGCCTACGTGCATGCGCGGCACTACAAGGAGTACGAGGAAGCCAACATCATCGCGGTCGACCTCACGCCGGCGGCACGTGGACCGCGCGTCATCGCTGCCGTCAACCTCACCGAGCACCTTGATGCTCCTAATACCAACATGGTGACGTGTGGCGGTCAGGCAACCACACCCATGGTCTACGCCGTCAGTCGGGCAATCGATCGCCTTCCCTATGCAGAGATGGTGTCAACGGTGGCATCGAAGTCAGCAGGTCCGGGTACTCGACAGAACATCGACGAGTTCACCAAGACCACATCGATGGCACTGCGCGAAATCGGCGGAGCCGAGACGAGCAAGGCGATCATCATCTTGAATCCCGCTGAGCCGCCCATCATGATGCGCAACACAGTATTCGCCGCGCTACCGGAAGGCAGCGACCACGACGCGGTACTCGAGTCGATCTTCGCGATGGAGAAGGACGTTCAGAAGTACGTACCGGGCTACCGACTGAAGAACCCCCCGGTCATTGAAGAGGGCCCGTTCAACACACCCGGCGGCGTCGTGCCGCACCGGGCAGTCGTCCTGCTCGAGGTGAAGGGTGCCGGCGATTACCTACCGCCCTACGCCGGAAACCTTGACATCATGACCGCCGCCGCGCAGCGAGTCGGCGAGGCGATCGCCTACCACCGGGCCGACCAGAAGGCAGGAGCGTAGCCATGACGACCCCCGACTACCGACTCATTGACTCGACACTGCGCGACGGCTCACACGCAATCAGCCACCAGTACTACGCCGAAGACGTCGTGCGCATCGTGCAGGGTCTCGATGCAGCGGGCGTACAGGTGATCGAAATCGCGCACGGCGATGGTCTCGGCGGCTCCAGTTTCAACTACGGCTTCTCGGCTGTGCCTGAGAAGGAACTCATCGCACGCGCCTGCGAAGTCACCACCAACGCGAAGATTGCCTGCCTCTTGCTTCCCGGTATCGGCCTTGCCGACGACTTGCGCGAAGTCAATGAGTTGGGAGTGTCCGTCGCGCGCATCGCGGTGCACTGCACCGAAGCCGACGTCACCGAACAGCACATCAAGGTGGCGAAGTCGCTCGGAATGGAAGCCATCGGCTTCCTCATGATGGCGCACATGAACTCCCCAGAGGGACTCGTCGAACAGGCGCTGCTCATGCAGTCGTACGGCGCCGACACGATTTACATCGCTGACTCCGCTGGAGCGATGATCACTGAGGAAGTACGTCGTCGAGTCAACGCTCTTGTTGAAGCGCTTGAGGTTCCTGTGGGCGTACACGCGCACAACAACCTCGCGATGGCGGTGTCTAACTCGATCGCGGCGTACCAAGAGGGCGCGCGCAACCTCGATGGCACTAGTGCAGGTCTTGGCGCAGGCGCTGGCAACTGTCCCACCGAGATCTTGGCGGCCGTGTCAAGCAAGTACGGCATTGAGACCGGTGTCGATCCGCTGGCACTCATGGACCTCGCCGAGGAAGTAGTGCGACCGCTCATGCCTCGCCAGCAGGTGATCGACCGGGCCGGCCTCATTCTTGGCTACGCGGGTGTTTACGGCTCGTTCCTGCTGCACGCCGAGCGTGCCGCGGAACGCTATAACGTGTCGCAGGCCGAGATTCTGCTCGAACTCGGACGCCGGCAGGTCGTAGGGGGCCAGGAAGACATGATCATCGATGTCGCCCTCGAACTCGCCCGCAAGCACGCAGAAGCCGAAGGGACACAGGCATGACGATTCCGAAACAGGAGATCGCCCATCGGCTGATCGAGGCGGCAGTTACTCGCACTGCGACCACTCCGCTCACCAACGACTTTCCCGACCTCGATCCAGCGACGGCGTACGAGGTTCAGGACGCCGTAGTTCAGGCCCGGGTCGACAGTGGTGCTGCGATCATCGGCGCCAAGCTGGGCCTCACCAGCGTGGCTAAGCAAACGCAAATGAACGTCACCGAGCCGCTCTACGGATGGCTCACGGACGATATGCAACTCGACACGGGTGAGACGCTCGTGTGCTCGAAATACATTCAGCCCCGGTGCGAGCCGGAAGTCGCTTTCCTCCTCGGGGCCGATCTCGAGGGTCCGCACGTGTTGGCCTCTCACGTACTGGCCGCGACGGCATTGATCTTCCCTGCGGTCGACATCCTCGACTCACGGTTCGCGGGCTACAAGTTCACGGGGCCTGACGTCATCGCCGACAATTCGTCCTGTGCGGGGTTCGTCTTCGGTGGTCAGGGAGTAGACCCGCGTGGCATCGACCTTCGACTCATCGGCTGCACGTTCGAGAAGAACGGCGCACTGCTGGCAACTGCCGCCGGTGCCGCCGTGCTCGGGCATCCTGCCGCAGCAGTCGCGTGGATGGTGCGACGCATGGCCCTCCGTGGTCAGGGGATGCGCGCAGGCCAAGTGGTGATGGCGGGAGCCCTCACCGAAGCCGTTGCCGTTTCCCCTGGCGACACCATTGTTGCCCGATTTGATCGTCTTGGCACCGTCGAACTCCCCTGTCGCTAGATCCTCACCAAGGAGCCCCATGCCTATCATTTCGGTCACGATGATTGAAGGCCGTTCGTCAGAAGAGAAGCAAGCGTTGATGCGCGAACTCACGGTCGCCGCAACAACAACACTCGGCAGTCCGCCCGAGAGCGTGCGGGTCATCCTAAACGAAGTGTCGAGTGACAACTTCTCCGTGGCCGGAGAAACCATGACGGCGCGCCGCGCGAAACAGAATTCCTAGAACACGATCATCACCCGAACTCGTGGGCCTAGTGCCCAAACGAGTTCGGGTGTTTGATGTCCGGCTCCGATGCATCAATCGCTGACAGCGCATCAATATCGTCCTGTTCGAACACGATGCTTGTGGCAGCAAGGTTTTCGACTAGGCGACCACGGTGAGAACTCTTCGGAATCGCGCTCATGCCTTGGCAGAGGTCCCAGGCAAGAACCACCTGCCCACGAGTGATGCCGTACTTGTCGGCCAACTTGCCAATGATCGCAATGTCGAGCAGTCCCGTTCCCTGACCCAGTGGCGACCACGCCTGAGTGTGAATTCCTAATGCTGTGTTGTACGCGCGTGCCTCAGCCTGCTGATAGCGCGGAGTGATCTGCAATTGATTCAGCACCGGGGCAACACCGGTTGCCGCGATGATCGGCTCAAGATGTTCGGGCAGGAAGTTCGAGACACCGATGTGCCTCACCTTGCCTTGCCCTTGGATGGTGAGCAGTCCCTCCCACGCTTCGACGAACCGGCCGAGTTGCGGGACCGGCCAATGAATCAGCATCAAGTCGACATAGTCGACACCCAGCTTGTGAACGCTGTCCTGCCACGCGTGCGCAACACCGTGCACGCTGTGACTGTCTTTGTTGAACTTGGTGGTGATGAATAGTTCATCGCGTGGAAGCCCGCTGACAGCAATACCGCGCCCGACACCGGTCTCATTTCCGTACGCGAATGCCGTGTCGACAAGTCGATACCCCAACGCAATGGCATCGGCCACCGCACGCTCTGCCTCGTTGTCGTTCATCGGCCACGTACCGATTCCGATTGCAGGGATGCGTCCACCATCTGCGAGTACAAAGTCCATGACTGCACGGTAGCCAGACATCTGCGGTCTTCGCGCAGAGTTTCCTTCCTGCGGAACGTGGCGCAACTAGTCTGTAACTATGGCGACACGCACTGATGCTGGCGTACTGCAGTCAGTCGCCGCCGCCCTTGACCTCCTCGACTGCTTTGCTGCAGATGAGGAACTCGGGGTTATCGAAGTCGGCAAGCGACTCGGCGTCGCGAAGAGCACCGCGCACCGCCTGCTGACCACGTTAATGTCACGCGGTCTGATTGAACAAAACAGTGCGAATGGCAAATACCGTCTGGGCTTACGTCTCTACGAGTTGGGGCAACTAGCTGTCACGCGTTACGACCTGCGCACAGGAGCGCGATCGCTGATGGAAGAACTGCGTGAAGTGACGGGATGGACAATTCAACTGTCGGTGCCCTCGGGCGTCGACACTCTCACCCTCGAGCGCTTGCAAACATTGCGCTCCTACAAAGCGAAAGCAGACTGGAGCCGACGAATACCTGCCCACGGCACCGCGCAAGGAAAGGCACTCTGCGCCTTCGACCCTGATTTTGCTCGACGCCGCATCGATGCGGGACTTCCCGAATTGACTGCGAACACGATCACTAACGTCGCGAAATTCCGCGCCGAACTTGAGCAGATCACTCGCCGCGGCTATGCAACCGCAACGGGAGAGTCTGTTGTCGACATCTCGTCGGTGGCAGCTCCGGTCATCGACTGGCGTGGCCGTGCCGTTGCGGCGCTCGCCATCAATGGTCCGCCTGCCGAGATGGTGCCAGCATCGGCCCACCTCGGCCAGCTCGTGCAGACCGCGGCCAAGCGCCTTTCCAAAGACCTGCTGCCGCAGTCACGGGATTAAGCACAGGAGGGCTTCGGGTCAGGCGACTGGCGATTCGAAGTCCGGAAGCTCATCCTCTCGGTGTCCCGTGCGTTCGGCGGCCACTCCCGCGAGCACCACACAGGCAATTCCCACGAGTTGAGGTAGGGCCGGAATCTGGTGCAATGCCACTATTCCGATGACAAGGGCGATCGCGGGCTCGAGTGACATCAGCGTGCCGAACGCAGACTTGGTGAGTCGCCGCAACGCGTACAGCTCGAAAGTCCACGGAATCAGCGGCAGGAGAATCGCCGCAACAAGCGCGACCAGCATGACCTGCACCGTGAGATGCCCCCACGCCTGAGGGATGCCGACGAATGCTGTCAGGAGAGCCGCTATCGGCATTGAAATGGCGAGTCCATCAACACCTTCGAAACGGTCACCCACGTGCTGGGTGATGACGATGTACAAGCCCCAGCCCACGCCCGCGACGGCGGCCAAGGCAATTCCGAGCAGACTGGGTGTGCCCTGCCACGGCTCGGTCAGCAACACGACGCCCAGTAACGCCAGCGCTGGCCATGCTAGGGCGCGACGACTACGACTATGCCATGCCGCCACCGTCAGCGGGCCGAGGAACTCGATGGCGACGACGGTTCCGAGTGGCAGCAGGTCGATCGCCGCAAGAAAACTCAACGTCATGAACGCCGAAACGACGCCGAGCAAGACAGGCGCCCGCAGTTCGCGCCACGACCACTTCCAGTAGCGAGGACGCGCGATGAGTACGAAGCCCACTGCACCGATTGTGATGCGCAACCACGCAGTTCCCGCGACACCTACCGCGTCGAACAGGCCGATCGAAATAGCTGCCCCAAGTTGCACCGACAACATGGCCAGAGTGGCCAGCATCCACGCTGGAACCCGGTCGATCGGAGATGAGGTCACAGTGCACAATACAGACAGAACAGGGCCCCCTATCGCACGCGATCATCACCACGTCACTGACGCAGTTGCTGAGGAGTCACAATGCTTATTCACCCGTGGGACTCAGCAAGCGCTGATGAGTGGCGTTCGTGGCTTGGCACGACGGCACCTTTCGGACAACTGGTTGTCAGCAACAGCGACCCGAGTGAGGCACCCCTCGTCATTCCCACACACGCAGTCATCGACGGTGACACCCTGCTCATTCACCTCGCCCGACCCAATTCGGTGTGGCAGCATGTCACGGCGCATCCTCGCGTGCTGTTCAGCGTGATTGGCGATTACGCTTACATCCCCAGCACGTGGCGAGCGAAGGCCGGTGGGCCAGATGAGGACGGTGTTCCGACGAGTTACTACGCCGCGGTGCAATTCACCTGCGACGCCACCGTCATTGCCGATGCCGAGGAAAAGGCTGAACTTCTGCGAACGCAGTTGCGTCACCTACAACCCGAGGGTGATCACGCAGAGGTCGGCGTGGGACTACCGCCCTACGGACGCATGCTTTCGGGAATTCTTGGTCTGCGACTGCAGATCGTCGCCATTGACGCGAAGTTCAAGTACGACGATCACAATCCGACTGAGCATCGACACAACGTCTCACGTCGACTGGTCGAACGCGGCGCACTCAACGATGCTGGCGCGGCGGCAGAGCAGACAAGGCGACTCAATGAACGTGGCGAGTGGAAGAACGAGTAACGAAAGTCCATTTCCCCACGTTGACGCGATGATTCGCCGAATCGCCAGAGGTGAAAATCTGCCGACATTGCTGGTTTTGCGGCGCAGAAACAACCAAGACGGCAGAACTTCCTGACGGGATTGAACTGCCGCCGGCAGGCACCCATCCGCGAGCAGCAACAACGTGCGAGGCTGAACACATGGATGCCGCAACTCTCAGCGCGGAAGAACAGCGCCTGACATCAATTCTTGCAACGTGGGCGGCCGCCAGTGTGGTGATAGGTGGCGCAGCGTGGGCTGTTGGAAGCATGCAGCAGAAGAAGCACCTCGTTGGATTCGGCCGCCAAACCTTCATGTGGGGCGCGATCGACGGTGCAATCGCAGTCGCTGGCCTCGCAGGGGCGCGCAAACGCGAACCCTTCACCTCGGATGACGAGGTGCAGGCTCACCGCGCGAAACTTCGCCGCATTCTGCTCATTAACGCAGTCGCGGATGTCGCCTACATCGCCGCGGGCGGAGCCATCATGGCGCGCGACCGGCAGTCACGTCGCCTTGTCGGAATGAACGCTAGTGACGGTGCGGCCATTGCTCTTCAGGGCAAGTTTCTACTGGCTCTCGACGTTGTCATGGCATGGCGCCTACGCGACTGAGTTGACTACGACGTGGTGAATGCCGTGGCGTACGCCCACGGCGCATTCGCGGTTCCCGAGCAGGTGGCGCCTGCGGTGGTCGCATTATTGGGGCACGGCAGGTCGCGCGACATCGACCACCACGAGACCTCACCGACCCCGTTTGTGCGCGCCCATGCACTCACCAAGGCTGCATCAGCAATCGTGAATACCTCGTTGGGAACATCGTTTTGGCCAATCATCGGAGTGACTCCGATGCGGCCCAGCCGCTGCGCGACGGTAAGCGATGGGTAGAGGAACGCTACCTGAGCGGCCGTCGCCGTACCGGCATCAATTGCCGCTTGCCCCATCGCGTAGTTAGCGCCGCCGTAGTCCATCGTCATGACGTTGACGAGGTCGATACGCATTGCTCCGCTGACAGCGTCGTGCAGAACGCCAAGGCCTGTGGCAGTGAGTCCATCAGGCATCACCGGCAGCGTGAATGAAACCGTCAGTGGCTTCCCCGCAGCCGAGAACTCGGTTTGAATTGCCGCAATCGCCTGGGCACGACGTAGGTTCGCTGCGTGATCGCTCTGCGCCGCGCCTTCGATGTCGAAGTCGATGCGCTTGGCGTTGTACTTGGTGATGACAGCGCGGTAGGCGTTGGTCAGTGACGTCATATCGGTGCACGATTGTGCGATCTCGCTTCCGTAGGCACCGCCAAAGCTGACAATCACGTCACCACCCGCCTTCTGCAGGTTGGCGATGGTGGCGTTCATCGAGTCGATCTGACTACCGATCGAGGTAATACTCAGCGACGGGTAGCCACCCCAGGCCGGAACACATCCGCCTGCTGAGGTGATGAATGCCAATGAGTAGGTGCTCACACCAGTCGCTGCCCGCATCGCAGGGAGGTCAGGGGTTGGCCAGTTCGACATGTCGACGTAGGGTGCGACCTTGAAATCCGATGGAAGCGGCGTCACCGGCGGTGCCGTCGGAGTCGTTGTGGGAGTGGGAGT
>CAIYMF010000040.1 GCA_903927265.1 uncultured bacterium | reverse complement strand
GTTGCCGGTGTCGGCGTGGCCGCAATTTGCGGCGTGACGCCCGGTGTTGATGTGGGCGTGGGAGTCGGCGTGGGCGAGGGCGTCAATCCGTTGTATGCGGGCAGCAGCGTGTTGAGCACCGGAACGATGACGACCCTCGTGTCACTGTCTCCGGCCTGGAGCGTCAGGGTGACCGTGCCTCCTGCCGGCACATCAATGTTGTCGAGCACTATCTGCGGCTGACCCGCGGATCCAAAGCCCGTGACCTGCATGCTGGTGGGAATGCCCACTGTGGTGCTCGCGAGCTTGCCGGCCGATGTGTAAGAGATATTCAAAACTATGAGCGCCCCGGACGTATTGACGGCCCCCACGAGCAGGTTGGCAGATTCACCACCATTGTCCGAGAACAAGATCATGTTGCGCAGGTCGAGAGCTCCGAGGTTTACGCCTATGCCGTCACTCGCGTCGTACGGCTTGGTCGTCGCTTGGGGCTGAATGAGGTTACAACCGGCGGTACCGGTGGCCACGGCCAACGCGAGTGCCACGGCAACAAGAGCACGAATCTTCACGTTCAAAACTCTATCGCAGGCACGCACGCGCGCTTGCGCTGGTGCACCCGATGAGCGGTAAGCACCCCGAAATCGATGTCCCTGAGCCGTGGTAAACTGGGGTCAGACTTTGGGAAGGAAACAAGTCACTATGCAGTTTGTCGTTGGAGAAACAGTCGTCTACCCGCACCACGGAGCCGCAACCATCACCGAGGTAAAGAAGCGATCCGTTCGGGGTGAAGAACGCCTCTACCTCAAACTGCACGTCACGCAGGGTGATCTCACCATTGAGGTTCCGGCCGAAAACGTCGACCTCGTGGGCGTTCGCGACGTGATTGACCAAGAGGGTCTCAACCAGGTGTTCGACGTGTTGCGTGCGCCGTTCATTGAAGAGCCCACCAACTGGTCGCGCCGCTACAAGGCAAACCTCGAGAAGCTGGCCTCGGGCGACGTGATTCGCGTTTCTGAGGTCGTTCGCGACCTCTACCGCCGCGACAAAGACCGCGGGCTCTCCGCGGGCGAGAAGCGCATGTTGGCCAAGGCACGTCAGATTCTGGAATCCGAGCTGGCCCTGGCCGAGAAGACCGACGGCGCTCGTGCCGCCGAGATTCTCGACGAAGTTCTCGCCTCCTAGACTCTTCACTCTTCTCGACGGGTGGTCGCAGCGGTGTCACACGACTCACCTCGCGTTGCCGTCATTGTGGTTGCCGCCGGCTCAGGCGTTCGGCTCGGCCAGAGCATTCCTAAGGCGTTTGTTGAACTAGCGGGAATGACCCTGCTCGAACGCGCGGTGGGTGCACTCGGGCACCTCTCGCAAGGCGTGCAGGTCATTGTGGTTGTTCCTGCCGATTTCGAGGCTCAGGCAGACGATGTGGCTAAGCGCGCGCTTTCGGAAAGTGACTGTATTCACTTGATAACTGTCGGGGGTGCCACCCGGCACGAGTCTGTGCAAGCGGGGCTGTCTCTGCTCGCGCCGTCTGTCGACACTGTTTTGGTGCACGACGCAGCGCGCAGCCTGACCCCCGGGGATGTCTTTGAACGTGTTATCGCTGGTGTCGCCACGAGTGGCCACGGGGTCATTCCGACCGTGCCGATTGCCGACACCATCAAGACCGTGTCTCACTCACAGGTCACCGGTACCGTGGACCGAAGCACTCTGGTCGCCGTGCAGACACCACAGGGTTTTCCTCGGCGCGACCTCGAACATGCCTACGCTCACGCCGGTGGTGCAGACTTCACCGACGACGCCGGAGTTTTCTCAAACGCGGGTCTGACGGTCGAGACCTGCCCGGGCGACGCGAACTCTTTCAAGATCACGACACCCTCCGACCTCACTC
>CAIYMF010000039.1 GCA_903927265.1 uncultured bacterium | reverse complement strand
TCATCGGTGAGGTTCATCGTGTTTCGGAGGATGACGTTCACTTGTGCCCCCTTGTTAACCCGGTCGCTTCGCGACTGTAGCCAAGGGGTGGGTCACTCCGCCTTTAGACGTGGTGCGGGGGTCGGGGCCCCGTCGCATCAAATGTCGCGGAAGCGCTGCCAGGTCTCAGGTCCCGCTCGCCCCGTGACGGTTGCGTAGCTGTCGTACTGGAACCACCGCGTGAGCCGGTTGGTGATCGGTCCGAAGATGCCGTTGAGGGGGCATCGGCCGCCACGGCAATCGGCGCCGCAGCCGCAACGTAGGAGGCACGGGTGACAGTTCGCGCCATTGATCGGCGGTTGGTCGAGGGCCTCGACCTGCAGGCACTTGCCGTGCTCTCGCTAAGCCCCGAACAGTTTTCCGCTCGGCTGGGTGTCGTGTTCGACACCGTCGATGACGATCTTGATTCTGCTCAGGTTGCCGCGCTAGAAGGCGACGGTGTCCGCTTCCTTCTGATGCGTGGAATCAACGAACCAGGCGAAGGCACGAATCTGCTCACGCCCGACGAGGGCGATCCGACAGAACTGACCCGCCTCTTCATTGACGCCAGCGAACTCACGCCTGCCGAAGTCACGCTTCGCTGGACAGGGCGTGACTGGGTGGAGTCGCCGCTCTCAACCGTTGGCTAACCTTCGGCTGACGCCAAGAAACTCATGAACGTCTCGGCCCAGATCTCTGGTGCATCGATGAAACAACCGTGACCACTGCCTTCGAGGATGAGTGTCTGCACTCGTCCACCGTTGTCGGAGTACTGCGCGAACACATTGCGCAATTGCGTGACCATCTGCTGAGGCGGGTACACGTCGGCACCGGGCCAGCCGGGCACGATCTCGGCCGCGCCGAGTGTTCCCATTTCCCACGCGGAGTTGTCGGCGACGACGATGTCGGCGGTTCCGTGGGTCCAGAGAATGGGCGGCTTGGGATCGATGTCGACGATGTCGGCCCATGCGCAGTACTTGCCCGACAGTGCGTTGAGAATGCCGCGCGTTCCGGGCGCAACTCCCGGCCAGTTCTCGGAAGATGTGAAGTCGCCGGGGTAGCCGTCATCGCCGGTTTCCGACAGCAGCACTTCGTCAACGAGAACATCGAGCCAGGCGGGGTCGACTTCGAACTCGGGGCTCCAGTACGACGACTTGATGACGTTGCGCGGTGAGAACGGCGAGTCCTCGCCCCGATCACCCGAGGCGATGCGTGAGGTGAATTCGGGGTTGCCGGTTCCGCCACCGCTTCCAGACCAGTCAGGGAAGCAGGGGGTTCCGTCGAGCTTCACTCCGCCGAAGCCGTACGGCGACACGGGGTCGATGAAGGTGAGTGAGGAGACGGGACGGTCTTTTGCGAATGCGGCGATCGCAGCGCCGCCGGTTGACCAACCCGCGAGATGCACAGGCCGGTCGATTCCGATGGCGTCGAGCAGCGCCTGCGTGTCGTCGGCCCAGTCGCGCAGTCCGCGCGTGGCGTCGATGGCGACGCGTTCAGTGCGTCCGAATCCGCGCATGTCAGGCGCGATGAATCGGAACATGTCGGGCGCGATCATCACCTGGTCGTAGAAGCGGCCGGTCGAGAGGTTTCCGTGTAAGAGGACGACTGGAATGCCGTCGGGTGATCCGGATTCGTACCAACGCATGCGCAGGCGCGAAGTCTGGGTGTCGTGTGCGGTGATGCCGGCGGGTAGATCGCTCATGTTCGGTCCCTTCAATCGACGTGATCGCTACGGTAGTGACGAGACGTTCGATTTGCGAGGGGTTTACGAAGATGGCGTTCATCGAGCACGACGGGGCGCGACTGTATTACGAAGTTGAGGGCGCGGGCGATCCGCTTCTGCTCATCACCGGGCTTGGATATCCGAGCGATACGTGGTGGCGCGTACTTCCGTGGTTGAACGAACACTTCACGACGATTCGTCTCGATAACCGTGGCGTTGGGCGTACAGGTGATAGTGCTGAGCAGCCGTACACAGTGGAACGGATGGCGGCCGACGCGTTGGCGGTATTGGATGCGGCAGGGTTCGAAAGCGCACACGTGTGGGGTGTGTCGATGGGCGGCACGATCGCGCAGGAAATTGCGTTGACGTCACCGCAGCGAGTGCGGCGTTTGATTCTCGGTTGCACGCATCCGGGCGCGGGTGACTTTGTGATTGATGCAGAGGCGCTCGCATTGCTGACATCGCGCGGTGAGATGAGTGCTGTGGAAGCGGCCGAGACGTCGATACCGTTTGTTTACGCGAAGGCGACCTCACGCGAGCATCCGTCCATTGGCAGATTTGTGCAGCACTTCATTGACTTCGCGTGCCCACACACCAATTTGAGCTAGTAACTCAGACGACACACCTTGTTTGATCCAAATTTTTTCGAGATCAAGTC
>CAIYMF010000038.1 GCA_903927265.1 uncultured bacterium | reverse complement strand
CGCTGCTTGGCGATGCCACCTTCGTACATGAGGTCGACGATGAGCTTGAGTTCGTGCAAGCACTCGAAGTACGCCACCTCAGGCTGGTAGCCCGCCTCAACGAGAGTCTCGAAACCCGCCATGATCAGCGCCGACGCGCCACCACAGAGCACTGACTGCTCACCGAACAAGTCGGTTTCGGTCTCTTCGGTGAACGTGGTCTGGATACCGCCGGCACGCAGCGAGCCAATGCCCTTGGCGTACGAAAGCGCCAACGGCCACGCCTGCCCGGTGAAGTCTTGCTCGACGGCGACGATGGCCGGAACGCCACGGCCCGCAGCGTATTCACGACGCACGAGGTGGCCGGGACCCTTGGGGGCCACCATGCACACATCGACGGTTGCCGGAGGCTTGACGTAGCCGTAACGGATGTTGAAGCCGTGCGCGAAGAACAGTGCGTCGCCCTCTTGCAGGTTGGGGGCGATGGCCTCTGCGTAGAGACCACGCTGCGCAGGGTCGGGCACGAGCACCATGATCAGGTCGGCTTCAGCCGATGCCGTGGCGGGGTCAACAACACGCAGACCCTCGGCCTCAGCCTTGGCGCGGCTCTTGGAATCGGGCGACAGGCCGACGCGCACGTCGACACCCGAGTCGCGCAGCGACAACGCGTGAGCGTGCCCCTGTGATCCGTATCCGAGTACAGCAACCACCCGGTTCTGGATGATCGACAGATCGGCATCTTTGTCATAGAAGAGGTCGGCCACGGGAAATCGCTCCTTGACTTGCGTGGAATAAGGGAATCTGAGAGTAAATGGAGGGTATCGACTCGGTCAGGCCGAGCGGTCGGCGGGGCGAACGGCACGTTCGCCAATAGCACGTCCGCCGCGAGAGACGGCGACCATGCCCGACTGCACGAGTTCGCGGATTCCGAACGGCTCGAGCATTCTCATCAATGCGTCGAGTTTGTCGGCCGCACCCGTCGCCTCGATGGTGAGTGCATCGGGAGCCACGTCGACGACCTTCGCCCGGAACAGCGCGACGGTCTCGATGATGCTTGAACGTGTCGAGTCATCGGCACGCACCTTGATCAGCACGATTTCGCGCTGTACCGAATTCTCAACGTCGAGTTCAACGATCTTGAGCACGTTGATCAACTTGTTGAGTTGCTTGGTGACCTGCTCGAGTCGCAGCTCGTCGACGTTGACCACGATGGTCATGCGCGACACGCCCTCGGTCTCGGTGCGACCCACAGCAAGGGATTCAATGTTGAAGCCTCGACGCGAGAAGAGTGCCGCAATGCGCGCTAGCACACCAGGTTGGTCTTCAACGAGTACAGACAGCGTGTGACGGGCCATCGGTCAGTCCTCCGTGTACCACGAGGGGGCAAGATCGCGAGCGATCTTGATTTCGTCATTTGAGGTGCCCGCGGCGACCATCGGCCACACCATGGCGTCCTTGTGAACCTGGAAGTCGATCACGACCGGTGCATCGTTGAGCGACAACGCCTTCTCAATCGTGACGTCGACCTGATCGGCACTGTCACAACGCAGTCCGTGGCAGCCGTAGGCATCGGCGAGCTTGACGAAGTCGGGGAAACTGTGCGACTGCAGGTCAGTGTTCGAGTAGCGCTCGTTGTAGAACAGCGTCTGCCACTGACGCACCATTCCGAGTGAGGAGTTGTTGATCAGCGCCACCTTGATTGGAATCTCGTTGATGGTGCACGTGGCGAGTTCCTGATTCGTCATCTGGAAGCAGCCATCACCATCAACGGCCCACACCACGCGGTCGGGGGCACCGACCTTCGCGCCCATTGCCGCCGGAACAGCGAAGCCCATGGTTCCGAGTCCACCGCTGTTGAGCCAGGTACCGGGGTGCTCGTACTTAATGAACTGCGCCGCCCACATCTGGTGCTGGCCGACGCCCGCGGCGTAAATCGAATCTGGGCCAGAGATATCGCCGAGGCGCTCAATGACGTACTGCGGCGACAACGACCCGTCGGCAGGAATGTCGTAGCCCAACGGGTACGTCGCCTTCATCCCCGCCATGAGCGCGATCCACGACTCGAAGTCGCCGACGCGGCCGGCAGCCTGCTCGGTTTCGAGCACGGCGATGAGATCAGCGATCACTTCGCGTGCATCTCCGACAATCGGAACATCGGCCGCGCGGTTCTTCGAAATTTCGGCCGGGTCGATGTCAGCGTGAATGATCAGGGCTTCGGGAGCGAAGCTCGGCAAGTGGCCAGTGACCCGATCGTCAAAGCGTGTTCCGAGCGCGATCAGCAGGTCGCTCTTCTGCAGCGCACCGACCGCCGCCACACTTCCGTGCATGCCAGGCATGCCCAGGTGCTGCGGGTGACTGTCAGGGAACGCACCGCGCGCCATCAGCGTGGTGACCACCGGAATGCCGGTGAGTTCGGCCAGGCGTCGCAGCTCAGGCGAGGCACCCGCCTTGATGACGCCACCGCCGACGTACAACACGGGGCGCTTGGAATCGAGGATGAGTCGCGCGGCTTCACGTACCTGCTTGGCGTGCGGGCGCGTGGTGGGCTTGTAGCCGGGCAGGTTGATCGACTCGGGCCACGTGAACGTGGTCATCGCCTGCATCGCATCTTTCGACACGTCGACCAGCACCGGACCGGGGCGTCCGGTCGACGCGATGTGGAAAGCCTCGGCCACTGCGCGCGGAATGTCGTCGGGGTTAGTGACCAAATAGTTGTGCTTGGTGATGGGCATCGTGATGCCGCGAATGTCGGCCTCTTGGAAGGCGTCG
>CAIYMF010000037.1 GCA_903927265.1 uncultured bacterium | reverse complement strand
TGAAACTCGGTGGGAACTCCGGCTTGAATCAATCGCTGAACAAAGGTGATGTCTTCGTCGCGGAAGACGTCGAGCGTTCCGACGTCAATGAATGCTGGCGGTAGACCCGACAAGTCGGTGGCCCGCGCTGGCGCGGCGTACTGGTCGGCAGGCTGACCGCCAAGGAACCACGACCACGCTTCGAGGTTGGCCGAGCGGTCCCAGAATCCGATGTCGGTGATTTCCTGACTCGACGGTGTGGTGTTCGTATCGTCGATCATTGGGTAAGGGGCCATCATGAGGCACAGCGCTGGCCCACCCTTGTCACGCGCCGTCATAGCCGTGGCGATGCACAAGTTGCCGCCCGCACTTCCGCCAAAGATGGCGAGTTTGGTGGCGTCGATGCCGAGTTCGTGAGCATGTGCCGCTGTCCAGGTCAGTGCGGCGTAGCAATCGTTGACCTGCGCAGGATGCGGATTTTCAGGTGCCTTGCGATAGTCGGTCGACACGACGACGATGCCGAGCGTTTCGGCCAACATGATGGCGGTCTGATCCTCGCCGTCAATGTTGCCGAGAACCATGCCGCCGCCGTGGATGACGAACAGGCCTGAGAGATTCCCGGTCGCAGCGGTCGGTCGGTAGACGCGTACCGGCACATCAGGTGAGCCTTCGGGGCCCGGAGCGACATGGTCGGTCTTCGTGACATTGGGGTTGGGCGGAATGTCGGCTGCCATTGCCGCGACTATTCCGGTGACAGTTTGGCGGCGAATGGCGATGTCGCTGATGGCGTTGAAACCACCGGGAATCGCCTGCAAAAGTGCGTCAAGTGGCTCGCGGGATTCCGGATCGATTCGGTCGCGTAGTGACATGGCCTGCCCTTCTGTTCAGAGGTAGTGACGTGCGCCGGGAGGGACCCGAACCCCACCGACCGGATTGCCGCATCGTATCTGTCGATGTCGGCGCAAAGGCAGGTTATGAGGTGACTTCAGGCCGGCAACGTTGCGATGATGCGGTCAACTGCTTGCTCGGTACTCTCCTCGTCGGTGTGCACTGTCATGTCATAGACCAGCGGATGGGCGTGGCACAGTTCATCGCTCCTTCGTGCCAGTCCGAGCGGACGTTCTTCGACTTTGCCGTCGCCGCGGTGGAATTCTCGGCGCTCAAGCTCGGGGAGGGAGCAAAAAACCCCCACGCTGAACATGCGGGCGCCGCTTTCCTGAAGAACTTCCATCAGATCGTCGTACCAGTCAGGGTCCTGAAGGAAGTGGTCGATGATCAAAGGCGTGCCAAGTTGCAGATGCGCGCCCCAACTTCGGTGCACGCCCTTCAGTAGGCGTTGACCGTGCGGGTTCAACACCAGACGCACACGGGGGCTGCCACCATGCTTGCCCTCGGCCAGACTTTCGTCGACGTATTCCCAAGTTGCGCGACCATCGAACGGTACGCGGGAGATCAGCCTGCTCAGGTCTTCACCCTGCAACTTCACAAAGTTGATGGGAAACAATTTGTCGGGAATGAGGCCCACAATGTCGTCGAAGGCCACGCTTGCGAAAGCTGCGTGGGGATCGCCGTCGGCCAGATCTGTCAGTCGATCGAGCAAGCCACGGCACAGCCTCGACTTGCCTGATGAGCTGGGGCCATTGACCACAATAGCGAGCGGTGGCGCGGTGTGGCCTTCGTCCGAATTGATCGTCACTGCACTTCAACTCTCATCTCGGCGGAAGGCTCGCGTTCACTCCAAGGTGGACGAGCCCCCACGACGATACCCATTTCGGTGATGCCCGGCAGTTCTCCTCACAAACGTGCGCCCGGAGGGACTCGAACCCCCAACCGACTGGGTAGAAACCAGTAGCTCTATCCGTTGAGCTACGGGCGCATGGCACCGGCGAGACGGTACGTACCGATTCTGTCAGAGCCTCGAGGTTCACCTGCTGAGAACTACCGTGTGTCCCACACGAGCTGACCGCCAACGACGGTGACGTCGACTCTCGTGTCGCGTATTGCTTCCGGTTCGGCCGCGAGAATGTCATCGGACAACACGACTAAGTCCCCGAGCATCCCGACAGCGAGCACCCCTCGATCGGTGTCAACGAAATTGGCGAACGCACTGCCCGCTGTATATGCGCGCAGGGCCTGCTCGACACTGATGCACTCCTGCGGAATCCACGACTGCGTACCGTCAAGAGAGGCTCGCGTTACCGCTGTATAGATACCGATCATGGGATTCATTTCGGCGACGTTCCAGTCGCTGGAAAACGCCAGAGTGGCGCCCGATTCGGCGAGACTGCTCATGGGCCAGGCGTAGCGCCAGCGCGTGTCGCCAACGTTGTCGCGCCATTCTTCGACGATCTCGGGCGCGCAGTGGCGCGGCTGCATGCATGCCACCACGCCAAGTTCAGTGAAGCGAGGAATGTCTGCAGCGTCGAGGCACTCGACGTGCACGATCTGGTGGCGACTGTCGCGAGGACCATTCACCTGACGGGCGTATTCAAACGCATCGAGAGCCACTCGGATGCCGCGGTCGCCAGTTGCGTGAACCAAACACTGCAATCCGCGGGCGTCGAGTCGCGCGATCACCTCGCCGAATTCGCGGGGCTCGTAGTAGGTGCGGCCGCTGGTGTCGGGGCGGTTCGCATAGGGCTCGATCATTGCGGCCGTGTGGGGTTCGACGATGTCGTCAATGTAGAGCTTGATGGGACCGAGAGTGATGCGGTCGCTACTGCGTGAGGCAATCACGTGTTCGAGTTCATCAATCTCGGACTCGGAAGTTCCTGAGGGATGGAAGAGAGCGGCCACGACTCGCGAGTGCAGTACGCCCTCGGCCCGTGCTCGTTCAAACAGTTCGATGTCGTCGACAGAGTTCTGTGGTTCGACCACGGTGGTGAGCCCATAGCGTGCCGCCATCGCTAACGCCGAACGCACACGCGCGTACTGCGCGTCGCGGCTATACGCGGGCACGACGCGCTCGAGTGCCGCCTGACCGGCGCGCGAGATTCCGGCGGTTGCGAAGTTGGCGAGATACCCGGTGAGTTCGCCTGTGGCGTCGTCGACTTCGTAAGTGCCGAAGGGCGCCGTGGGTGATTGCGCATCGGCGCCGAGAGCGGCGAGTGCCTCGCGGTTGAACCACGCGGCGTGCACGCTGTAGTCGAGCAGCATTGTGGGCAATCCGCGCGTGGCACCGTCGAGGTCGTCAGCTCGAGGATGGCGACCTTCGGGAATGGCGGCGTAGTCAAAGCCTTCACCGTGCACCCACGTGGCATCGTGATTCTCGTCGAGCCATGCGGCAATGCGCGCACGGATTTCGTCGATCGACTTGGCGCCCGCGAGTTGCACCGCGCCTTCACCTGAGCCCAGCCGCAGGTGATTGTGGCTGTCGATGAATCCTGGGGTGACGCGCCGGCCCGCGGCATCAAGTTCGGGAGTGCCTGCCGGAGCGGTCGCCGCGACTTCAGAGCCTCCGATCGCAGTGATTCGCCCATCCTCGATCAATACGTCCGTGGCCTCGGGATGTTCGACGTCGCCGGTCCAGATGCGGGCATTGCGTACGAGCAGATTCATGCGTTAGTCCGATCAGGTACAAGGAGGGGATCGGGGATGGTGACCCGGGGAATGGCGAGCGCGGCGAATCCGGCGGCCACCGCGAGGGCTCCTGCAAGCCACCATGCCGAGGAGTAGTTGCCCTGAGCCGAGCGAATCCAGCCGGACGCCGTCGCAGCGGCCGCGGCTCCGATCATGTGGGCCGCGAATACCCAGCCGAACACCACGGTTCCGCTCGCCGTGCCGTAGATGCGACGACACAGCACCGCGGTCGGCGGCACGGTGGCGACCCAGTCGAGTCCAAACAGGATCAGTACGAGTACCAGCGGTGGCTCGACGTCGGGTCCGAGAACGAGAGGGGTCAACAGCAGTGCAATCCCGCGCAGTACGTAGTAGACGGCGAGCAGGATACGCGGGTCGATGCGATCGGTCAGCCAACCCGATCCAATCGTTCCAATGATGTCGCACAAGCCCACGATCGCCAGTAGTGATGCCGCGGTCGTCGCGCCCATGCCGTGATCGTGCATCGCCGGAACGAAGTGGGTGCTGATGATGCCGTTGGTGGTCCAACCGCAGATGAAGAAGGTGCCGGCGAGTAGCCAGAAGGGCAACGTGCGCGATGCATGCATCAGTACTCGGATTGCCGCCGCGGCCGCGGTCCAGCCCGAACCGGTGGTGCGACCGGCGAGTTCTTCTGCGGTCGGTTCGCCGGTTGCGCCATACGGGCGTAACCCGACGTCGGAAGGCCGGTCGCGCAGTACGGCGATGGCCAGAGGAATCAGCAGCAGACACATTCCGGCAATCACGAGTGAGGCACTGCGCCAGCCGCTGGCCTCAACGAGATGCGCAATGGCGGGCAGGAAGACCAGTTGCCCCATCGAGAATGCGGCGCCGAAGATTCCGAGGACGAGGCCACGATGTGCGACGAACCATCGGTTGGCCATGAGCGCACCGAACACCAGTGCGGTTGAGCCCACGCCGAGGCCAACAAACACCCCCCACAGAATCACCAACTGCCACTGCGCCGTCATCACCGTCGTGAGCCCGGTGCCGATTGCAATGAAGGTGAGAGCGAGCACGGCGATGCGCCGCACCCCAAAACGCTCCATCAAACTCGCAGCGAAGGGAGCCGTGAGCCCATAAAACACGAGGTTCACCGACACCGCCAAACTCGTTGCTGCGCGACTCCATCCGAGTTCGTCTTCAATGGGAACGAGCATTACGCCGAAGGTTGATCGGAACGCGGCGGATGCAAGTAAGACGAGGAAAGTGACAAGGGCAACCCACCACGCGCGATGAATGTGGCGAGTCACACGCTCACCGTACTGGCCCCGGGGCATAGCCTTCATTCCGTGGGCGAGGGACCGCTAAGTGGGCGCAGCACGGCGACGACGGTGATGCTATGGCTTGCCGTGCTCGCAGGATTGCTGTTTGCCGGGGGACTCTTCGCCGGGTTCTTCTTTTTTGCTGGCGACTACACGCCGCCGCCACAACCTCAACCCTCGAAATCGAGCACACCGACACCACGCCTGACCACGCAACCAGCCACGCCGAGTCCCACAGCAAATGACCCGTTGGCGAACGTCAATACCGCCTCGCCTGAGTTTGCGATTCAGTCGCGTGTGTTCATCTGTTACACGCCTAAAAAGCCGCTGGTGGCAGCGGGGCCACAGCGCACGTTGGCGACGGCGCGTGTGCAATGGGCCATGACGCAAGTGGGCTACAACGGGGGCGAAATTGATGGCTGGTTCACGGCGCAAACTCAAGCCGCTGTGCGCGATCTTCAACAGTCCAATGGACTGAAGGTCGATGCGCGGGTCGGACCTGAAACGTGGCTTCTGATCGAAGAGTCGATCTGCGGAGGGCCAGCGACAGCCGCGCCGGTACTCGCCTCCCTCGCAAATTTCGACCCCGACTCCGAGCAGTTCGCTGCTGCGGCCTACTCAGTGTTGTGTTCGATGGTCGCGCTTCCTGATGTGACTCAAGCGACCTATGACGTGCCCCCGGTGCTGTTAGCGCAATACGCGTTGAATCAAGGCGACCCCGTGAAAATTTCGGTTGACGGGCAGTTCGGTGATGTCACGCAGTCTCAGCTCAGGGCTTTTCAGATGCGGTCAGGTGTGAAAGTGACCGGCATAGTGGATGCACCCACATGGAAGAAGTTACGCACAGGTATCTGCCCCGCGTAGGCGTATCCACAGGTTCGCCTTGCTGGCAGCGAGCGCGGCCCAGGAATCGGCATGATGGCGGCTCACATCATTGCTGAAATGGGGGAGTCCATGAACGAGATTCACTGCACAGTTGTCGGAAACGCGGTGAGTGACGTGCGCAGCGCCGTCACGAAAACCGGGCACCACGTCGCAAGTTTCCGAATGGCTGCCACAACTCGTCGATTCAACCGCGAGTCCAATCGCTGGGAAGATCTCGATACCTCTTTCCTGAGTGTGAGTTGTTGGCGGGCGTTGGCCGATCATGTGGTCGCGTCGATTCACAAGGGTGATCCCGTGGTTGTGGTTGGGCGTTTGCGCGTTCGTGAGTACGTCGACTCGCAGGGGCGGGCGGCCATCAGCGTCGAAGTTGAAGCCTCCTCGGTCGGCCACGACCTTGGCCGCGGTACGTCGGCGTTCGAGCGCACGCGTCGCGAGCCGGTGGGTGAAGTGGTTGTGCCCGAGGGGGAGAAGCCGCATGCGGCAGATCCGGTGAACGAAGAGGTGGCCGCCTGAGGCCGTGTGCGGCGTCGTCGTGCTGACGGCTAGCCTGAATTGTTGTGAACCCCAGCCCCTCCGAACGCTCTGATTGGCGGGTCTATCGGGTTGTTTTCGCGTCTGCGCTGATGGTGACGGTCGAAGTGGGCGTCTGGGTCACGGTCATGCTGTACGCCTACGAGCGCGGCGGGGCGTCGGCAGCGGGATTGGCCACAGGCCTGTCGCTGCTGCCGGCCGCCATCCTGGCGCCCCTTCTCGGATCGGTGGGCGATCGCTTCCCGCGCGGCACGGCACTGGCGGGCGCATACCTCGTGACAGCGATCATCGTGGCGACTCTGGCGTTCCTGCTGTATAGCGACGCGTCCTTGGTCGCGATTGTGGTGTGTGCCGGTGCCGTCACCGTGACCATTTCGGTGGCGCGCCCGATTCACTAC
>CAIYMF010000036.1 GCA_903927265.1 uncultured bacterium | reverse complement strand
TGCACGGCACTCTCAACGGATTCAATCCGCGTGACGGGCGCCGCAGCCGCAGAATCAATGCATAACACCAGCGGATGTTCCGTGGCCAGCGTCGCCGGCCCATGTGAGAGATCTGGCAAGCCGCTCACACCAGGCAGCGTGAAGTACACCGTGTCGGCAGTTCCTGCCGGCAGATCCGGAGCGGTGCCATCCCACACCGCGACGAGGGTGCCGCAGGTCGCAGCCAACTCACGAGCGCAACGTTGATAGGCCGCATCACGAGTAGTCGAGCCGAGCGATGGACCGTCGATTACTGAAGCCGCGAGCAACAAGTGCTCATGTTGTTCGATGGCTGCAGCGCTTTCGAAATCACGCGCATACTCAGCACGATTCATCGGCAACAGCGCGACCACTGGAATGTTGAGTCCCACTGCAGCCTCTGCCGCAAGGGCATCCGCCCCCTCGGCGAGTGAGGTCAGCAGCACGACATCCGTCGAAGGCAAGGCGATGCGGTGACGTTCGAGTACGTGCTCACAATCGATGCGAATGCGATCGACGTGGTCAGCAGACAACGTGCGGTGACCGATGGCACCAACAACCACCGGTGCCACCCCGCGAATCGACCGAACCCCCATAGTGGTGAGCGTAGTGAGGTTCGTCAGTTAACGTGGTCGGTACGTGAGACGCGTGAATAGACCATTGATGTGGGGGCCATCATGAGTAACCCGTTCTTGACGCCATCCCAAGGATCGGGAGCCACTCCCGCTGGCTGGTATCCCGACCCTGAAGGAAGCGGTCGCCAGCAATACTGGAATGGCAGCACCTGGGAACCTGTCCCCGCCCCCTCTCGATCGTGGCTCACGAGTTGGCCGGCGATCATCGTGGGACTGTTCCTCTGCCTGATCCCCGGAATTATTTTGTTGTGGATGCGGCCCGGCACTTCACCCAAGATCAAGGCTGGCGTCACTGTTGGCGCGGTGCTACTTGCGCTGTTGTTCTCAACGCTTGGAGGCAAGCCTGCCAACCAAGTCGCTAGTCCCTCATTGCCGCCTGATCCCTCACTCGTGTCACCCACTCCCAACTGGGTCACTCCCAGTGCCGAGTCGCTCGCCCCGACGCCGAGTGAGACTTCCACGCCCAGCCCCAGCAATGGTGTCGCCGGTGCAAGCGCTGCGCTCTTGCTCGCACTCGACGCACTTCCCGTCAAAGGTCGTGCGCCCAAGACCGGATACTCACGCGCACTTTTCGGAGTCGCATGGGCCGACGTTGACGGAAACGGCTGTGACACCCGCGATGACGTCTTAGCCGCAACCCTGATTGGTGCCACCGCTGAAGCTAACTGCACCGTGATCAGTGGGACCCTGCACGACAACTACACCGACGTCAGCATTCCGTTCGACACGGCAGTCGGCATTGACGTGGACCACATCGTGGCGCTTTCCGATGCGTGGCAAAAGGGCGCTCA
This sequence comes from uncultured bacterium, assembly GCA_903927265.1. Classification (GTDB taxonomy): domain Bacteria; phylum Actinomycetota; class Actinomycetes; order S36-B12; family CAIYMF01; genus CAIYMF01. The sequence continues at coordinate 1,060 of CAIYMF010000036.1, read as the reverse complement.
GAAATGGGCTCCGGCGCAGCGACTCGCCTTCGCCAATGATCCGCTAAATCTGCAACCGACCTTGGCGGGCGTCAATCAGTCCAAGAGCGATAGCGACGTTGCATCGTGGTTGCCGCCTAACCCCGCCTACCGCTGCGACTACGTGGCGCGAATCATCGCAGTAAAGTCGAAGTACGGACTCTGGATCACGCCAGCCGAGAAGACGGCCATGCTTAAGCAGTTGAAACGCTGTGACGGCACTGACCTTCCCGACCCCGGTACACAGGGAATCATCGCACCGGCCGCAGCGATGGCCTCGGCATTCGCGGCGACGGCACCCACACCTGCTACACCGAAACCGACACCCACCCCCACAGACACCGGCGGAACTTCAGGCTCTTCGAGCGGCCAACTCGACCCACAATTCCGCACTTGTAAGGCAGCGAAGTCGGCCGGATACGGGCCTTACATCTCCGGCGTCAACCCCGAATATGACTGGTATCGCGACGCAGACCACGACGGACGAGTTTGCGAGTAGCACTAAGCCGCGCGTTTACGCCGCACCCGCTGACGTCGCTTAGAGAATGCCGGTTGGGTCAGCAAGATCCTCATCTGGGGCCACTGGCTGGGTCCAATCCCCTGACGAGAACACCATCAAATCCTCAGGGGAGCACCAGCCCGACACATCGACTCGCACGAGTAGATCGAGTGGTCGGGTACCGGCATCGGGAAGCGGACCGTAGTTGACTTCGGCGTTCTGCCGTCCTTGAAGTCGTTTCGGCCCGAATGCGAAGGCTCGCGGTAGGCCAGACGCACCACGAGATCGCCCGATATCGGTGAACACTGCCGGCGACCACGACGACCCCGCCCCAAGAATGCGCACGAGGAAGTCATCCCATTCGGTGAGGTCAGCGTTGGGATCAGCAACTAATTCGGTCCGCACATCCAAGTCGGCGAGAACGTCGTACCGAAGCGGTGCAACCAGCGGGTGCACATCCGGAATGATGCGCCGCTGAACGTCAAGTGCCACCTCTGCTTGCCGCCGCCGAGCGTTCAGCACACGGGAATCGGGGGATTGAAG
>CAIYMF010000035.1 GCA_903927265.1 uncultured bacterium | reverse complement strand
TGACTGCATCTACTGCGTCGTCGACCTGCACGCCATCACCGTCGAGCACGATCCGGCGCTGCTGCGTCAACGTACGCGCATGCTGTACGCCCAGTTGGTCGCCATCGGAGTTGATCCCTCGCGTTCGACTCTGTTCGTGCAGAGCCAAGTTCCGGCGCATGCGGAACTTCAGTGGGTGCTGGGCTGCATTACGGGCATGGGTGAGGCCGGCCGCATGACGCAGTTCAAAGACAAGTCGCAGAAGGAAGGCTCTGACCGGACCACGGTCGGCTTGTTCACTTACCCGATTTTGCAAGCGGCCGACATCCTGCTTTACCAGGCGGCAGGTGTGCCGGTGGGTGAGGATCAACGCCAGCACCTTGAGCTCAGTCGTGACCTCGCGGGGCGCTTCAACAGCCGTTTCGGCGACACCTTCACTGTTCCTGAGGCGTTGATTGTGAAAGAGACTGCAAAAATTCTCGATTTGCAGGACCCCACATCAAAGATGAGTAAGTCATCGCCGGCCGGGTGCCTCTCACTGCTCGACCCTCCTGCTGACATCGTCAAGCGAGTGAAGCGCGCCGTCACGGATTCTGATGGAGAAGTGCGCTTCGATCCGCAAAACAAGCCAGGATTGGCCAACCTGTTGACCATCCACGCGGCGCTCACGGGAGTCACGCCGGCGCAGTCGGCGGATCAGTTCTCTGGCGGAGGCTACGGTCCGATCAAGGCGGCGGTTGCCGACGCCGTGGTGGCATTCGTCGAACCATTGCAACAGCGTCTGGCAGAGCTCACTGCAGACCCAGCCGAACTAGATCGAATGATTGCTGCGGGGGGTGAGCGGGCGGCAGCGCTCGCCGCACCCACAATCGCGGCGGTCTATGAGCGCATCGGGTTTGTACGTGGCGGAGTCTGAGTCTGTAACTGTGCGCGATCCCCTCATCGTGGGGGTCGCCATCAACGTGCCGCCTCCGTGGGGTGAGCAGTTGGCGCAAGCGCGCACGCGTTTCACTGATTCGAACGCGCCCCCGGTGGCGCCCCACATCACTGTGCTCGCGCCCACCACCGTTCCCGCGTGGCAACTCGACTCTGTGCAAGCGCACCTTGCCCGAGTAGCCGAGGACTGCCCGGCATTCGACGTGCGATTGCGTGGAACGGCGACCTTCCGGCCGGTGTCTCCCGTGGTGTTCCTCTCTGTGGTTGAGGGCATTAGCGGATGTGAGCGCCTTGAGCGATCAGTACGTTCGGGCGTACTTTTGCGTCGCCGCCCCTTCCCATTTCATCCGCATGTCACGGTGGCTCACGATGTCTCGGACTACCGCCTTGACGAGGCGTACGAGAGCCTCGATGACTTCAGTGCGCGATTCCGAGCTGAGTCATTCACGCTGTCGAGTCAGGATGAGTCGGGTCAGTGGACCGTTCTGGGTGACTACCCGCTCAGGGGCGCGTCTTTGAGCCCTGCTCGCTACCGGCGCGACTAAAACAGCGCGTCGACGTCGTCATGTCGACTGTCTTTGGTTTCGGTGGGCGAGGGGTCAGGGCGAGTATCCGCTCCTGCCACCGGGCGGGTTGACGGGCGCTGGAGGGTTCGGTAGCGCAAAAACGCTATGACGGATCCGATGGCAACAAGTGCGATGAGCAGCCAGCGCCAGATCGGAATTCCAGAATCGGCCGGCGTGGGGGACGTGGCATTGGCTGCTTGGGCCGTGGCCGCGAGTTCGGTGGCGGCATCCGAATCGCCGGCAGCGGCGGCACTGGCGAGTTGCTCATCGGTGAGGGGCGCGACGAGCTGGCCGATGGGTTGAAGTTCGTCTGCGTGCTTGAATCCCCAGTTGAACAGCGTGCGCGCGGCATCTTCGGTAGGTCCGTCAATTCTGAACATCGAGACCAACAAGGTGCGATCGCCGTGCTTGACCGCCGTCCAGTACGTGCGGTGCGCCTCGGTGGTAAAGCCCGTCTTGCCGGCCACGACGCCGGGGTAGCCGTGGTTGAGAAGTCGGTTTTCGCCGTAGATGGTGTGGGTGCGGCGCTTTCCGTCAGTGACATCGACGTCGGGGAAGGCGTAGGTGGTGGTGCTCGAAATGTCGACAAACTCGGGGATTGACAGCGCTTGTCGCCCGATGAGCGCCATGTCGTAGGCCGAGGTCCATTGACCGTCGTGGTCGAGTCCACTGGGGGACTTCGCTGAGGTGTCGTAAGCCTGAAGTCGTCCCGCCTTGGCGTTCATCTGGTCGATTGTCTTTTCGAATCCGCCGTTGGCGTTGGCCAGTGCGCTCGCGGCGTCGTTGGCCGAGGGCAACAGGAGCGCATGCCACAACTGGTCAATCGTGTACTTGACCCCGATGGCAAGACCTACTGCGCTACCTTCAGCCGTGGTGTCGGCCTTGACGGGCTTGTAGGTGGCCCCTGGCTTGAGTCGAGGCATCAAGGTGATGGCGGTAAGGGTCTTGAGTGTTGAGGCGGGACGGTACCGCGCGTGGGGTGCCTTCGCAGCAAGAACTTCACCGGTGTCGGCATCGGCGAGAAGCCACGAAGCGGCGCCCATCTCCGGCGGGTTGAACTTCGCACCCGCTACGGGCTTGTAGACAACCTTGGTCCCGGTGAGTAGGGCACCGCCGATCGGAGTCTCTTCTGGTCGGACGGGAGGCCCCGGAAGCGGCTCAGCGGCCTGTGCGGGAGCGGTCGCGCACAGCAGCATGAGGCCGCCGAGAACGGAGGCCCCCAGACTGAGAAAACGTGCGCGACTGGACATCCGTTCTAGGGTACGTGACCCTCGCAACTGCCTCGCCTAGCGACTCGCCCCCGTGGGGCGCCCGAACGCGCTAGGTGCGCGCTTGGGTGCCCCCGATGCGAAAAGGGGGGCGGGGGCGGGGGCCGGGGCGGGCGGTTACAGGCCGTCGCGCTTGCGGATCTTGCTTCCCAACCAGCGAATCGGGTCGTACTTCACGTCGGCGACGCGCTCCTTGAGCGGGATGAGGGCGTTGTCGGTGATCTTGATGTGCTCGGGGCACACCTCGGTGCAGCACTTGGTGATGTTGCAGTAGCCCAGGCCGAGTTCGTCCTGAGCCAATTCCTTGCGATCGAGCGTGTCGAGAGGGTGCATGTCGAGTTCAGCGACGCGCATCAGGAATCGCGGACCGGCGAATTCCTTCTTGTTTTCCTCGTGATCGCGAATCGCGTGGCAGGTGTTCTGGCACAGGAAGCACTCGATGCACTTGCGGAACTCCTGGCTGCGTGACACGTCAACCTGAGTCATCCGATAGTCGCCGGGCTCAAGCCCAACCGGCGGCGTGAATGAGGGCACCTCGCGCGCCTTCTCGTAGTTGAACGAGACGTCGGTGACGAGGTCGCGAATCACTGGGAACGCGCGTAGCGGTGTGATCGTGACGACCTCGTCCTCGCCGAAGGTGTTCATGCGCGTGAGGCACATTAGTCGAGGCTTGCCATTGATTTCGGCGCTACACGAACCGCACTTGCCGGCCTTGCAGTTCCAACGCACCGCCAAGTCGCCGGCCTGAGTGGCCTGCAGGCGGTGCACGATGTCGAGCACGACCTCGCCCTCGTTGACCTCAACTTCGTAGTCGACGAGTTCGCCGCCCTCGTCATCGCCGCGCCAAACGCGCATGCTCGCGGTGTAGGTCATCGCTGGATCCCTTCGGGCAGGCGGCTGATTTCATCTTCGGTGAGGTACTTCTTGAGCTCGGCAACCTCGAAGAGGCTGATGAGGTCGTCGGGCATGGTCGGCAGATCCTGCTTGTACACCCCGACGTTGCCGTCGACGAGTTCGCAGATGAGGTTGAAGCGACGCCACTCGGGGTTCATGCCGGGGAAGTCCTCGCGGGTATGCCCGCCGCGTGATTCCTGACGAACCAGAGCGGCACCGGCGATGCATTCGCTGACGGTGAGCAGGTTGGGCAGATCGAGTGCGAGGTGCCATCCGGGGTTGAACACCCGGCCGCCCTCAACCGTGACCTGGGCGACGCGCTCACGGAAGCCGGCCAGGCTTGCGATGGCGTCGACGAGTTCGGTTTCGGTGCGGATGATTCCGACGAGGTCGTTCATCACCTGCTGCAAATCGCGCTGAATGGTGAACGCGTTCTCTCCGCCCTGACGCGAGAACGGCTCGAGAGCCTTCGCTGCCGCTGCTTCGACGACGGCGTCGGGAAGTGCAGGACGACCTGCGCCGGTCTCACTGGCCACAGCCTGCGCGTAGAGAGCGGCACCGAGGCCAGCGCGCCGTCCGAAGACGAGCAAGTCAGACAGTGAGTTACCGCCGAGACGGTTGGAACCGTGCATGCCACCAGCAGCTTCACCGGCCGCAAACAGACCGGGAACGCGTGCCGCGGCGCCGGTGTCGGGCTCGACTTCAACTCCACCCATGACGTAGTGGCATGTCGGGCCAACTTCCATTGGCTCGAGGGTGATGTCAACGTCGGCAAGTTCCTTGAACTGGTGCCACATCGAGGGCAACTTGGCCTTGATGACGTCGGCAGGAAGACGCTTGGACACATCGAGGAAGACGCCGCCGTGGGGTGAGCCTCGGCCGGCCTTGACCTCGCTGTTGATGGCGCGGGCCACCTCGTCGCGGGGGAGTAGTTCAGGTGGGCGACGGTTGTTTTCGGGGTCGGTGTACCAGCGATCACCCTCTTCTTCAGTTTCGGCGTACTGCGCCTTGAAGACGTCGGGGATGTAGTCGAACATGAAGCGCCGGCCCTCGGAGTTGGTCAGAACTCCACCGTCACCGCGTACCGATTCGGTGACCAAGATGCCCTTGACGCTGGGCGGCCACACCATGCCGGTGGGGTGGAATTGCACGAACTCCATGTTGACCAGCGTGCTTCCGGAACGAAGCGCGAGTGCGTGCCCGTCGCCCGTGTACTCCCACGAGTTGCTGGTGACCTTGAAGGACTTGCCGATTCCGCCTGTTGCGATGACCACGGCGGGCGCCTCGAAAGCAAGGAAGTTACCGGTCTCGCGCCAGTATCCGAAGGCACCGGCAACCCGACGCCCATCTCCCTCACCCTCGAAGAACAAGTCGGTGATGGCGCACTCGGCGAAGACGCGGATGCGTGCTTCGTAGTCGCCGAACTCCTTGAAGTCGTCCTGCTGCAGCGACACGATCTTCTGCTGCAGGGTGCGAATGAGTTCGAGGCCAGTGCGGTCGCCGACGTGGGCCAGGCGCGGGTACTCATGCCCACCGAAGTTGCGCTGGCTGATCTTGCCGTCGGCGGTGCGGTCGAAGAGTGCGCCCCACGCCTCGAGTTCCCACACGCGGTCGGGGGATTCCTTAGCGTGCAACTCAGCCATGCGGTAGTGGTTGAGGAACTTGCCGCCGCGCATCGTGTCGCGGTAGTGAACCTGCCAGCCGTCGTTGGAGTTGACGTTTCCCATCGACGCGGCGATTCCACCCTCGGCCATCACCGTGTGGGCCTTGCCGAAGAGCGACTTGGTGATAATCGCGGTGCGAAGGCCGTGTGAGCGGGCCTCGATGGCGGCACGAAGACCTGCTCCGCCTGCACCGATGATCACGACGTCGTAGGAGTGGCGCTCAATCTCAGACATCTGGTGTTCCTTGCTCGGAGAGGGAGGGTGGTTTAGAAGAAGTAGAGGTTCTGGATGGTGCCCTGCGCGACCAACATCACGTAGAAGTCAGCGAGGGCAACTCCGAAGAGCGACAACCACGCGAACATCGGGTGGCGGGTGTTAAGTCGTGACACGACGGTCCAGAACTTGTAGCGCACCGGGTGCTTACTGAAGTGCTTGAGTCGACCGCCGAGGGCATGACGGCACGAGTGGCAGGAAAGTGAGTACATCCACAGCAACGTGGCATTTGCCAGCAGCACCACGGTTCCGACGCTCATGTGGAACCACTCGCCATCGTGGTTACGGAAGGCGATGATCGCGTCGTAGGTCAGCACGATGTTGAGCAGGAGGCCCAGGTAGAAGAAGTAGCGGTGGAAGTTCTGGAGAATCAGCGGTTCGCGGGTTTCGCCGGTGTACTTCTTGTGTGGCTCGGAAACGGCACAGGCCGGAGGCGACTGCCAGAACGAACGGTAGTAGGCCTTGCGGTAGTAGTAGCACGTCATCCGGAAGCCGAGCGGGATGATCAAAATGATGAGGGCCGGAGACAGGATCCACCAACCGCCGAAGGGCGTGAAGTTGGTCGAACCTTCAACGCAACTCGTTGCCAGACACGGCGAATAGAACGGCGAGATCAGGGGCTCGTAGAAGTAGTTGGCGTTCGAGAACGCGCGCCACGTCGAGTAGATGACGAACGACACGAGCACAATGACCGTGATGAGCGGTTGAAGCCACCACTTGTCGGTGCGGAGGGTGCGCTGGGAGATGGTCGCGCGCCCCGCTGTGCGCGAGGCGTCCGGCAGTGTGGCCACGTATGTCCGACCCTTCGAAGAGCGTGAGGTGACGGGGCCGTCCGAGGGTCCCGTGGTGCTCTTGATGATAGTGGTGAGCGTGGCAATGCGAACAGACGAAGATGGCTCAGCGGGGCTGTGATCTACGTCATGGACGGGGGTGCCAGAGCGGGTGTGAGCCTGACGAAGGGCGCGACTAGCCTTTCACGTGTGCGACGGCCGCTCTGCGGTTCCGTCTGAACCGCGAGGAGGAGCGATGGCCACTACTGAGTCCGGTTTTCCGTTCAAGCCGGTCTACACGGCTGCTGACTTAGCCGGATGGGACCCCGACACTGCGTTGGGTGAGCCTGGGCACTACCCGTACACCCGTGGCGTCTATCCGACGATGTACACCGGCCGGCCGTGGACGATGCGTCAATACGCTGGATTCGGCACGGCCGCTGAGTCCAACGCGCGGTACCGCCAGTTGCTGGCGGCCGGAACTACCGGGCTGAGCGTGGCCTTCGACCTGCCCACCCAAATGGGCTATGACTCCGATCACCCGCTCGCACATGGCGAGGTGGGCAAGGTGGGCGTCGCCATCGACTCCATTGACGACATGCGCCTGCTCTTCCGCGATATTCCGCTCGATCAGGTTTCGACCTCGATGACGATCAACTCGCCGGCGGCGATCTTGCTGCTCATGTATCAATTGGTTGCAGAAGAAAACGGAATCAGCAGCGACCAACTCACCGGCACGATTCAGAACGACGTACTCAAGGAGTACATCGCTCGCGGCACCTACATCTATCCGCCAGCGGCCTCGCTGCGATTGATCACGGACATCTTTGCCTACTGCCGCGCCGAGATTCCGAACTGGAACACCATCTCGATCTCGGGTTATCACATGGCCGAGGCCGGGGCGACTCCTGTTCAGGAGATCGCTTTCACATTGGCCGACGGAGTCGAGTACGTGCGTGCCGCACTCGCCACCGGTCAGGAGATCGACGAGTTCGCCCCTCGATTGGCCTTCTTCTTCGTGTCGCGCACGACGCTGCTCGAGGAAGTGGCGAAGTTCCGGGCGGCACGTCGCATTTGGGCGCGGATTATGCGCAATGAATTCGGAGCCAAAGACCCCAAGAGTCTGATGCTGCGATTCCACACGCAGACCGCCGGCGTGCAACTCACCGCGCAGCAGCCTGAAATCAATCTTGTGCGAGTGGCGGTGCAAGGGCTTGCTGCCGTGCTCGGAGGCACTCAGTCACTGCACACCAACTCCTTTGATGAGGCGATCGCACTTCCCACCGAGAAAGCCGCCCGGTTGGCTCTGCGTACGCAGCAAGTATTGGCCTATGAGACTGACATCACCCACACCGTCGATCCGTTTGCTGGGTCTTACGTCGTCGAGGCGCTGACTGACGAAATCGAGGCGGGCGTCAATGACCTCATGTCGCGCATCGAAGACATGGGCGGTGCGGTGTCGGCGATCGAACGAGGTTTCCAGAAGTCCGAGATTGAGCAATCGGCCTACGAGGTGTCCCAAGGCATTGACTCAGGCGAGCGCGTCGTCGTGGGCGTCAACCGTTTCACCGTCGATTCCGAAGAGCATTACGAACCACTGCGCGTCGACCCGGCGATCGGCGAACAGCAGGCCGCCCGATTGGCGACCTTGCGAGCGAAGCGATCCACTGCTGATGTTGAGGCGGCGCTCGCCGATGTTTCTCACGCAGCGCAGTCGGGTGACAACGTCTTGTATCCAATGAAGCGGGCGTTGGCCGCGTACGCCACTGTCGGCGAGGTTAGCGATGCCCTGCGCGCAGTGTGGGGCCAGTACATCCCGCCGGATATTTTCTAGATCGACCGCAGTCTTGCTCGGCATCTGGACCGCACGACCTCGTGACCGGGCATAGGGTCGGGCTACCCTCAACGATCGATTCGGAGTCTGACATGACAGCCCCTTCGCCAGCGGACGTACTGCGAGTTCGGCGCGCACCGAAGGTGTTGCTTCACGATCATCTCGATGGGGGACTGCGGCCTCAGACAGTGATTGAGCTGGCCGAACAGTGCGGACATGTCCTTCCTTCGACCGAGGTTGATGAACTGGCTCAGTGGTTTCATCAGGCTGCCCTTTCTGGCTCGCTGGTTCAGTACCTCGAGACATTCGCACACACGGTGTCCGTCATGCAGACAGCGGATTCACTCGTTCGCGTTGCTCGTGAATGCGCCATTGATCTCGCTGCTGATTCGGTCGTGTATGCCGAAGTGAGATTCGCACCCGAGTTGCACACCGAGCAAGGGCTCAGCCTCGACGCCATTGTTGAAGCGGTCCTCGCTGGATTCGCAGAAGGCGTCGCTCTAGCCGCGGCCGACGGCCGTTCGATTCGCATCGGCGTTCTTCTCACTGCCATGCGTACGGCTGCGAGGTCGCAGCAGATTGCCGAATTGGTGGTTCGCTATCGCGATCAGGGAGTGGTCGGTTTCGATATCGCTGGCGCCGAGGCAGGCTACCCTCCCACCAGACATCTCGGTGCGTTCGAATACCTGCAGCGCGAGAATGCGCACTTCACGATTCACGCGGGTGAAGCATTCGGCCTACCCAGTATTTGGGAGGCAATTCAGTGGTGCGGGGCCGACCGACTCGGTCACGGAGTGCGCATCATCGATGACATCACCGTGCAACCTGACGGTCAGATTGAGCTCGGTCCGTTGGCTTCCTACGTTCGTGATCGTCGCATTCCACTTGAACTGTGTCCGACCTCCAATGTGATGACGGGAGCGGCGACGTCACTCGCTGACCATCCCATCGACGTGTTGTCACGTCTGCGTTTTCGGGTCACGCTCAATACTGACAATCGTTTGATGAGTGACACCTCGATGACCAACGAGATGCTGCAACTGTCAGAGGCACTCGGTTGGGGACTCGAGGAATTTCGATGGGTGACAGTCAACGCGATGAAGAGTTCATTCCTGCACTTCGATGAGCGGCTCGCACTCATCGACGACGTCATTAAGCCCGGTTACGGGCAACTCATTGCTGAGCGCGACGGCGCAACCGACAACTAGGCGGGCTCTGCTTTCGGCAGCGTGAACTCGTGCGACGTAGCCACTGTGGTGTACCCCAGCCGCTCGTACCATTCGCGCGGCCAGTCGTCGTGCAGAGCGCCGAGTAGCAGAACGTCGCACCCCAACGCCGCTGCTTCAGCATGGGCGGCCGCAAACAGTGCATCGCCGAGTCCTTGCTGACGGAACTCTGGGTTTACCCCGAGTGCATCGACCTCCGCGATCGGGCCACGCATCACTACATCGACGCTTCCGACTAGGCGCTCATCGACGAAGGCGGCAAGTCGAACAACTCGCGAACCCACGTCGAGAACTTCGCGCCGCGCAACGAGTTGGGCGATTACCTCGTCGGTCGCGTCAGGAAGGTCGATGCGCCACTGCTCGGCGACGAACGGTGCGACCACGCTTTCGTCAACCACAGCCACTCGCGAGTCGCGTGCGCGGTCGTCACTCGGAAGGGTGCGGCGGGACATCAGGACGATCTCGTGGTGCACGTATCCCATGTCGGTGAGCAACAGGATGGCTTCTGGATCGAGGTCTCCGAGCACTTCGATTTGACGAAACCCGCTTGTGAGGAGGTGCTCATCGGCTAGTGCGAGCAGTTGGTTAGCGCTATGGGGAGCGTCGGTGATGAGTCGATTGTGTTCGAACGAGTCAGGGAATCGCTCATCGTGCACGGTGAACGTGTGGTCGTCGATGGGCGTACACCGGCGCGCTCGCAGCCGCCAGGATTCGAGGTACCAGCCGGTTGCTGTTGCCTGGCCGTCATCGATGGTGCCCGCCGGCAGTTTCACCCGAAGAGCCTCGGTGGCGTGAACGAAGCCGAGTTTCTCGTAGCGCGCTCGTGCCGGGTTTCCTTCCGTCACGGTGAGGGTCAGGTGTGATTCTCCCCGGTCGCGCATGCCGACGATCGCGCGTTTGAGGAGAACGGTGCCCGTGCCTGGATAGTCAGGGTGTCGCCACACGTCCGCTACCCACGCGCCTCCAGCAGGTGAGGTTCCGGCGCGCTGGTTGACGATGAGCCCGGCAACGACGGTGTCTCCGGCCCAAACGACAGACGATTCGGGCAACAAATCACCCACGACATCGCCGCCCATGATCATGACCAGTAGGCCGAGGGTTCCGGTTTCGTCCTCGTGATCGGGGTGATCAGGCGGGTACGCAGCGATCTGCGACGGCATGAGTGCGTTGGGGCGCAGGGTGGTGACGTCGATTGCTTCGAGGCGAAGACCGGGTCCGGGTTCGATGTTGCGCCAACTGTCGGGCGCCCGTGACGTCTGGATCGCCATGGTGTGGGCATGGCGGGCGATCGTGGCTCCGTGAGCGAGCAAGCGACGGCCTAGATCGGGCTCGGCCGCCACCTGCCACCCGGGTAGGCGGGTCAGGAGAAGGTCGGCTACAGCCTCCTGCGAGGGCGTTCCGGGAAGTAAATCAGCGATGGTGCCCTCGTCGCGTCTGTCGCGGGCGAAGTAGACGGTAGGAAAGCCAGGCTTTCCGGAAACCGCCTCGAGTGGAACGCCCCAGTCGGGCTCGGCTGTCACGCCGGTCAGGCTAGCGAATCGTGCCGCTACCCTCTACAGGGTGTCCTCCCCCCGAGATCCTGCCCGCATGCACACCTTCGACCCCGAGATGACTGACCTCGTTCTTGGCTACGTGCGAAGTCGATTGGCGATGGCCGAGGCGCCCCTTGATCATCCGGGCAAGGCGGCTGACCTCGCAGATGCCCTCAGCGGTGTGATCACCAATGAAGGTCGCGATGCCTCCGAGGTACTCGATATCTACGCGACGCGCCTTGCGCCGCACGTGATCTCTGCTGACTCGCCGCGATTCATGTCGTTCATTCCCAGCGCCCCGACCAAGGCGGCCTTGCTCTTCGACACGGTCGTGTCGTGTGCATCGCTGCAGGGCATTTCATGGTTGGAAGCGGCCGGGGCAGTGGCTGCCGAGAATCAGGTCTTGCGGGTACTCAGTGACCTCGCGGGGCTTCCGGCCCGTGCAGGCGGCACTTTTGTTTCAGGTGGATCTGCCGGAAACTTGTCGGCCCTAGTCGTAGCGCGTGAGACGGCGCGGCGACGACTTGGTGATCCGCGCGCTCACTTGCGTGTCGCGGTCAGCAGCCAGGCCCATTCGTCCATTGGCAATACCCTGCGGATGCTTGATCTTGAGGCGCTGGTCATTCCCACGCTCGATCGACGCCTCACCGAAGAAGCGGTGCGTGCGGCATTCGACGTTGACGGGCACGCAGAGAGTGTGTGTGCGATCGTCGCAACGGCAGGAACGACTAACGCAGGCATCATCGATGACCTCGCCGGAGTTGCTGCCGCGATCAAGGGGCGCAACATCTGGTTCCATGTTGACGGTGCGTATGGCGGCGCAGGACTGCTGGCAGCGTCGGTCCGGCACCGTTATGACGGCATTGAGCATGCTGATTCGCTCGTCATTGATCCGCACAAGTGGTTGTTCGCGCCGTTCGACTGCGCGGCCCTCCTTTACCGCAAGCCGGAATTGGCAAAGGCGGTACACACTCAAGATGCGCCGTACCTCGATTCCATCCACGGGGATGATCCCGATGAATGGAATCCAACCGACTACGCGTATCACCTCACGAGGCGTGCGCGCGGACTTCCGTTGTGGTTCTCGATGGCCGTCAACGGGCTCGATGCCTATCGCGATGCGGTTGAGGCCGCCATTGAGCTCACTCGTACCACCGTCGAACTTGTGCACGAGCGACCGTACCTGACCTTGTTGCGCGACCCGGAGTTGTCGAACGTGATCTTCCGTCGTGAGGGCTGGGGCGCTGAGGAGTACGAGCGGTGGTCAACTGATCTACTGGAACGTCAGCGAGCCTTCGTGCAGCCCACTCGCTGGGATGGCGAACTCGTGGGCCGACTGTCGTTCCTTCACCCGGCCACGACTGTTGAGATGGTCGTTGAGGTGTTGGACGCGATGGCATGAGTGCCAGTCTTGAAGGGCGCACCCCAACTGGTGACACGGTAATCCTGCGACCTTCGATCGAGGGTGAGCCGTTACCTGATTCGAGTTCCGAGTACGACGAGTGGGGCGAGAAGTTGCCGCTCAGCGAGACAGTGGGCCATATCGAACGGCTGGTCATCGAGTGTGAGGGCGACGCGGTGGGCCATGTCAGTTGGCATCGGGTGCACTACGGGCCCAACCTTGGATCGTGTGCCTGGAACATCGGCATCGGGCTCACCGAATCGGCGCAGGGTCGTGGCATCGGTTCGGTCGCGCAAGCCGTGCTCGCGCGACATCTGCTGGCGACGACGCCACTCGATCGCGTGGAAGCGTCGACCGATGTAACGAACATTGCTGAGCAGCGTGCACTCGAGAGAGCGGGCTTCACGCGCGAGGGCGTGTTGAGGTCAGCGCAGATGCGGGTCGACGGCCGGCACGATCTGTGCTCGTACTCGTTCGTGCGTGGAGACGAGTCGTCGTCAGGGTCGTAAGTGCGCAGACAAGTCGTCGCGGATCGCATTGAGTAACACGTCGGCTTGTGCGCGAGCGACACTGACGTCGCTCTCGGAAACGGGAACGACAACTTCGAGGTAGCACTTGAGTTTCGGCTCGGTTCCGCTGGGGCGAACGATGACGCGACCGGCGGCACCGAGCGCGTAGCGCAGACCTTCTGTGGGGTCGAGTCCGCCGTAGCCCTCGGCGAGATCGTTGACCTCAGTTACGGCGAGTGCGCCCAGTGTTGTCGGCGGGTGGTCTCGCAGACCGGCGAGTAAGGGTGCAACCTCACTGACGTCGGCGAAACGCAACGACAGTTGCGAGGTGGCGTGCACGCCGTGCGTGCGTGCAAGCTCGTCGAGCACGTCGTCAACGGTGCTGCTCTCGGCCTTGAGTGCCGCGACCATTTCAGCGACTCGAAGTGCCGCAGTAATGCCGTCTTTGTCTCGTACCTGCTCGGGATCAATGCAGTATCCGAGAGCCTCTTCGTATCCGTAGGCGAGGTCGGAAATAGCGCCGATCCATTTGAATCCGGTGAGCGTTTCTTGGTGGCGGAGGCCGGCGTCTGCGGCGATAGACGCGAGCAGTGAGGACGAGACGATTGAAGTAGCGAACGTTCCGTGTGGTGCAGGCGCCCACCCCCGGCGTGCACGATCAATCGCCCACCACGCGAGCAATGAGCCAACGTCGTCGCCGCTGAGCATGCGATGTGACTCGTTGCTCGCGATACCCACTGCACATCGGTCGGCATCGGGATCGTGCGCGATTACGACATCGGCGTTGCAACTCGCCGCCATCGCGAGTGCCAGATCCATCGCTCCCTTTTCTTCTGGGTTAGGAAAGGCAACCGTGGGAAAGTCGGGGTTGGGGTCGCGTTGCTCGATGACTTCGGTAGCGGGGTCGAAGCCAGCGCGGGCGAATGCTTCCGTGAACGTGCGCGTACCAACTCCATGCATCGCGGTGTGCACGAGTGACAGGGTGCGAGGTGCTGCACCAGCCACCACATTCGCCGCATGGGTGAGGTAGTCATCAAGCAACTCGTTTCCGAGTGTGACCCAACGGTCGCTCACAGGAATGGCGCGTACTGGTCCGACCGCTTGGATGAGTGCCGCGATCGAAGCATCGGTCGGTGGAGCCAGTTGCGAACCGCCTGCGAGATAGACCTTGTAGCCGTTATCGAGTGCTGGATTGTGGCTGGCGGTGATCATGACCCCCACGTCGGCACTCAGGCTTCGCACCGCGAAGGCGAGAACGGGAGTTGGGAGAGGTTCCGGCAAGACAAACACATCAAGCCCGGCAGCACTCATCACGGCAGCGGTGTCGCGGGCAAACTGATCGGAGTGATGACGCGCGTCGTAGCCGATGACGGCGGTGCGACCGTGAGTGGCAACGACATGCGCGGCCAGCCCAGCAGAGGCACGGCGCACGACCGCGGTATTCATCCGGTTGGGGCCGCCGCCCATCTGGCCACGCAATCCCGCGGTACCAAATTGCAGCGTGCCGTTGAACGCTGATTCGAGGTGGCCGAGCGCTGCTCGGTCACCCGATTGCGCCTCGGCAAGGGTCGCTTCGAGTTCGGCGCGGGTCATCGGGTCGGGGTCGTCGTCGATCCAGGTGCGCACTCGGAGGGCCAGGGAGGGCTCGACGCTCATGTCAGACCTCGGGAAGTAAGCGCGCGAGAAGGTCACCGATGCGGGTAGCCGACGCCTGGCCGGTGTCGAGAACTTCTTCGGAGGTGATGGGCTGACCGGTCATTCCGGCCGCATAGTTGGTGACAAGTGAGATGCCGAGTACCTCGAGTCCGGCCTCACGTGCCGCGATGACTTCAACCGCCGTTGACATTCCGACGAGGTCGCCACCGATGGCACGCACCATTCCGATTTCGGCAGGCGTTTCGTACTGAGGGCCGTGGAACTGTGTGTAGACGCCTTCGGGAATTCCGGGGGAAACTGCTTGAACAATTGCGCGCAGGCGTGCTGAATAGGCGTCGGTGAGGTCAACGAAGGTGGCGCCTCGCAGGGGAGTGATTCCGGTGAGATTGATGTGGTCGCGGATCAGCACCGGTGTTCCGGGTGGCCACTCCTCGCGCAAGCCGCCGCAACCATTGGTCACGACAAGCGTGCGGCATCCGGCAGCAGCGGCCGTGCGGACATAGTGAACGGTGGCGTCGACTCCGAGATCTTGATAGAGGTGCGTGCGGCCGAGGAAGGCGAGGACGGCGCGGTCTCCCGCGCGAATGCTGCGGATCTTGCCCGCGTGACCCACGACCGGCGATTGCGAAAAGCCCGGAACTTCGCTTTGGTTGAGTTCGGCGACCGTGTGGCCCAGTGCATCTGCCACGCCAGCCCAGCCCGAACCCAGCACCACGGCAATGTCATGCCCGAGCACTCCTGTGCGATGAGCAATCGTGCGGGCGGCCTCAGCGGCGAGTGCGCCGGCGTCGTCCAAGGGCGTGGCGGGGGGCGCGGACATATGCCGACCGTAGCCGAGGGCACTCTCACGCGTCACGCCCTCGGGTGCTTTGGTGCGCTGGCTAAGGCCCGATTGATCGGCAGGTGCGTGACCTCAGGTCAGCCACGTAATCGTCGGGAGCCCCGGCTGCCTCTGCTGCGTCAGCCATGATTCCGAGGTAGCGGGCACTCGGCAGGCCACCTTCGTAGCCATCGAGTACGTACAGCCAGGCCACCTGTTCGCCCTCGAGAGTGTCGACGCGGACGCGAACCTTGACGTAGATGCCGAGGTCGCCGCCTTCCCAGCGGTCGAGGGCGCGCTCGTCAGCGGGACTGAGGTCGTACAGCATCACGAACACCTGTGAGCCCGGTTCTTCAACGACGGTGGCAAGTGCGCCTTCCCAGCCGAGATCCTCCCCACCAAAGGTGAGCCGCCAGCCGTTGATCCATCCGGTTCCGGCCTCAGGTGATGCGGGCGCGCGTTCGAGCATCTGCTCGGGGTTCATGTTCGACCCGTAGGCGGCGTAGAGGGCCATGGGCCAAGAATAGGCGCGTCAGAGCACCCGAGGGGAGAGGCGCAGCGAGTCTGGGTCACAATGGCGGGCGTGACAGCGGTGGTGATTGTGGGCGGGGGCCCCGGTGGGTACGAGGCCGCTCTGGTGGCCGCGCAGCTCGGTGCGACGGTCACGGTGGTCGATCGCGACGGTCTCGGCGGTTCCGCGGTTCTCACCGACTGTGTTCCTTCCAAGGCACTCATTGCAGTTGCCTCAGTGATGGCGGAGGCCGGTCACAGTGGTGCGCTCGGCGTGCTTGATCGAGCCGGTCCCCTGCGATCGTCTGCCCTCAGCGTCGACCTTGCCCAGGTCAACGCCCGAATTGCAGCGCTGGCTCAGGCGCAAAGCGACGACATCGAGGAACGTCTCGGGCGTGAAGGTATTCGTGTGATTCACGGAACTGGTCGCATCGTCGATGCGCAGACAGTGCACGTCACCGAACGCAGCGGCGCTGAACGCGTCGTTGAGGCCGAGGTGGTGCTGTTGTCGACCGGAGCACGCCCGCGCACCCTGACAGGCGCGGAGCCTGACGGTGACCGCATCCTGACGTGGGAGCAGTTGTATGGGTTGACCGAACTCCCTGAGCGACTCATCGTGGTCGGTTCGGGAGTGACCGGTGCTGAATTCGCCAGCGCCTACCGCGAGTTGGGTAGTGACGTGGTGCTCGTGTCGTCACGCGATCACGTGTTGCCGGGTGAAGATCCGGACGCTGCGCAAGTTATCGAAGATGTGTTCGCCTCTCGCGGCATGACGGTGATGAGTCGATCTCGGGCCGTGGCGGCCGTGCGGCACGGAGAAGGCGTGCGAGTCACTCTCAATGACGGGCGAACCGTTGAGGGGTCGCACTGCTTGATGGCGGTCGGATCGATTCCGAACACTGACGATCTTGGCCTCGATGTCGCAGGCGTGCGTGTGAGCGAGTCAGGTCACATTGAGGTTGATCGGGTGTCGCGCACCTCGGTGCGAGGTGTCTATGCGGCTGGTGATTGCACCGGCGTGTTCATGCTCGCGTCGGTTGCCGCCATGCAAGGACGTATCGCGATGTGGCACGCACTCGGCGACGCGGTAACTCCGCTTGATGTCGGCGCGGTTTCTAGCACCGTGTTCACAGATCCGGAGATTGCAACGGTCGGAGCCACCCAGCGTGACCTCGATGAGGGCCGAATCCGAGCGGTTCCCCTTTTGCTCCCATTGGCAACGAATGCGCGCGCCAAGATGCTCGGTCTCGAGCACGGGTTCGTCAAACTCTTTGCCCGCTCGGGTACTCGCATCGTGGTGGGCGGCGTCGTGGTGGCGCCGCGTGCGAGCGAATTGATTCATTCCATTGCACTTGCGGTCGATCAGCGACTCACCGTCGACCAGTTGGCGCTGACGTACACGGTCTACCCGTCACTCTCCGGATCGATCGCCGAAGCCGCGCGTCGCTTGCACGCTATGGGAACGGAAAGTTCGGTCACGAGCGAGTAGAGAATCCCTCATCTCTGGGCAAAGAGACACGTTCAGCGTGCGTATTTGTTCAGAGAATGGACATTCGCGCGAGGTGCCTAGGGCAGGGTGTCGTGCGCGAAGCGACTAGAAGTCGCCTCCACCGAAGCCGCCGCCGAAGTCTCCACCACCGCCCATGTCGCCTCCACCGAAGCCGCCGCCCCCAGAATCGCCGCCGCCGAAGCCACCTCCGCCGCCATTTCCAAAGTCACCCTGCATGCCGCCGCCGTTATCGACAACGACGGTGGGCGGGAAGAGAGCGTTTCCGAGCATGGTTCCGACCATGATCTGCGGGAGGATCGAACCGTAGGAGCCGAAGTAGCCGCCGGCGTAGGGGCCGTACATCGGACCTGCCTGCCAGTAGGGGCGCGTGTCGCCGCCGACACCAACCGGAACCTCACGTGATTGGGGTGTGTGTCCGGTAGCCACGGTGTGCGCGCAGGCGGCGCACGTAGGAACCTTGCGCTCGGCACCGCCGGGTGGTGCCCACGGCACTTCGGTGGCGCTTGGGCCGTGCCGGGGATCGAAGAAGCAGGGCGGAAGTCGGTCGGGGAGAGGTGCGCCGTTGACGCGGGCAAACACGCACGCCATCGCGTAACGGCCATCTTCGAGGTTCGCCGTGATCGCTGACGCTTCTTTGGCGTTGGTCATCCGATCGGCACCGTCGCTCGCTTTGCGGTAGGAGTCAATGGCCGACTGCAGATCGGTGCGTCCCGCATCATCGAGTCGCTGGTCGGTGATATCGAACGCTGCGACCTGCTCGCCGAAGGAGGTCACGTCCTCGTCGATGACTGACTTAACGGCGGCAAGTTGATCGGCCTCCGCCTTCTTCTTCTTGCGCACGCTATAGGTGACTGCACCGCCAGCGCCCGCGGCTCCGGCACCAATCAGCAACCAACCCCAAGGGAATCCGCCGCCGTCTGAGGATCCACCAGA
>CAIYMF010000034.1 GCA_903927265.1 uncultured bacterium | reverse complement strand
GCCGACATATCGGGAATTCATCGTTCTATGAGCGTGGAAGGCCCCATTCGGGCGCTTTACGCTCACAGAAGCGGTGCTCGTTGCTACTTAAGGGGTGGGGCGGGATCGCACGCAGCAGGTCGATGGGCCGCACCGGATCGTGCTTCGACCACGCGACCGCAGAGTCATTCTGGAGTGTCTTCAGCACGAGTTCTACTACTGACACGTTTCCTCCTATTTGCCAGAGATCGCAACGTACTGACGCAGCTCAGTAGGGTTCTCCGCCTGGTCCACTAAGAATGCGGCCACGTCGGCCCTGTTTGTTCCGCCGATTTTCATGCCGGGAAACAGGGAGTTCTCGGTCCGATAGTTCTCCGTGAGCTTCCCGTCGAGCAACCTGCCCGGCCGAACGACGATCCAATTCATGCTCGAGCTGGCGACGATTTCTTCCATCCGCGTCTTGTCGGCGTAGGAATTTCGCAATACGTACTTGAGCAGCAGCTTCGCGACGGGCGTCGCGAAATCGTGGCTCGCCCCGGCGCCGAATCCAGTGACAAACAAGAACGGAACATCTGACGGTCCGGCCTCGTTCAGCTTCACTAAGAGTGTGGCGCAGTCCGAAAACAAAGTGGTCGCCTCTCGATTGCTCGCAAGGCCCAAGGTAACAATGACAGCATCTGCACCGGCACTAGCACGGGCGAGGTCAGCCTCTTCGGTGGCACTCCCCAGCACCTCAGTAACGGTCCGGTCGTCAGCGACTTTGACGTGCGAACGTGAAAGAGTCGTGACATCGTGGTTCCGGCTCAGGGCACACTTCACGGTCTCGAGCCCAAGCCCCGCGGACGCGCCAATCACAGCAATTCTCATTATTTTCCTGACTTTTTGCGCGGGGCGAAGGATCACTTTCCGCAACAATCTGCAAGAAGTACCCGACTCGGAATTTACGTTATCAGACACTCACATTGACCGGGGTAGCTGAGCGCCCGGACGGTAGACAGATCTCGCAACGGCAATCCCCGGTAAGGGAAGGGGTACCACGAACGACACCGCTTGATACCTCTGCTCCATGACACTCAGCTCCACCACATCACAGGAGTGTCAAGCACCAGCCGGAACTACACACGCAAGGGGTGGGGCGGGCGGGGCTCGAACCCGCGACGACCAGATTATGAGTCCGGGGCTCTAACCAACTGAGCTACCGCCCCCTAGAGTGCGCGACGAATCAATCGTCGACCCACGGTCCCACGCCACCTATTCGCAGTGGGCGGATATGAATGATGTGCCCAGGCGGTGCGTCGGGGAATGGCGGAAACACCGCGTCGGGCCCCACATAGACATGCGCCAGCTGTTGCAGCAGTTCGGGTGCTCCACCGGGAGTCAGAGTTGCTTCCCCGTGGACGATCAGCGTGAAGTGCATGCCGACTTCATTGCGCTCCTCGGCATCGAAACTCAGCACGACTCGTGGATCACGCTCGATATTGCCAATCTTGGCACCAGTCCCAAGGTGTGCCACCACGATGTCATCACCGTCAAGTCCGACCCACACCACCGATACCTGCGGACTGCCATCAGCATTCGTGGTGCCGAGGTGGGCCAGACGACCCGATTCGATCAGTGCGCGCGCTGAGTCAGGAAGAGTCACACCCGAAGTCTGACAGAGTCCCTGCCGCACCGCATCGGTGTGGGCCCGCAGCGGGGTGCACACCTTCATGCACCACAGCAGGAGATTGCCCGCGCTTTCAGTCATGATTGATCGGTGCCTCGGATCCTGCGCTTCGCCCTCGCGTGGGTAATCGTGATCGCTGCGATCCTGGTCATTCTCGGCGCTGTCGTGTGGCTGATGGCGAAGTTCGCACCTCAGGCCGAACCCGAACCGACCGTGGCTCCAATCCCTACGAAGTCGCCGTCGTCCACTGTGAAGCCGTCGAACTCGGCCACCCCGTCCACCACTTCAACCGGCCTACCCGCGGGGCAACCCGCGCCGCCGGCCGACGCATTTGCGGCCACCGTGATGTGGATCAGCGACGGTGACACCATTGGCGCCAAGACAGGCAACCGCACCGAAATTCAGGTGCGCCTCATCGGTATCGACACTCCCGAAACTAAGAAGCCCAATACGCCGGTGCAGTGTTACGGTCCGGAAGCCACGGCCAAGCTCACCACACTGATTCCCAAAGGAACCCGCATCACCGCGGCCTACCAGAGTTTCAAGATCGACAAATACAAGCGCCAATTGTGGGATATCTGGATGCCCGATGGTCGCTACGTACAGGGCTTGATGGTGAGCGGCGGTTTCGCGCGCACCGAAACATTCGGCGGAACGAACCGCGATGCCGCCTACCTCAAAGCACTCGAGGCGAAGGCACAAGCGGGCAAGGTCGGCATGTGGGGTGCCTGCCCGCAGTAGTCGCTCAGGCCACCGGAATCCAGACGCAACGGAAGTCAGTGACGGTGATATCGCTCTTCGACAACGTGATCTGCTTGGTCGTCACATCTTTGGCCTTCTGAGCCCACTCGGCGTCAAGAGCCAGCAGTTCGTCGTTGAGTTGCTGCTCGATCAGCGTGGCCGCGTCAGTCGCTGCCGAAGTCTTAGCGACGGCAGCATCTGCCTTGGCACGCATCGCCTTTTCACGCTTGGCATCTGCCGCCATCTGCGCGCGGGTCTTACGCGCACCGAGTAGTCCCCCCAAGACGCTGCCCACTGTTGCCCCGAGGCCGTAGTTCGAGGTCAGCTCCTGCTGAAGCTGATTGGCGGTGATCTGAGCGTCGGTTGCCTTACCGCGCGCAGTGGCGAGTTTGGTCTCGTACTTCGAACGCAACCCCGCCATCGCCTTGTCAGCGGCTTGATCGGCGGCCGCATCACAACGCACAGCAAACTCTTCGGGCGTCTCGCCCACGCGCGAATACAACTTCAACGTGGTGTTGACCAAGATCTCGGTTGTCTTCGTGCGGGTAAGTTCCTCGATGACTGCTCGCTGCAATGCAGTCCAGTACACCTTGTTCTTCGCCTCCGCAGGAACGAAGCCGTACGCGGCCCCCACGGGGGCATTCGCTATGAGATCGCGATCGTCGTAGTCGACACTGATCAGCGATCCATTGGTGGGCACCTCAGGAAGCGGCAACATCACTGCCTCGTACTCCTCGTTATGAAGAGTATTGCTGGGTCGGTCGTCATAGCGCAGATTCACCCGGGCCACCGCCGCCGCCCGCAGGTGCGAACCGCCCGACACTGCCCCGACCTCCGCGAGCCACGGCGTCGCCGGGTCAACGAATGCGATCGGAATACCTGGCGCGATCGAGGGCATCACCGGCGACTCGTCATCGCCCATCGTGACCGCAGCGGCGGGAGGTAGAGGAGCTGAAGCGGCGGGAGCGGAGGGAACGTCAGCGGCCGCAGTGACCGGAGCGTCCGCTGCTTCAGCGGCGGGAGCCACGGGAGCCGCGGGAGCCACGGGAGCCGCGGGAGCCACGGGAGCCACGGGAGCCACGGGAGCGGCGGGAGCCACGGGAGCACGCTCAATCTGTCCGATCTGCTCACGAGTGAGCGGTCCACGCAAGTAACTCATCGCCCAGCGACTGGTCATCACCTCGGGCGCGTTCTTGCTGGCGCGGCGCATGACGAACTGGCGCTTGCCGAGGTTTCCGAGCGTCTCGCTCACAGCGCCGACGTCGACTCCGCCGGTCGCACTCGACAATCCGTCGAGCAGTCGCTTCTTGTCTTGTTCGGTCTGCAGGCGCCCCACCATCCAGGTACCCGTGTTAGACAAGGCCTTGTAGTCAAGGTCAACAGGGTTCTGCGTGCTGAGCACGACGCCCAGACCGAAGGCGCGCGCCTGCTTGAGCAACAGCATGATCGGCTTCTTGGTGGGCGGGTTGGCGGTCGGGGGCAGGTAGCCAGCCACCTCGTCCATGTAGAGCAGCGCCCGCAGGTCGGAGGTTCCGCTCTGACGACGCATCCAGGTCACCAACTTCGAGAGCACCAGCGACGTCACTGACTGTCGCTGCTCGTCTGACAGGTGGGCGGTCGTGATGACGGCGCATCGGGGGCGGCCATCGGCGGTGAACAGCAGTGACTGGATATCGATGGGCTCACCCTGCAGCCAGGTTGCGAATGACGGCGAGGCAAGTAATCCGTTGATCTTCATCGCAAATTCCATGCGATCCTTCGGCGGGAAGAACGCATCGAGCTCGAGTACGCCGAGTTTGCGCATCGGTGGCTGCTGCACCTGCGCGAGCAGGTCGGCGAGTTCGAGGCTCTGCCCCTGCGACCACGCATTTTGAATGATGTTCGCCATCAAAATGTGTTCGCGCGATGACAAAGGATCGCCACTGATGCCAAGCATGCCGAGCATGCTCGTGACGTACCCGTCGATTTCGTCACTGATGATTTCAGGATCGGTTCCGATAGGCGGCGCCTGTAGTGATCCGACGATGTTCAGCGGACGTCCCGCCGTGGAACCGGGCGTGTAAATGGCGAAGTCGACCGCTGCCTTCTGCGCCGCGAGTCGCTCAGGACCAATCCCCCAGCCCTCGAGACCCTCACGCCAGGTGGTCGCCTGCTGCGCTGCGAACTCGTCGAGTCCGAGGCTGGCATTCTGGGCGTCGCTTTCATTGACCCACGGCCGGAATTCCTCGGAGGTGAGTCCGGGAAACAGCAGCAGCAGGTTGGTGAGGTCACCCTTGGGGTCGATCAGCAGTGCGGGGACTCCGGCGCTGAGGACTTCCTCAATCAGCACCACACCCAGACCTGTCTTGCCCGAACCGGTCATTCCGATGATGACACCGTGCGTGGTCAGTTCGGACGTGGGCAGTGTGCTCGCCGTCTCGCTCTTCTGTCCGGTTGCGAGGTCAATTTGCGCGCCAAGAGTCAGGTCAGCCATGCCCGGAAGTCTAGGGCGACGAGATCACGGAAGTAGCAGCGAGCGGAAACATGCTGTCGATTGAGCGGATCTGCACCGTCAATGAGCAATCAGCGCCGCAATTCCAGTCCATAGCAAGTAAGCCGCAAAGAAGAAGCAAATGGCGGCATTGATGCGGCGGGAATTCGTCGTCACAAAGCGGTTCAGTGATGCCAGCATGCCGTCGGCCTTCGAACCCATCACGGTGATCAGCAGCACCGGAAGGAGCAAAGGCACCATCACCATGAGGTACAGGAATCCGAAAACGACTGCCTTGGCGGCCGAATCAGCGCTCGAACGAGTGATGTCATGCAGGGCCGGCAGAAACAAGATCAGTGAGGAGACGTCGGTGAGCATGCCCACAAAACCGACCGGCATGTAGAACAACGGGCCCGCACTGGCCAACTTGGTCTTCACTTTCGACTGGTGATTCTCTCCGGCCGTCGGCTTACCGCGCAACGCCCGTAGGCCCAGCAAGAGCAGCAGCAGCCCGCAGGCAACACGGATGATGATGTAGGTCCATCCGTGCGAGGTGTCTGACGACGACCCATTGCCGACCGATCTGAGCACGGTGACGCCGAGAATGGCGTAGACAATCAGCGTGAGGGCCGCGCCGAGGGTCAGCGCCCAGGCCTTGAGCTTGGGCTTGGTAGGTGACGAGAGCACCAGCACTTGCAGGGTCAGCAGCGTCGGACTCACCATGGCGCCCAGCGCAAGTGGCAGCACCTGAGTGAAAAGTCCTTCCATGCTGCTCACTCTAGAGCCGCTCGGTGGTGGGAGGATGAAGTCGTGGCATCGGGGCAATCACATACGACCCAACTCACGCGCTACGCGTGGTTGTCGATTGCGGCCGCGGTAGCCACCATCTCTCTCAAGGCGGGCGCCTACCTGCTCACAGGATCAGTGGGTCTGCTCTCTGACGCACTCGAATCCGGTGTCAACCTCGTGGCGGCCATCATCGCCTTGGTGGCATTGCGCTTTGCCGCGCGGCCGGCCGACGAAAGTCACCACTTCGGGCACGGCAAGGTCGAATACCTGTCGGCGGGCGCCGAGGGTGTGATGATCTTTATTGCGGCCGCGCTCATCATCTGGCAAGCAATCGGCCGCCTCCAGCACCCGCAGGAGCTGGAAAGTCTTGGCATCGGCCTACTCATCACCATGGTTGCCACAGGAATCAACCTCGCGGTTGGCCTGCTCCTGATTCGCGTGGGCCGCCAGCAGCGCTCGCTCATTCTTGAAGCCGATGGCCGTCACCTGATGACCGATGTGTGGACCAGCATCGGAGTGGTCGCCGCCGTCGCGGTCGTTGGTCTCACCGGCTGGCTGCGGCTCGACCCCATCATCGCCATCGTGGTTGCTATCAATATCTTGATCACCGGTGGCCGACTCATTAATCGGGCCGGTCGTGGACTGCTCGACGCCGCACTTCCTGCGGCCGAACGCGAGGCCGTGCAGACAGCACTCGAACCATTCGTCTCAACTGATGTGCACTTCCATGCAATCACCACGCGCGAATCCGGCCGCGACCAATTCGTCTCAATGCACGTGCTAGTGCCAGGCCATTGGACTGTGCAGCAGTCACATGACCTGATCGAAGAAATCGAGGCCGCGGTTCGCGCTGCACTTCCCCACGCGATCGTCGACACTCACGTTGAACCCGCAGAGGATCCGCGCTCGTACGACGACTACCCAGCGGGTGCCGCACTCGGTGGCCCCGCAGGCATCGAGTCACTCGACGGCGACATCTGACGACGGTGAGGGAACAAACAGAACGGGTTCAGTGCCGACACTGACGGTCTTCGATTTCACTGCCAACTACTCGGAACCAGCACTGCCAGCAAGCCCACCATCGCCACGAACGCCATGCGTCGCAACGCGGCGGAACGAATCGGGCCCGAACGAGCGGTCACTCCGTCACGGTACGTCGGTGAAGTGCGTTTCCCCGACATCCGACCCGTCGATGTAATCGTCGGGGTCGTAGGGATGACTTGCGAGTACCAGCAGTACCGCGCCATGTGTGAACTGCGACTGCGCGGCAAAAACTCCCGGCGGAATGTGCACCCCGACGGCGGGATCCGATAACACGACTGTGTGGGGTCCGGCCGAATCTCGAATGTCGACGCGAACTGACCCGCTGACCACGACTAATAGCTGATGACAGTCACGATGCGCATGACCACCTCTCACCGTCGCGGCCGGAACACCGCTGACTGTGAATACACGACGCACATCGAATGGAATCGACCCGCCAACGTCACCCACAGCCACATGGCCACGCTCATCGACAATGGACGTCAACGAGACCAGCGCATACAACGACATCAGGCCATCACCGCCA
The DNA here is from genome assembly GCA_903927265.1 of uncultured bacterium. Lineage (GTDB taxonomy): Bacteria > Actinomycetota > Actinomycetes > S36-B12 > CAIYMF01 > CAIYMF01. The sequence continues at coordinate 7,195 of CAIYMF010000034.1, read as the reverse complement.
CCCTCAGTGCACTCGCTACTCGTTCAACCTCGGCGTCACTCAATGTCGGATGGCACGGAACGGTGAGGACTGACTGTGCGAAACCCTCCGTAACCGGCAAGGACGGGACTGGAAACCGTGACTGCCACAGGGGTTGATGATGGTCGGGGATCGGGTAGTGCACATCAGCCTCGACGCCAACGGTCCGAAGATTCTCACGCACTCGATCTCGATTCGGCGACGTCATCACGGCAAGGTGCACACTATGTGAGCCGGACGTCGCATCGCCCACCATCTGCGCCGTCGATCCGCCTACCGCATCACGATAGGCCAACCAGATATCACGGCGGCGACCGTTAGCGCGGTCAAGTAGCGGCAGGCGCTCGCGCAGAATCGCCGCCTGGATTTCATCAAGGCGCGAATTGCCCCCATCGGTAACCACTTCGAACCTCCTATCCCACCCGTGATGTGCCCGCTGACGCACAGTTGCAGCTAGTCCGGCGTCGCTTGTCACTATCGCACCACCGTCGCCGAGTGCGGCCAGATTCTTGGTGGGATAGAAGCTCATCGCTGCAACGGCTCCGAAGGCACCCGCACGTGCACCGTTCACTTCCGCGCCGACTGACTGCGCACAATCTTCGATCAAAGGCACCCCGGCCGAACTGCACAGAGCGGCGACCTGCGGGGCGCGACTCGCATCTCCATACAGATGAGTGAGTACCACGGCATCGACTCCTTCTGACAGTGCACGCTGCAGGAGTTCGACGTCGATCAAGGCGTCTACCGGATTCACATCAACGAGCACCGGGGTTGCACCCACCGCACAGATGGCTGCCGTTGCGTAGTAGCCCGCGTTCGCCACAGTGACCACGCGCTGACCAGTCCCAACCTCCAGCGCGCGCAGCGACAGTTCCAGTGCATCGCTACCCGATGCCACCCCCACCACGTGCTCGACGCCGAGGAAACCCGCAAGTTCAGCCTCGAATTCGTTGACTTCACGACCGCGCACGAATCGTCCACTACCGAAAACGCGATCAATGGCCCGGCGAACAGCCAACTCGTCACCACTGCTACTCAGGGTTAGACGATGCAGGGGAATCCCAGGAAGATTTCCTGACGCGTACGCTGCCATCGAAGCCACACGTCCGTTCTGGCGAGGGGGAGGAATGTCGAAGCCGCAGCGAATCTACTGCACGTACTTCGACCATGCTTACGAAGCGCGTGCTCACCTGATGGCGTCGTCGCTGCGAGCCGTAGGCGATCGCTCACTCCTTCTCGCCGTCTGCTTCGACGATGTCAGCCTTGCCCGAACGAAAGCGTGGAGCGTCGAGAACGTCATGGCCATCGGGGTTCGCGAACTCGAACAGCGGTTTCCCGAACTACGCAAACGAAAGGCCGAGCGCACTCGCGCGGAGTACTTCTTTACCTGCACTCCGTGGGTCACTGCCTTGGCCCTCACACTCGCAGGCGAGGGTGGCTGGGTCACCTACCTTGACGCCGACCTGAAGTTCGCTGCGAATCCCGCACCGATCTTTGACGAACTCGCGCATTCGAGCATCGGCATCATCGCCCATCGCTTCAATCCCGGACTCGAGGAACTCACCCGCTTCGGCACCTACAACGTGGGCTGGGTTAGCTTTCGCGCCGACGAGCGCGGGCGCGCAGTGCTGGGATGGTGGGGCGCACGCTGCATGGAATGGTGCCGTGATCAAGCCGTTGACGGCCGCTTCGCAGACCAGGGATACCTCGATTCCTTCGCAGACATTGCCGAAGGAGTTCATGTCATCGGACATCCCGGGGCCGATGTCGCTCCTTGGAATCTCGGCTCGCACACCATCACACAACCCGACGACAACTCGGTCCTCGTTGATGGACAGCCTCTGCTGTTCTTTCACATGCATGGAATCCGAAGAGTTGGCCAGAACTACGTGTGCCGGTTATCGATCTACAACACCACAGCAAACGACGCGGTGCGCGAACTCATCCTCACGCCGTACGTCACCGATCTTTCAGCGGCCGAAGCCGCGAGGCCCTCCACGAAGGCCGCAGAACGAGGAGTGCGCGGGTTCCGCGGTTTTCGATCTCGGCACAGCATTCGTCGAGCCGAGCGTCACCTTGTTGCGGGCGACCTATCGTGGCCCGCAAAGGTCAGCCGCGACGACACACCCACGTCTCCGACACCGTAGGAATCCCGACGACAGGTTGCAGGTCATAGGTGATCCCTGGAAGGGCGCACTCGACAATGAAACCGCACTCAGCAATCACCGCTTCGAGATCCGAACGCGCGATGACTACCTCGGGGACAACGTAACCGTAGGCACGCTTGGTCAAGAATGCCGTGGGGGAGGCATCTGTCACGGTCACGGAGTGCAGGATGACCGCACGAGCAGCGACTCGGCATTCTTCGCGCAGCGCGTCTTCCCACTTCGGGATGTGGATAAGAGCCCCCCCATCAAGCACGACACTCACGCTGCGGTCACGCAGTGGCAATCGGAGCGCATCGGCAGCGACTAACCGCATTGCATCCTCGACGTGGCGCGCGTACGTGAGGGCAGCACTCGATGAGTCAAGTCCGATGTACCGCACAGACGGTTCGAACGAGGTGAGAAGTCGCTCGTTGTAGCCGCTGCCGCATCCGATTTCGAGCACGACATCGTGTGGCGATACGACGCGAAACGCTGCGACACGAAGGTTGTCGACGTCGACTCGAGGCTTGTCTCCGGCCGCCAGGCTCTCAAGAAGGTGCTCCCACGCGGCGTGCTGCCTTGCGACGACGGGCACCTGCTGCCACCCGTCGCGGTTACTGATCTGCGAACGTGCCTCATCTGAATAACCAACAAGCCGGTACTCACGAGAAGAGCCCGACAAACGGGCGCTGCGCTGCCTTACCCAATGAGGGATCAGCCGCGACCGCATCAGTCGCCCTTGTACTCGTAGGTGCAGGGGTATGGGCACTATCCGTTCCGAGCCGGTCACGACCTCACTGTAGTGACCACGCGAAAGCTACCGATACAACAATGAGGCTCATTGAGGTTGGTCCCGTGAGCTGATTTCCGCTCGTCTGCTCCTCATAATGCGACCACCCGTTAGTCGTGTCGCACACGACTTCTGACCCGGGTTGCCTGAGAGGATCACCACGTGAGCGACATGCCGGGGGCCACGGCACCGCGGCTTCGCGCCTTCGCGTCGGCGCCGGGTGCACCGCGCCACCGGCGAACCACCGATGTCCTCCTTCTCGCCATTTCATTCGCCATCGTTGTACTCGTCCTGTTCCTGAGCGAGTCCCCCACATCAGCCGACACCGCGATCAGCTCGGCCCTTCAGAGTCTTGATCCGCTCATCGGTTTGGTGTGGTCGCTGTCGTACTTGAGCCTGCTGCTGTGGTCGGCCATCCTCGTCGTCACCGCACTGATACGACCGGGTCGACGCGGACTCGCTCTCTCCAGTGTCATCGCCGGCGCACTGGCAGTCGTCCTCGCACTCGCCGTCGGAGCCTTGAAGGGAACTTCGCCCGCTGAGTTGTGGCAGTCGATGGTGACCACCGATCCGACTCCCAGCGCTGTTGCGGCGCGGGTGGCCGTCGCGTCGGCCGTCGTGCTGGCGATCGCTCCCGAACTCACCGGAGCACTTCGCAAGGTCGGTGACGTCATCTTGCTGGCAGGGACACTGTCAGCAGTGGCACTGGGTTTGAGTTACCCCACGGGCGCCCTCGCCGGTCTTGCCGTGGGTGCACTCGCGGCCACTATCGTGCGACTGGTTCGAGGCTCAACCGCAGGATTGCTGACCCCTGACCAGATCGCATGGGGTCTTGCGGAGTTGTCATTTCCCGTCGACGAGGTTGGCCCACCTCTCATCGAACTGTCGGGCGTTCAGGCAGCGTCAGCACGAGCAGCGGACGGACGTTCGTGTCTGATCAAGGTGTACGGACGCGATTCGCAGCAAGCCGACGTTGCCGGCTCTATCTGGACCGCGGTGCGACGACGAGGCGAGAAGGTATCGCTCAGCCGCGGCCGCGATGAGGCCGTCGAGCACGAAGCAATGGTGACTCTGCTCGCAGAACGCGCGGGAGTTCCGGTACTCGGGGTGCTCACCGCAGGTGTTTCAGTGGGAGGCGACGGACTACTCGCGTTGGAGGGGCCAGTACGCACACTCGACGACCTTGGCGACGACGAAGTCACCGACTCGATTCTCGGGCAGATCATGGACAGCGTGAGGGCACTGCACTCCGCCGGTCTTTCACACGGCGGAGTCACCGACCACTCGTTCGTTGAGCGAAGCGACGGCACCTGGGCCATCACCGATCTTGAAGAGGGCCGCGTCGGTCTCGACGAAGACGACGCTGGGGTCGACACCGCTCGGTTGCTGGTGGTCACCGCACTCGCTGCGGGCGTCGACCGTTCGTCGCGCGTCGCCGTAGACGTGCTCGGCGCCGAGAAAGTGACCACGGCGCTCCCTTACCTGCAGTCGATCGTGCTCAACCGCCACCAGCGAGGCCAACTCAAGCAATCGCCCGTGAGTATCGACGAGATCACCGCCTCACTCGCGTCGGCAGCCGGAACAGAGATTCCCAAGCGCATTGAACTGCGTCGGGTCACTCCCGCACGACTTATCTGGACCGCCATTGGAATCGTGCTGGCTGCCGCTCTGATTGGCCTGGTTGCACAGGTCGACTGGCAGGAAGTCATCTCAGCACTCGCTGATGCAAACTACGCCATACTCGCCGCGGCATTGGTGTTGTCACTGTTTATTCAAGTTTTCTACGCCGTCGCTGAAATGGGTTCAGTCACCGTTCGGCTCAAGTACTTCCCGGTGTTGATCTTTGAGTACGCCGTCGGATTCATTCAGGTAGTCATTCCGTCAACGGCCGCCAAACTGGCGTTGTGGGCGCGATTCCTGCAACAGTTCGGATTGGCTCCCGGCCGATCAGTGGCCGCGAGTGCGATAGCGAGTTTCACCGGATTACTGGTGCAGTTCGTTCTCATCATTGCGATCTTGCTTCTGCCCGTTCCCGGGTTCACAACACAGCCCTCCACTGCGTCCGACAGTTCCACCACCGACACGTCGAGCACAACGAGTTCGTGGAGCCTGATGGGACTCATCGTTCTCATCGCGGCGTTCTTCCTCGTCGGCATTCTCATCGCACTCGCGATTCCGAAGACGCGACGCCGTGTGATTGAGCGCGTGCGACAAGGCGTCACCTTGCTGCGAGAACAAGCACACGAAATGTACTCGGCACTCGACGTGCTGCGCAGACCTTCCAACATCCTTCGAATGGTTGGTGGAAACCTAGGAGCCCAACTCGTGCAAGCGGGTGTGCTCGGTGTGTGCATGCTGGCCTTCGGCGAATCGGCAACGTGGTCGCAACTCATTCTCATCAACACGGCGGCGGCACTTCTCAACGGAATCGCACCGGTACCCGGCGGAATCGGCGTTGTTGAGGCAACGCTCACTCTCGGCCTCACTGCGATAGGGGTTCCTTCAACAACTGCCCTCTCAATCGCTCTCGCTTACCGGGCGATCACGTTCTATTTGCCGCCATTGTGGGGAGCCCCCGCGATGGGGTGGCTTCGGCGCCGCCAGTACATCTAGTACTTCGCCCATCCTGATTCCTGCTCACTTGATCGACCGATACGCTCGCTAGTGCGCAGTCACAGTGGGGGGATAGATGACCGTCGAGCCGCCAGAGCCGGGATTTCGGTCCGCGGCCGAGCTGGACGTGTGGCAGGTGTTGCGCGCGGCCCTCGGTCCTGACGACGTCCTGCTCGCCAACCTTCGACTCACCGATCAAGCCGGTGACCATGAAGGCGACATCATCGTGGGACTTCGCGATGCGGGTATCGCTGTCATTGAAGTCAAGGGTGGGCGCGTTACTCACAACGGAACCGACTGGGTTCAACACGGATCAGTGAGCAAGCCCATCGATCCGGTGGGTCAAGCGCGTCGCGGAAAATACTCGCTTCGTTCCTACCTTGATAGCCGCGATGCCTGGGATCGCCGTCGCGTTCGCATGGCGCATCTCGTCGCGTTTCCCTATTCGACGATCCCCCGCGACCTGTCACTTCCCGAATGCCCCCGCTGGATCGTTCTCGACAAGAACGATCTGTCAGCACAGCCGCTGGAAATCGTTCGTACGGCCCTGCTGAACCAAGAGACTGACAATCCGCCCGCGACAGTCGCTGACCTGTCGGCACTGGTGCGTTGCCTTCGGCCAGCAATCGACATCCCCGCAGGCGCGATCGCTGGGGCATCTGCCCGTCCTCGCCGTCAGCGTCGTTGGGCGTGGATTGCAGCTGCAGTCGCCGTTGCAGTGCTGTTCATCGCAACGACCGGCACCTATCTTTTTCGGAGTGCGCAAGCCAGTGGCACGCCGGTGTCGGGCGATACTGATCCACGCTTTGCCACGTGTTTGCAAGCCAAGGCAGCGGGCTACGGGCATTACCAGCGCGATCGCGATCCTGAGTACGTCTGGTACCACGACCTCGATGATGACGGCGTCGTCTGCGAATGAGCACCATCACTCCCAGTAACTGAGAAGTTACGGGGAATCTCTTTCGGGTACGGAATACCGTTCACCACACACGACGGGGCTCACGCGCACCCACCGCCCCACTAGGTTGAGGTCACACTCAGTCACATTCTCACCGAGGAGGCCCCTGTGACATCCCGCCGTTCACGAGCGACCGCTGCGCTTGCCGCAGCCGGAATCGCTGTCGCAATCATGGGTGCAAGTCCGGCCCGTGCTGATTCGCACTCCGATGGTGGCATTCCGTTCCAGGTGCCGGCCACTGTCAACAACCCGTGCGCCGTCTTCAACGCGCCCACGGCGACCCCCACTATTACGCGCATCACCTACGGCGAGCAGGTCAACCTGCTCGTTGACGGAACCGTCAAGGCGCGCATCGAAACTGAGAGGGGCGTTCAGCGGCTCAAGTTCGAGGTCGACGCCCGCGGAACCGGCACGGGCGCCACGTCGGGTATCACCTACCGCCTTGACGCTCGACTCGTCGTTCGCGCGGCCACGAACTCCACCACCTACTTCAAGGGCGACCTCTACCTCGATGCTCGCCTCAAGGGCGACCCTCGCACAGGCTCTGGTCAGACCCCTTCACAGAAGGCGCAGGACAACGTCACCCTCAAGTTCAAGGTGTCGGTGACCTACAACAATGGCGCAATCACGCCTTTTAGCCTGTCGTCGAGTTTCTCACTGAAGTGCTCG